>DASQZW010000135.1:0-13184 GCA_035638495.1 Terriglobales bacterium
AGTCCCAGCTCACCTGGTACGGCGGACTCGTCACCCGCCCCCCCACGTTCGCTCCGTCCACCTGGAACTGCACCCACGCCACGCCCACGTTGTCGCTCGCGCTCGCGCTCAATACCACCGCCGTACCCGACACCGTCGATCCAACACCCGGCCCCGTCACCGTCACCACCGGCGGCGTCGTGTCCGTCTGCAGCGGCTTCAGCGCGATCACCTGCGCGGACATCGGACCCGACGTGTTGTCGGTGGCCGTGCGCGCGCCCGTCGCGCCGGCCGCCGCCTGCAGCGCGTCCTCGCCGAAGTTGCCGTCGAAGTTGGTGCGCGCGGTCATTCCCGAGCCCGCCGCCCACGAGCCGCCGTCGAAGTTCACGAACATCGCGGCGACCAGGTCGCCGGGACGGGTGGTCGTCACGGACGGCGTCGCCGGGGTGGCGGTGTTGCCGGCGTCGATGCCGGCCGCCGCGTCGAGCGGCGACGTGGGATCGACGTTCACGTAGTCCACGACGCCGATGTCGGTCCACGAACTCCCCGACACGTTCCACGTGTACGAGGTGGGCTCGCTCGCGGTCGCGACCCTGTACCACACCTGGGCGTGGAACACGGACGGGGTGCCGGAGGCCGCCGTCGTGTTGAGCGCACGTGTCCAACCGGCCGGCGGGGTCACCGTCACGGTGCTGCCGTCGAGCTCCATCGAGGCCACCAGCACGTCGCCCGCCGCGACCCCCGCGGGGGCGGCCACCGTGGTGCCGTTCGTCACGCTCGAGCGCGAGCGGAACGCGGGAGGCGGCGGCGCGGTCGTGAACGTCGCGTCGGCCGAGAGCGCCAGGTTGCCGTTCACGTCGCGGCTGCGCACGCGGAAGTGGTAGGTCGTCTTCGGCGTGAGGCCGCTCACGGCCTGCGAGTGGGTCTCCGTCAGCGCCGCGTTCAGGGTGGTGCTCGTGCCGTACGCGGCGGTCGGGCCGTACTCGACCTGCGTGTCCGACGCGCGGTCGGTGCTCCAGGTGACCGTCGCCGAGGTGCCCGTCACGGAAGAGACCGCCACGTTGGAGATGGCCGGCGGCACCATCGGGTTGGCCACTGTCACGCTCACGGGCGCCGTCGTGGTCGTGTTGCCGGCCGCGTCCCACGCCTTCGCGGCGACGGTGTGCGCGCCGTTGGGCACGAGGCTGCTGTCCCACGACATCGTGTACGGCGGGTAGGTGACGGGCGCGCCCAGTGGGCTGCCGTCCAGCAGGAACTGCACGCCGGACACGCCGACGTTGTCGGAGGCGCTCGCCGCCACGTCCACCACGCCGGAGACGCTCGCGCCGGCTGCCGGCGCCGTCAGGCTCACGGCCGGGGCCTGCGAGTCGGGGACGCTGACGATCCGCACGATGCTGGCCACCGACGGAACGCCGCTGCTGTTGACCACGAACAGCATGTAGTAGCCGGGCGGAGCCAGGTTGGCGGAGATCGGCGCCTGCACGCTCAGCGAGCCGCTGCCCGCCGTGAAGTTGAGGGGCACGTACCGCTGCGACCCGTCGTACGTGTGCGTGTTCGTGGCCAGGTCGACCAGGGCCACCGACTGGATGCCGGCGGCGTCCGGCGTCTGCACCGACATGGTGCTTGCGTATGGGGCGCTGCTGGGCGCGGAGCTGATCGTAGGCCGAGCGCCCTTGAACAGATAGGGCGGCGAGTAGATCTCGGCCGTCGCGTAGTCGTGCGCCGTGGACCAGCGGCCTCCGCCGGCCGCCAGCACCCGCCCGTCGGGCAGCAGCAGCGCTGTGGAATGGTACATGCGTGGGTTCTGGAGTGCCGCGACCGTCGTCCAGGTCTGCGTGGCGGGATTCCAGATCTCGGAGGGGAGCGAGCCGTTGAGGTCCGCCTGGTCGACGTCCTGCGAGCCGCCGATCGCCATGACCTGCCCGTCCGCCAGGACGACCAGGTTGTGCTGGTACCGGCCGTACGACATCGGCGCCGTCGAGGCCCACGTGGGCGTGGCGGCGTTCATGTCGATGACCGCCGTCGCCCCGCCGGTGGGTGACGACCAGGCGGAGCCGCCGCCGCTCACGAGGAACTTGCCGGGCCGGTACATCGCGTACGAGCCGAACAGCACGGGGCTGTTGGGCTCGACCGTCAGCGTCTGCGCGTTGGGGTCGAGCAGGCGCACGTGGCCGCCCTCCGGGTCGAAGACGGCCAGCTGGCCGCCGGGCAGCAGGAAGGTCATCGGGTAGCCGTCGTCGTGCACGAACGAGGTGCTGACCGACGCGAGCCTGCTCCAGCTGTTCGTGGTCGGGCTGTAGATCTCCGGCGTGTCGTCGTAGCTGCCGGGCGAGACCTGGCCGCTGATCGCGACGACGCGGCCGTCGCCGAGCATCGTGGCCGTCGGATACCAGCGCGGCACCGTCAGGTTGGGCCCGGCCGACCAGCCGTTCGTCGACGGGTCGAAGATCTGCGTGGAGTTGATGCCGACCTCGCCGCCGTTGTGGCCGCCGACGACCAGGATGCGCCCGTCGGGCAGCTGCACCTCCGCCGAGCAGAAGATCTGGGTCGTGGTGTTGGGGGCGGGCGTGAACGCCTGCGTGGTGGGGTTCCAGACCCGCACGGACGGCGTACCGCCGGTCTCCCACGCGTCCCAGACGACGACGTTCCCGTTGTCCAGCAGCGACGAGTGGACGGCCACCAGCGGCCAGTTCATGAGGGTTCCCCACTGGCCGGCCGTCGACGGGTCGGAGCCCGTGGCGGCCGCCAGGGCGGGCGCAGGCGCGGACGCCCGGTCGGACGACGCTGCGACGGCGACGAGCGCGAGGCCCGCCAGCGCGAACAGGACGATGTTCGGTCTCGGTGCCAGCCGCCGCCCGGCGCGGCCGGCACCCCTCTCGACGAGAGCCAATCCGGAAGTTCCCCCCCTCTGCGGCCGTTACGGCACGGTGAAGACCACGTCGACCCAGTAGTTGGTCGAGTTGAAGCTGTTGGTGGGGAAGGCGCTGGCGCCGTACACGTACACGCCGTTCGAGCCGTCCGTCCCGTTCGCGAGCCCGTGCAGCGGCCACGCATCGGCGCTGGCGCCGTTGAAGAAGCCGCCGGACGAGGAGTAGAAGCCGACGTCGGTGTGGTACGAGATCACGTACGTCGTGTTGGCGGTGATCTGCACCGGCGTGGAGAACGTGACCTGCTGCCACCCCGAGGCTGACTCGCCGGTGAACGTCGCGGTCGCCAGCAGCTGGCCGCTGCTCGACCACAGGTGCGCCGTGTGCGTGCCGGTGTTCTGGCTGCCCTTGTAGAAGCGGGCGCCCGTGATCGTGCCCGCGACGTCGGTGCGGAACTTCATGCCCACCTCGATCGCGGAGTTGTCGTTCGACGAGGCCGTCTGCGGCGTCGCCGTGCTGGCGAACACGCTGCAGGGGCAGCCGGACGTCGTGAACGTCCAGCTGACCGGCGTCATCACGTTGCCGAAGCTGTCGGTGGCGCCGCTGACGCTGGCCGTGAACGTCGTGTTCTGGGCCAGCAGCGCGTTGGGCTGCAGGGTGGCGACCCTGGTCGTCGTGTTGTAGCTCAGCGTCGCCGGCACGGCGGTGTTGCTGGCGTCCTTCAGGGTGAACACGATCGTCGACTGCTGGACCGCCTTGTTGAACGTCGCCGTGACCGCGGTGTTCCACTGCACGCCGGTCGCGCCGGGCGCGGGCGACTGCGCCGTCAGGCTGGGCGGCGTGGTGTTCTGGGCGATCGTGTTGAAGGACACGTCCACCCAATAGTTGGCGGCGTTGTACGTCTGGGTCGGGAAGGTCGACGTCCCGGCGTAGAGGTACAGGCCGTTGCCGCCGCTGCTGCCGCTCGCCAGGGCGTGGAGCGGCGAGTTGTCCACTGACGACTGGAGCCCGAAGGACGAGACCGCGTAGCCGCCGCCGGAGCTGTGGTAGGACGCGACGTACGTGGTCCCGGCGGTCACGGCAACGGGGTCGAGGAAGTCGACCTCCTGCCAGCCGGACGCCGTCTCGTTGGTGAACGTGGCCTGCGCCATCAGCTGGCCGGTCGAGCTCCACAGGCTGCCGACGTGCGTTCCGGTGTTCCCGGACCCCTTGTAGAAGCGCACGCCCCTGACGTAGCCGCTCACGTCGGCCTGGAACTTGACGCCGACCTCGATAGCCGAGCCGTCGTTGGCCGTTGGGGTGGCCGGCGTGGCGGAGCTGGAGAAGATCGTGCAGGGGCACGTCATCGTGGTGAAGCTCCACGAGTACGGCGCCGTCATCACATTGCCGGCGCTGTCGGTCGCCCCGCTCACGGTGGCGGTGAACTTGGTGCCCTGGGCCAGTGCCGCGCTGGGCGTAAAGGACGCCGAGTTGGTGGTGCCGTTCCAGGCGACGGTCCCCGCCACGGAGCTTCCGGTCGGGTCCTGCAGCGTGAACTTGATCGAGGAGGCCACGACGGCCTCGTTGAAGTTGGCGACCACCGGACTGCCCAGCGGCGCGCCCGTCGAGCCCGACACCGGGGTCGCGGAGGTCACGCCGGGCGCCCCCACGCCCACGAAGTTGCTGTTGTAGACGACATCGACCCAGTAGTTGGTCGCGTTGAACGTCTGGTTGGGGAAGACGCTGCTCGACGCGTACGCGAACACGCCGTTGCTGCCGCTCGGGCCGTGCAGCGGCCACATGTCGTCGGGCTGGGTGAAGAAGCCGGGCGTCGCCGGGTACCCGCCGCTCGGCGCGTGGTACGACGCGATGTACACCGTGTTGGCGCTGACCGGGACGGGCGACGGGAACGTGAAGGTCTGCCAGCCGCTCGAGGTCTCGTTGGCGAACGTGCCCTGCGCGATCAGGCCTCCGGTGCTCGTCCACAGGCTGGCGACGTGCGTGCCGGTGTCGGAGGCCGGCTTGAAGAACTTGATCGCGTTGATGTAGCCGCCCTGGTCGGCCGTGAACTTGGTCCCCAGCTCGACGGAGGAGGTGTCGCCCGATCCGGCCGGCGCGGCAGAGCTGGAGAACAGCGAGCACGGGCACTGACGCGGGTTGACGGTCACCGCCACGCCCGCGCTCGGGGTCTCGATGTTGGCGCTGTCGTCGGTGGCCCGGCTCATGATCTTGAAGCTGCCGGTCGGCCCCGGCGTCCAGCTGTACGACCACGAAGTCGTGCCGGTCGCGGGGTGCCACGTGGCGCCGCTGTCCGTCGACACCTCGACGCCCGCGACCACGCCCCCGCCGGTGTCCGACGCGGTGCCGGTGATCGTGACGGCCGTGCCGCTCGTCTCGGTGGCGCCGCCGCCGGGCGACGTGATCGTCGACGTCGGCGGCGTGTGGTCGGACGAGGCGGTGGCCGCGACCAGCCCGCCCTGCATCGTGGTCGGCTGGACGCCCATGTCGGCGAGCAGGTTGAGCGTGGCCTGCTGCATGTTCAGGTCGGGGTTGGCGGGGCCGGTGTCGGGCTGGATGTCGTGGTTGACGTCGAGGCCCCACGCCCACTGGACGGTGCCCGCGGCGAACACCAGCGCGCCGCTCGCCGCCCGGTAGAGGGTCAGGTGGTGCGTCGCAGTGGCCTGGCCGTAGGTGCTGCCGTAGTCCAGGATGTGCTCGGGCACGGTCGCGGTCGTGCTGGACAGGTCGATCTGGCCCGCCGGCCGGAACCCGTTGTCCAGGTCCTCGTCCCACTCGTAGCCGATCGTCTGACTGCCCAGCGCGACCGTCTGGCTGCCGGTCAGACCGGCCACGGCGGTGTTGCGCCAGAAGCGCATGCGGGCGTACTGCGCCGTCAGCACGGGCGTGGTCGATCCGCGGTTGACGGTGAAGATGGTGCCGCCCAGCTGGTTCTCCGGTTTCCCGCCGTCGGCGGGCGGACTGAAGCGCGGGTCGCGCCAGGTGCCCGTCCAGGTCGGCGGGTCCTGCGGATCCAGCACCTTGTTGTCCAGCGTCTCCTTGTAGGTGACGAGCGTGCGGTTCGCGGTGTGCGAGGAGTCGAGCGACGACTCCCAGCGGGTCTTCCAGAAGTCCTCGTTGCCGGTGAAATTGGCGAGGTTGACGCCGGCGTCCCGCGCGCCCTGCGTCGCCGCCCGCATCTCGTTGGACCAGTACTCGTCGTGGCCCGCCGTCAGCAGGATCTTGTGGTTCTTGGGCAGGTTGGGGAAGCGGACGAGGTCCACCGCAGTGGAGTAGCTGACGTCGTAGCCGTTCGACTCCAGCCAGCGCACCATCGGGTACTCGCCGTAGAAGACGAAGTTGCTGGTGCCGTACCCGGCGCCCTCGCTGCGCAGGTTGAAGGGCCGGTTGTAGCTGACCTTGTACGCGCGTCCGTTGGACGAGCCCGTTCTGCCGTAGTAGACGTTGTTGCCGCCGTAGTCGTTGTACGCCACCCACGTGGTGTCGTCAGTGCGGAGCAGGATGTCCGAGTGGCTGGCGTCGTTGCGGACGACGAACACGATCTGACTGACCACCGACGTGGAGGCCGCCAGCCGCGCGAAGTAGATGCCCGAAACCGCGCCGGACGGGACGTTCCACGAGGCCGACACGGCCCAGTTTCCGCAGTCGATCAGGCCGGTGCTGGTGTCGGTGAGGCAGGCGGGCTGCGACTGGGGCAGCGACACGCTCGGGCTGATCGAGGCGACCTTGCGGGCGCCCAGGCCCTGGTAGTAGCCCATGCGGTAGATGTCGATCGAGTAGCTGTTGCTGTTGCCGCTGTTGATCTTGAACGAGATCGTCTGGCCGGCGTTCACGCTGATGTCGGTCGCGAAGCCCTGCAGGTTGGGACTGCCGGCGTCGCCGTTCGGGGTGTCCCAGACCGAGGGATCCGTTCCCGGCAGCTGGTTCTCGCAGGGGATCGGATTGACGCTGCAGTCCACGGCGCGGACGGGGAGCGGTCGCAGGACGTTCCCTGGCATCAGCGCGGCGAGCAGCAGGCCGATTGCCAGCATACCGGCCAGGCGCATCCCGATCCGGCGAGTGGTTGCCAACGTGCTCATCTGTTCCTGCAGTGCTCCTCTCTCACGGCGCGGCTGGCGCGCCTATCCACTTGACCTCTGCCCCCCATATCGACGCCCCTTCATGCTTGCAGCGCGTTGCGTCAAAGAGAATGGGCTTTACCATTCCGATTGCCGAGGTATCGACCCGGCCGGTGAGCCACCTGTCCCGGCTCGACCCCGGGCCGAATGCTCCTGACCGTGAGTCAGTTGTCCCAGGCGCGGCGCCGAGCGGAGCCGCGACGCACCCGCTCCAGCCAGGCGGTCGCCCGGCGGTACGGCTCGCGGCCGACAGCGGTCATCAGCAGGAGCCTGGGCACGAAGCGCCAGAGTTCGCCGGACGCCACGACCGCCGGGCGCCGTCGCAGCGCGTACAGGAAGCCCTGCCACGTGCGCGCGCGGCGGCCGTGGTTCAGGTCCCACCACGGCGTCTGCAGGAGCGCGTGGGAGCGGACCGCGCGCCGGGCGGCCAGCACGTCGCGCGGGGCGCCGGGCGGGAGGTACGCGAACGCGCGGTCGATCGTCGTGACCACCTGGTCGGTCTCGCGCCAGGGTGGCAGACCCCGGTGGAACATGTTGCTGCCATGGATGCGGTACGCGTACAGCGGCTCGGCGATGTAGCCGACGGGATGGCGCGCAGCCGCTCGCAGCCACATGTCCCAGTCGCCGGTGTGCGTCAGCGCCACGTCGTAGGGCCCGAGCTCGCGCTCGACCTCGCGGCGGAGCAGCGCGCCGGAGTGGAGCACGTAGTTGCCCCACATCAGCTTGCGGAACTCGTCGATGCCCGGCCGGACGGCGGCGTGGGGCCAGGGAACCACGTGGCGCACGGGCGAGCCGGCCTGGACGATCGCGTGGGCGGAGTAGACCAGCCCGACGGCGGGGTCGCCCTCGAAGACGGCGACCTGGCGCTCGAGCCCGTCGGTGCGCAGCAGGTAGTCGTCGGCGGAGAGGATCCCGACGTACCGGCCGGCGGCCAGGTCGAGGCCCTCGTTGTAGGAGCGGATGTTGCCGGCCCGCTCGCGGTGGCGGACGACCCGGATCCCCGGCACGTCCTCGTACTTCGCGAGCACCTCGCCCGTCTCGTCGGTGGAGGCGTCGTCGATCACGATCGCCTCCCAGTCCGTCAGCGTCTGGGCCAGCACGCTGTCAAGGCACTGGCCGAGGAAGCGGCCGTAGTTGTAGCAGGTGACGACGAGGGAGACGCGGGGGGCGCTCATCTGGGGCTCCTGGGTGCTCGGCTTGTGGGGTGCGGCGTGTCTGGGCCGCCGATGTTGGGTTCCGGCGAAGCGGGGGCAGGCAGGCCGGTCTGGGCTCGGGCGGCACAGATGGGTGGCAACTGGGTCGAAAGTGGCCCAGAGTCCGTTTTGCCGTACCGGCACCACGTCTCGGGGCCTCGATGAGGTGGCGGCGGTACGGCAATGCCGTTGTCGGCCCGCATGTGTGCCACAGGCGGCGCACAGATGGCCGTTGCTGCTGGTGAGAGTCCCCTACGCCCCGGAATGACCACGCTGAGGCGCAGCAACGCACACTTTCGGGCCACAGGCGACCCGCTTGCGGTTCGCGCACCCGGGCGCAGGGTGTCAAGGCCGCGAAGCGCCGGAGGGAAGCCTGGACACCCGGCCCTGCCGGCACCCAGGCTGGAGCGCGGGGGGCTCCCCGCAGCCCCCGTCGCCCGAACGAGCCCAATCGCAAACCGAATCACGTAGCCACCTCGGCGCGGCTCACCACGTGGCGCAGGGCCGCACGCACGTCCGAGAGCGACAGCGTGCCGAACGACAGCGACGCGGCGACGTACGTCAGGGCGCCCACGACCACCGGCACCGCGATCGTCGCGCCGCGCAGCAGCAGGACCACCACGGCCATCACCGCGCACGCGCCCAGGCAGCGGAGCGCCCAGACCGCCGTCTCCCGGCCCAGCACCCCGCGCGGCATCAGGATCAGACCGACCACCATCATGAACAGCTCCGTCACCGTGGTGACCGCCGCCGCCCCGATCGCCCCGTTGCCCAGGTGCAGCTGCGTCCACGGGATGAGGAGCAGGTTCAGCGTCGGGTTCAGCACCGCTGCCCCGACGCCGGTCAGCGCCCACTGCTTCTGCCGGTCCCGGGCCGTGAGCGCCGTCCCGATCATCATGTCCACCGCCACGAGCGGAAAGCTCGGCGCCAGCAGCACGATCGGCAGGACCGAGTGCTGGAACGAGTCGGACCAGTGCAGCGCGTGCACGATGCGGTCGGGCAGCAGCATGATGCCCAGCGCCATCGGCGTCGTGGTCAGCAGCACGACCTGGACCGCGCGCCTGACGATCTCGTTGAAGCGCTGCGAGTCGCGCGCCGCCGCCGATAGCGCCGGGAAGGCGACCGTCATCAGCACCGTCGGCACGAAGATCGGCAGCGTCACGATGCGGTAGGCCGCGACGTACCAGCCCACGACCGCGTCGTTCGTCAGGTACGACAGGATCACCGAGTCGACCTGGCCGTACACGGCCAGCGCCGCCTGCCACACGAAGAACGGCAGCCCGCCGATGAGCAGCATGCGGCACAGCCGCCAGCTCGGCCCCGCCAGGTGGGAGTGCGTGCGCCACAGGGCCACGACGCTGACGGTGAGACCCGATGCCTGCCCCAGCACGTACGCGGCCGCGACCGCGACCACGCCCGCACCACGGGTCAGCGCGAAGGCCGCGCCCGCCGCGTAGACCGCGCCCGTGATCGCCGGGAACGCGGCGAGCGTCGTCATGCGGTGGAGACCCTGCAGCGTGCCCTGGACCACCGCCCGGACCGCATCCAACAGGATCCCGACGCTCAGGACCAGCACGACGGTTCGGGTCACGTCGCTGTGCGACCCGAGCGACACGATCGTGATCGCCACCAGCGCCGCGCCCAGGCTGAGCGGCACGCGCATCGCCAGCGCGCTGCCGGTCAGCGTGCCGGCCCGCTCGGGCGCGCGCGCCACCTCCTTCGTGAGGTACACGGACACGCCGAGGTTGGCCAGCTGGCCGGTGATCAGGGTCAGGCCGAACGCGAAGCCCAGCTTCCCGAGGTTCGAAGCGCCGAGGAAGTGGGGCAGCATGATGGCGAGCGCCGCCGAGCTGGCCCACGTCAGCGGCTGCGCGATCCCGAACTTGAGGAAGGTCCTGACGAAGTGGCGCGCCCCGGGGATGACCGCCTTCGGTGGGGGCGGCTGCTCGGGCGGGTCGGGCTCGACCGCGACCAGCCGCCGCGGCGGCAGCGGTGGGTCGACGTCGACCCGGGGCACGGCCATGGCGCTGGCTCTCAGCGGACCGGCTCCACGCGTGCCGCGCACGCCGCGCGCAGGGCCGTCGCGACCGCCTCCTGCTCGTCCGCGGTCAGCTCGTGGTAGAGGGGCAGGATCAGCCCGCGGTCCTGCGCGTCCTCGCTCACCGCCAGCCCGGACGGGCCCGCGAGCCAGGGCTCCCGCGCGTACGCCGGCTCCCGGTGCGCACACATCACGCCGCGCCGGGTCGAAACGCCCGCGTCCCGCATCGCCTGCATCACCTCGCGCTGTGAACACCCGGCCGGCAGCACCACACAGAAGCTCTGCCAGTTGCTGCGCGCCCAGGCCGGCTCCGCCGGGAGGCCCAGACCGGGCAAACCGGCCAGCAGCTCGACATAGCGCTCGACCTGCGTCCGGCGCCGCTCGATCATCGCCGGCAGCCGCTTCAGCTGTTCACGGCCGACGGCGGCCTGGAGATCGGTCATCCGGTAGTTGAAGCCGAGCTCCGCGTACTCCTCGAAGATGACCTGGTCGGACCCGTGCCTGACCGTGTCCGGCACGTCCATGCTGTGCTGCCGCCAGAGGCGGAACTTGCGGTCCCATTCCGCGTTCGCGGTGGTGAGCATGCCGCCGTCCCCGGTGGTGACGAGCTTGCGGGGGTGAAACGAGAAGCAGGCCACGTCGCCGTGCGGCCGGCCGATGCGCTGCCACTCGTCGCCCCAGAGGATCTCCGAGCCGGTGGCGCACGCCGCGTCCTCGATCAGGGGCAGGCGGCGGCGCCGCGCCAGCTCCACCAGGCCCGCGAGGTCGCACGGCATGCCCATCTGGTGCACGCAGAGGATCGCCCGAGTCCGGGGCGTGATCGCCTCGGCGACCAGGTCGGGAGGCGCGTTGAACGTCCCGAGCACCACGTCCGCGAACACCGGCCTCGCGCCGACATATCGGACGGCGTTGGCGGTCGCGATGAAGGAGTGGCTGACCGTGACGACGTCGTCCCCGTCGCCCACGCCCGCCGCGCGCAGCGCCAGGTGCAGCGCCACCGTACAGTTGGAAACCGCGCAGGCGTGGGACGCGCCGACCGCGGCCGCGAACTCTGCCTCGAACGCGGCCACCTCCGGGCCCTGCGTGACCCAGCCGGAGAGCAGCGGCCGCCGGGCCGCCTCGGCCTCCGCGTCGCCGATCCAGGGTTTGGCGACCGGGATCACGCCGGGACCGCTTCGGGGCTGCGCGCCAGCTGCCACCAGTCGACGAGCCGGCGCAGGCCGTCCTCCAGGCCGACCTCGGTCCGGAAGCCCAGCCGCTCCTCCGCGGCCCGGGTGCTGGCCAGCCGCCGGCGAACCGCGTTGACCTTGCGCTCCGGCCCGTACTCGATGCCCAGGCGCTCGGCGCCCATGGCCCGCATCAGCAGGACAGCGAGCTCGTGCAGCGAGGTCTCCGTGCCGCTGGCCACGTTGAAGACCTCGTCCGTCGCGGCCGACCTGGCGGCCAGCACGTTCGCCCGGGCGATGTCCTCGATGTAGACGAAGTCCATCGTCTGGCTGCCGTCCCCGAAGATCGCCGGCCGGAGTCCGGAGGCGATGCGCTCCATCCAGCGGATCAGGACCTCCGTGTACACACCGTGGACGTCCATCCGGGGGCCGTAGACGTTGAAGTAGCGCAGCGCCACGTAGTCGAGTCCGTACATCTCTGCGAAGCTGCGGAGCAGGCCCTCGTTGAACGTCTTTGCGGCGCCGTACATGGTCCGGTTGTGGTACGGATGCTGGGACTCGGTGGTCGGGAACTCGTCCGCCATCCCGTACACCGAGGCGCTGGACGCCGCGACGACCTTGCGGACGCCGGCATGGACGGCCGCCTCGAGCACGTTGTACGTGCCGTCGACCAGGACCTCTAGGGCCAGCCGGGGCTCCTCAGCGCACTGCGTGATCCGGATGGCGGCCTGGTGGAAGAGGTAGTCCACCCCGTCCATCGCTGCGGCCACCGCCTCCCTGTCACGGATGTCGCCGACCACCAGCTTCACCGGGCCATGGGCCGTCGCCCACTCCAGGTTCTGGCGGCTACCTCGGACCAGGTTGTCGAGCACGACGATCTCGCCGGCGCCCTCGCGGACCAGCAGGTCGGCTATGTGCGACCCGACCAGTCCGGCGCCGCCGGTGATGAGGCAACGACTACCGCGCATTGAGGTCCTCCCTATTCCCCCCCTCCATCCGCCGGGGGGTCAGGGGGGGCAAGTCGTCTTCCTTATTCCCCCCCTCCATCCGCCGGGGGGTCAGGGGGGGCAAGTCGTCTTCCTTCCGATAGCGCAGCACGCGTGCGGGCACGCCGGCCGCGATGGCAAAGTCCGGCACGTCGGCCGTCACCACGGCCCCCGCGCCGACGATGGCGCCCTCGCCGACGGTCACGCCTGGCAGGAGCACGGCGCCGGTGCCGATGTCGGCTCCGCGCTTCACGACCACCGGCTCGATGCGGAGGTCGGTCTGGATGATCGGCACGTCCCCAGGCGAGCCGGTGTGCTCGGAGCCGAGCACCTTCGCACCTGGGCCCCAGCCGACGTAGTCTTCGAGCACCAGGTTGCGGGCGTCCATGTACGCCTGCGGGCCGATCCACACGTGGTCGCCGATGCGGCAGGTGCCGTCGAACCGGCCCTGGATGTAGGCCTGGGCGCCGATAAACACGCCGCTGCCGATCTCGAACGTCTCCAGGTGCTTGAAGCCCGCGCCGGCGCCGACGCTGACGCCGTGGCCGAACCGCCGGCAAGCCGCGCGCCAGATGACGCGTCGCATCATGGTGTCGAACTCGCCCTCGCCGGCGGCGAAACGCGCGTAGAGGTCGAGGAGGCGGGGCAGGTCGTGGCTGGCCCGCAGGCTGGCGGCGAGGCCGACCTCGAAGTCGGGGTCGGCCATGATCTCGCGCCGGCCGTGGACCGCGCTGACTACGCGTTCTGCCATGCCGGCTCCCGCTCGGCGGTCCGTACGAGCTCCGCGACGAGGTCGATCTCGTGGTCCTGCAGCTCCGCGTACATCGGCAGCGACAGCAC
>DASQZW010000136.1:0-6472 GCA_035638495.1 Terriglobales bacterium
GGGTGCGTGGAGTCCGGGAAGCCGGTCCACTTGGTGTCGTGGTGCTCGAAGAACTCCAGGGGCCGGTACTCCAGCGGGATCGTCGGGATGTTCTGCCGCCAGAGGTCGTCCAGCTGCGCGAACAGCGCCGGCTGGTCGGACGCGCTCGCGCTGGCCACCTTGTCCAGCAGCGCCGGCACGCCCGCGTCGGAGAACCGGTTGTAGTTCCAGAACGCGGTCTGGCCGGCGGCCGGGACGCCGCGCGAGTCCAGGATGTCGTGGAAGCGGGCCCAGGGCGCCGACGGGTCGGCGCCGGTGGCGCTGTACATGGCGATGTCGAAGTTGCCGTTCTGGAGTGCCGCGATGTCGGCGGGCTGCTCTGGGAAGTCCGTCGCGATGTCGATGCCGACCGCCTTCGCGCTCGTCGACACGCCCTGGAGGCTGGTCATCCAGTCGGTCCAGCCGTAGGGGCACTGCGCTTTCCACGGGCCCAGCCGGGTCCCGTCCGCCAGGACGTAGACGCCGTCGCTGCCCTTCTTGCCGATGCTGTCCAGGATCTGCGTCGCCTTGGCCATGTCGTACTTCCAGCCGTTGGCCGTCACGTTGCTGGAGTCGTAGTACTTCTGCTCCCCGCCCTGCGGGATGATCAGGCTCGCGTTGACCGGCACCGAGTACCGGGACATGGCCGTCTCGGCGATCTGCGCGTAGTTGATCGCGTAGGCGAGGGCCTGCCGCACCTTGGGGTTGTCGAGCCCCTTGCGGTGGACGTTGAGGAAGATCATCGGGATCTGTCCCGGCAGGTGGTACGGGGCGTCCTTGAACCACGTGGCCACGGGCAGCTTCTTGTCCTGCCACAGCTGCCAGATCTGGGGCAGGAACGTCTGCGCGAAGTCGGTGTCGCCGGTCTGGAAGGCCAGGTTGGCGGCGTCGTTGTCCTTGAAGATCGGGTGGACGATGAACGCGGGCGCCGGAGTGCCGTAGACCCCCTTGCCCCAGTAGTTGTCGTCGCGCTGGAGCGCCACGCGCTGAGCGTTGAAGTCGAAGACCTTGTAGGGACCGGAGCCGACGGGGCTCGTATCCACGTACTGGAGCAGCGAGCCGCCGCTCTCCCGGCTGCTCCAGATGTGCTGGGGCAGGATGTACATCGTGGCCAGGAAGTGCTTGACCTGGCCGGCGTTGAGCGAGTCCTTGTTCAGAGTGATCTGGATCGTCTGGTCGTCCTTCTTCGTGACGCCCGTGATGTACCGCCAGATCTGCGAGTAGTTCAGCTCGTTGTGGGTCTTCGCGAGCTGGAGGGTGTAGACGACGTCGTCCGCTGTCAGCGGCTTGCCGTCCTGCCAGTGGGCCCCCGAGTTGAGCGTGATCTGGAACGTCGCCGGGTCGGGGTAGCTGATGTTCTTGGCCAGGATGCCCTTGATGTCGCCGGCGAGCACGTCAAACCCGAACAGCGTCTCGTACAGATGCTGGTGGCCCGAACCCTGCTGCGAGGGCCACGACGAGTTCGGCCCGAGCGGGTTGAAGTTCGTCGCCGGGCCCCACTGGAAGCCGGCGATGAACAGCGAGTTGCTGCGGTCCGGCTTGCTGCCCGACTTCGCGATGCCGCTCGTCGACGTGCCGCTGCTGGTGCCGCAGGCTGCCAACAGCGGTCCGCCGAAGGCTAGCCCGGCGCCCGCGAGGCCGGTGTCTCGCAGGAACTCGCGCCTCGACCGCCTCGAAAAGACGCTCATGACATGACCTCTCCTCTCCACTTGCGGATGTCCTCGACCGGGGGGGCCGGCCGCATCAACGACTCCTCTCTCCGCCTGCCCCGCACGACTCGCGGACCACGAGCCGGGCGGGGATCTCGATGTGCCGCTCGATCGGCTGACCCTCTGCCGCGGCGACCACCGTCCGCGCGGCGGCGCTGCCCATCTCGTACAGCGGTTGGTGCACGGTCGTGAGCGCCGGGATCGTGAAGCGACCGGCGGGGTCGTCGTCGAACCCCGCCAGGGCGACGTCATCCGGCACGCACACCCCGGCCGCGTGCAGCGCTCGCAGCGCCCCGAGGGCCATCTGGTCGTTCGACGCGAAGAGCGCGTCGAACCGCAGTCCGGACGCGAGCAGCGACTCCACCGCCGCGCTCCCGCTGGGCGGCTCGAAGTTGCCGCCCGCCACCAGTTCCTCCCGGAACGGGACCCCGGCCTCCTCCAGGGCCATCCGGTATCCGCGCAGCCGGTTCTTGCTGACGTCCTGCTCCCTCGGTCCGGTCACGATCGCGATCCGCCGCCGTCCGAGCTGGAGCAGGTGCCGCGTGATGACCTGGGCGCCGGTCACGTTCGTCGTGCCGACCGACGGGAAGTCCCGGTCCCGGTGCTCGACGCGATCGTCGATCAGCACGACCGGAACGCCGCGGCTGGCCATCTCGCCGACGTAGCGGAGCATCCCCGGCGGCAGGATCAGGATCAGGCCGTCCATCGGCATGGACGGCATCACGCGGAAGACCAGGTCGCGCTCGGCCTCCTCACCCCGGGTGAGGGGGAAGAGGGTGACCTGGTAGCCGAGCCCATCCAGGACGTCCGAGACGCCGCGCAGGATCTCCAGGATGCCCGGCCAGTTGAACGACGGCAGGGCCATGCCCATCGAGTGCGAGCGGCCGGTGCGCAGGACCTTGGCGGTCGCGCTCGGGACGTAGCCGAGACGCTCGGCGATCTCGGCGATCCGGTCTCTCGTCTCCGGGTTGACGTCGGGGCGGTCGTTGAGGGCGCGCGAGACCGTGGTCTTGGTCACACCGGCATGACGCGCGATGTCGTCGATCGTGACGCGCCGCCTCGTCTGCAACGGCTTCTTCCGCTCTCCCTCTCTCGATCCCACTGACGCGTCGAACTCCGGAACCGATACCGGAATCGATTACGGCGACAGTATGACGGTTGGGTTCCGTTGTCAAGAGCGATCCCGGCCGGATTTCCGAGAGGGTTCCTGGCACGAAGCCGAGCAGCTACGTCTGCTTCGCGGAGAGGCTCAGTCGGCGCCGGGGCAGGTCGACCCCCAGCACCCTGACCGTCAGCCGGTCGCCGACGCGAACGACTTCGGCGGGGTCGCGCACGAACCGGTTCGCCAGCTCCGACACGTGGACGAGCCCGTCCTGATGCACCCCCACGTCGACGAACGCCCCGAACGCCGTGACGTTCGTGACCACGCCCTGCAGCACCATGCCCTCGCGCACGTCTTCCAGGGAGCGCAGGTCATCGCGGAACGCCGGCGCGGAGTAGTCGCCGCGCGGATCCCGGCCCGGCTTCTCGAGCTCGCCCAGGATGTCCCGAAGCGTCGGCTCGCCGACGTCGTCCGAGAGGTAGCGGCGCCAGTCCACGCGGCCGACGAGCGCCGGGCTGCCCAGCAAAGCCGCCACGTCGGCGCCCAGGTCCCGAGCCATCCGAGCGACCAGCTCGTACCGTTCGGGGTGCACCGCGCTGTCGTCGAGCGGTTCGCCGCCGCGCACGCGGAGGAACCCCGCGGCCTGCTCGAAGGTCTTGGCGCCGAGCCCGCTCACGCGCTTGAGCGCGGACCGACTGGCGAACGCGCCCTCGCGCTCGCGGTGTTGGACGATCCGGCGCGCCAGCGTGGGCCCGACGCCGGAGACGTGCTCCAGCACCTGTGGCGACGCGGTGTTCACGTCGACGCCGACGGCGTTGACGCACGAGTCGACGACCTCGCCCAGCTTCTTGCGGAGCGCGGCGGCGTCGACGTCGTGCTGGTACTGGCCGACCCCGATGCTGCGCGGGTCGATCTTGACCAGCTCGGCGAGCGGGTCCTGCAGCCGGCGGCCGATCGAGACCGCGCCGCGCAGCGAGACGTCCAGCTCCGGCAGCTCGTCGCGCGCCACGTCAGACGCGGAGTACACCGACGCGCCCTGTTCGCTGACGGAGACGACCGGCAGGCTGATGCCGCGCTCGGCGAGGGCGGCGTGCACGAACGCCTCCGCCTCACGGCTGCCGGTGCCGTTGCCGACCGCCACGAGATCCGGCCGGTGGCGCGCGACCAGGTCGAGGAGCGCGGCACCGGCCCGCCGGCGCTCGCCCTCGCTGCGCTCGGAGTAGAGCGTCGCGGACTCCAGCACGCGCCCGGTGCCGTCGAGCGCGGCGAGCTTGACGCCCGTGCGCAGGCCCGGGTCGAGCGCGACGACGCGGCGCGAGCCCGCCGGCGCCGCGAGCAGCAGGTGGCGGAGGTTCTGGCCGAACACCTCGATGGCGGCGCGGTCGGCGCGGTCCTTCAGCTCCGCGCGCAGCTCGCTCTCCAGCGATGGCGCCAGCAGCCGCTCCCAGCCGTCGCGGACCGCGGCCTCCAGCTCGCCGGCGAGCAGCGCCGCCGGCCGCCGAACGACCTGTCGGACCAGCGTTTCGGTGATCTCGTCGTCGGGGAAATCGAGCCGGACGCGCAGGACGCCCTCCGCCTCGCCGCGCAGTGCGGCCAGCACGCGGTGGGACGGCGCGGACGAGAGCGGCTCCTGGCGACCGTAGTGGTCCTCGAACCGGGTGCGCTCGCCTCGCTTCGCCGGCACCACGTCTGACCGCAGCCGGCCGGCGCGGGCCGCAAGGCGCCTGGCGAGGCCGCGCAGCGGGGCGCTCTCGGCGACGCGCTCGGCGCAGATGTCGCGGGCCCCTGCGAGGGCGGCCGCCGCGTCTGGCACGCCCTTTTCGGCGTCGACGAACGGGGCCACGGCAGCGCCGGGTTCGCCTCCGGCCTGCTGCCGCCACAGCAGGTCCGCGAGCGGCTCGAGGCCGCGCTCGCGCGCGATCGTCGCCCGCGTCCGGCGCTTGGGCCGGTACGGGAGGTAGAGGTCCTCGAGCTCGGCTCGCGTCTGGGCGCCGGCCAGCGCCCGTGCCAGCTCGGGCGTCATGCTCCCCTGCTGCTCGATGGACGCGATAACCGCGGCGCGGCGGGCCTCCAGGTCGCGGCGGCGGCGGACGCCGTCCAGCACCGCCTGCACCTGCACCTCGTCGAGGCCGCCCGTCGCCTCCTTGCGGTAGCGCGCGATGAACGGCACGGTGGCGCCGTCCTCGCTCAGCGAGAGGGTGCGCTCGACCTGGCCCGGCCGCAGGCCCAGCTCCCCGGCGACCTGCTCGAACTCGCTGGTCACGCCGGGGCGTACGCGGCGCACATGAGGCCGACGTACGTCGGGTGCTCGTACGAGAGGAACTCGCCGCGCCAGCCACCGTCGAGCGCTCCCGACAGCATCAGCATCTGCCACCAGCTGTCCGCCGCCGCGGCGCTGACCAGCGTCGGATCGATCTCAGCCACGGCGGCCAGACGGTCGCCGCGGACCAGCGTGCACACCAGCTCGTCGAACACCGCGGACTCCGGCCGGAAGCCGTACGGGCCGTCCGGGAGGTGGCCGTGGCCGTGGTCGCAGCTCGCGACCAGCGCGACCCGCGTGCCGGCGCCCGAGACCGCGCCGGCGATCGCCGCTCCGGCCCGGACGTGCGCCTCGGTCGAGAGGTCGCGCGCGGGCGAGACGATGACCGCGGGCACCTGCGGTTCGGAGCGCCCGCCCATCCACCAGAGCGGGATCAGCGTCGCCCAGTCGAGCGGCATCACCGCCTCGTGCTGGTTGTTGCCGCCGTACGAGACGCCCACGACCGGGATGCCGGCGGAGCGGACCGCGTCGCGGACGGTCGCCGCCAGGCCGGTGTCGACCGGCACCCGCATCTCGATCTCGGGTGCGCCCCACTGCGCGAGGCTGCCCGAGGCGTGGGCCGCCGTGACCACGGCCATCGCTCCCTCGACGTGCACCGTGTGCGGTGTGAGGACGACCACGGCGTCGGGGCGCGCGGCGTCGAAGCGGCGGCCGAGCTCGGCCATGGCCGCGCGCGTCTCGGCGCCCGGCGGCTCGCCCTCGACCAGGGCGTGGGTGGCATGCGGTGCGATGGCTGCGAATACGAGCACGTCCGTATCTTCGCCCGTCAGTAAAGCAGGCGCGTGAGCCGGCGCCGGAGCGGCTTCCACCCGAGCGGCTCGACGTAGGCCGGCAGCAGCTCCGCGACGCGCTCGCGAGCCAGGTTCGTCAGCCCCTCGACGGTCAGGCCGTCCGTGACGATCGGGGCGCCGACCCGGAGCTCGATGCGCTTGCGCAACCAGAGGTCCTTGGTGCCGCTCAGCCCGACCGGCAGGACGGGCACGCCGGCTTCGATCGCGAAGTGCGCGAAGCCCTTCTTGAAGTCGAGGAGCTCGCCCTCGCGCGGGCCGTACGCGGCCTCCGGGAAGATCGCCACGACCGCGCCCGCGTCCAGTGCGCGTTTGACCTGGTCGAACAGCAGCCGGTCACCGTGCCGGCGCATGTCGACCGGGACGTAGCCGCCGACCTGGCGGACGAACCACCAGTGCCAGCGGTTCTTCACGAGATTCTCGGGGTCGGCAAGGAAGTGGAGGCGAGGCTCCGACGGGAAGGCCAGCAGCAGGGTGAACGGGTCCAGCCAGTTGAGGTGGTTGGAGATGAGCACGTAGGGGCCGTCGCGGGGGA
>DASQZW010000137.1:0-2409 GCA_035638495.1 Terriglobales bacterium
GTCCCTGCGGCTGACCAGGCGCAGGTTCCCGTGGCCCCCGCTCGACGACCTCGTGAACGAGGCCGTGTCGAGCCTGGTCGGACTGCGCGGGACCGCCGCCGGGCAGCCCGACCAGCCCGACCAGCCCGACCAGCCCGACTAGCTCGCGGCCGCGATCAGCGTGCCCAGCTCCGATTGGAACCCCGCGACGATCGCCGCGGGGTCGGGGACCAAGCCCACGTCCGACGCCACGCCGACCAGCACCTCGCCGTTGTAGCTCAGGATGCTGATGCCCAGGCCCAGGCGCGCCGACTGCGGGACCCAGAACATCACGTGCCGCAGCGGCTCCCCCGCCAGGTAGAGCGGCTCACGCGGTCCGGGGACGTTGGTGAGGACGAGCGACGCCTTGCTGCCGAAGAACTGGAGCGGCACCGGCTGCAGCGCCACCGGCAGGTAGCCGATCGCGGTCAGCGTGCCCAGCGCGACCACCGGCTGGAGCGACGTTTTGAGCTCGTCCATGCGCCGCTTGACCTCGGCCAGCCGCTCGTCCGGGTGCTCGATGCCCAGCGGCAGCGCCAGGAAGACCAGGCCGAACTGGTTGCCGAGCCGGTGCGCCTCGTCGAGCGGCCGGAGGTTGACCGGCACGGTCGCCCGCACGTCGAGTCCGTCCACGTCCTCGCCGCGTCCGGCCAGGTAGCGCCGGAGCGCGCCGGCCGCCGCGGTGACCAGCACGTCGTTGATCGTGCCGCCCGCCCGTGCGCCGGCTGCCTTCACGTCCGTCAGCGGGATGGGGTTGGACCACGCCGCCCGCTTCATCACGCCGAGCGGGCCCTTCAGCGGTGTCTGCGGGTCCGCCGGCATCAGGGCGACCCGCGCCAGCGTGGCGGCCGCGTCGACGCCGAAGCCGGCCGCCCGCAGCGCCTGCCCGGGCTCGCGGACCAGCCCGAAGCCGGTCTGCGCGAGCCAGCCGCCGGCGCGCAGGAGCGATGCGCCGGCGCCGGCCTCGAGGTCCGGGGAGTGGTTCGGTCGGCGTCGCCTCGGCCGCGGCCTGTCGTCGGTCAGGGACAGCAGGACGCGGACCAGCGCGATGCCGTCCGCGATCGCGTGGTGGATGCGCGAGACGACCGCGCTGCCGCCCGCGTGCTCGACCACCACGAACTGCCAGAGCGGCTTCGTGAAGTCGAGCGGCGTGCTCATCACGTCGCTGACGAACGCCTCGAGCGTGGCCTTGTCGCCCGGCTCGGGCAGGGCGACGCGGTGCAGGTGGGAGTCGAGGTCGAACGTGCGGTCCGGTACCCAGCTCGGCGCGCCGACGCCGAACGGAGGCTCCTGGATCCGCTGGCGGAAGCGCGGGAAGGCCAGCAGCCGCTCCTCGATGACGGACCGCAGGCGCTTCTGGTCCAGGCGCCCGTCGAACAGCAGGACCGACGTCACCATCATCAGGTTGGTCGGGTCCTCCATGCGGAGCCAGGCCGAGTCGAGGGCGGAGACGCGGCTCACGTCATGTCTCTGATGAAGTCGGCGATCGCGTGGTTGACCGGCTCCGGGCGGGTGAGGTCGCGCTGCCCGTTGACGTCGGCGTGTGGCATCGCCTGATCGTATTCTCACGGCGTGTCCTTCGACCTGCTCGAACGGCTGCGCGCGATCGCGGGTCCCGCGCACGTCCTGACCGGCGCCGCGTCCGAGGAGTTCACGCACGACGCCACGTTCATGGAGCACGAGCTGCTTGCGGTGGTGCGCCCCGCCGGCACCGACGAGGTGGCGGCCGCCGTCGCCGCGTGCGCCAAGAGCGGCACCCCGGTGGTGGCGCGCGGCTCGGGCACCAGCCTGGTCGGCGGGCCCGTGCCGCTGGCGGGCGGGGTGGTGCTGAGCCTGGACCGCCTGACCGACCTGGAGGTGGACGTCGCCAACACGGTGGCCGTCGCCGGGGCGGGCGTGATCACGCGGCAGCTCGACGAGGCGGCCAACGCGCACGGCCTGATGTACCCGCCCGACCCGGCCAGCGTCGAGCTCTCCACGATCGGCGGCAACGTCGCCTGCAACTCGGGCGGCCTGCGCTGCGTGAAGTACGGGGTCACGGCCGACTACGTGGTCGGCCTGACGGTCGTGCTGGCCGACGGGCGCGTGCTGCGCCTGGGCGGCCGGCTGCGCAAGCGCTCCTCCGGCTACCGCCTGATGCACCTGTTCATCGGCTCCGAGGGCACGCTCGGCATCGTGACCGAGGTCGTCGTGAAGCTCGTGCCCCTGCCCCGACACCGGGCGACGGCAATGGTGGGCTTCAGGACGCTCGAGGACGCGGGGGCGGCCGTCTCGCGGATGCTGGCGGCCGGCCACCTGCCGGCCGCGGTGGAGCTGCTCGACCGCGCCACCCTGGACCTGGTGCGGGACAGGCTGCCGGGCGGCTTCGACCCCGAGCTCGCGGCGGTGCTC
>DASQZW010000138.1:0-3084 GCA_035638495.1 Terriglobales bacterium
GAGCCGGCGGACCGCCCGCGCCTCCGGGCCGTCCACGACCAGCGACTCCACGCCCGTCGCCTGGGGCAGGTCGAGCAGGCCGGCCAGCAGGCCGGTGACCGGACTCGTGCCGTGGTCGCCGGACCGGTGCGGCACGACCACCAGGTCGTACTGCTCGGTCGACAGTGCATCTGCCAGCGCGTACGCGTCCGGCGCGGCGGCCGCGGTCGCGGCGCCCACGGCCAGGCACTCGCGCAGCAGCCCCTCCACGTCGGCGGCGCCCACGCCGAACACGTGCGTCTCCCCGAGCTCCAGGCCCAGCTCGACCGCCTCGCGCGAGCCCGGGCTGGGCGCGGCCACGGCGCGCGTCCAGTCGATCTCGCCGCTCGCGGGATCGACTTCGATCGTGGCCGGGTCCCACGATGCCTCGACCACGGCTGCGATCCGCATCAGGCATCCCTGAACGACACGCCCAGCCCGCCACCCGGGTAGCGCCACGTGATCGCGCCTTCGCGGTTGCAGGCCACATAGCACGTGCCGCACTCGAAGCAGTGCTCGTAGCTGAACACGATCGAGCCGTCCGACAGCAGGCTGAACAGGTTGGCCGGGCAGGCGTACACGCAGGCGTGGAGCGTGCAGTCCCGGCAGATCTCACCGTTCACGACGATGTGCGGCTCGGGGTCGGGCGTGAACCGCACGGTGGCCAGCTTCTCCTCCAGCGTCGTCCTCACCATCCGTACGCCCTGCCTCCCGCCCACAGGTCACGCAGGAGCCGCCACGGGGGGATGCCCGCTCGCCGCAGCTCCCTCCGTGCCAGGCGCAAAAGCTTCGGACGTGGCTCGCCGCGGGAGGCCAGCGCCCGCTCGGCGAGGGCCGTCACCAGGCCCGGGTAGACGCGCTGCACCTGCTCCGACATGGCGAACGCGGGCGCCCGCCGGAACCTGCGGAAATCGCGCAGCACGAAGCTCTTCCGCAGCCGGCGCTCGTACGCCCGCAGCGAGGTGGCGCCGGCGCGGCCGGACGCCGCCGCTTCGGCCGCCGTCTCGCCCGCCGCCGCGCCCGAGGCGATCGCGTAGTTGATGCCCTCGAGGTACAGGCCGGTGGCGAAGCACAGACCGGCCGCGTCGCCGGCCACCAGGATGCCGTCTCCGTACAGCGCGGACAGCCCGGCCAGCCCCACCTCCGGCACCATGTGCGCGGAGTACTCGACCAGTCGGCCCCCGCGCAGGAGCGGCGCCACCGCGGAGTGCGCCTTGAACGCCTCCATCAGCTCGTAAGCGGGGACGCGGGCCTCCGTCAGCGAGGCGATCTGCACGATCACCCCGAGCGAGAGGCTCTCGCGGTTCGTGTACAGGAACGCCCCGCCCCTCACGCCCCCGGTGATTGCGCCCACGTACTCGTAGGTGACGCCCTCGTCGCCCGCCAGCGCGAAGCGGTCCTCGATCGCGTCCCGGCCGAGCGCGATCACCTCCTTGACGCCCAGAGAGACCTCGTCCGGCTTCAGCTCGCCGCGCAGCCCCGCCCGCTTGGCGAGGAACGCGTTGACGCCGTCCGCGGCCACGACGACCGCGGCCTCGACGTCGCCGTCGGGCCGGCGGGTGCGCACGCCGACCACCTGCCCGGCGCCGTCCGTGAGCAGGTCGTCCACCACGGTCGACGTCAGCAGCGTCGCGCCGGCCGCGACGGCCTGGTCGGCGAGCCAGCGGTCGAACCGGGGTCGCAGGAGGGTGAACCCGTTGTACGGCTCGTGGTCCCAGTTGGCCGTGCGGAAGTCGACCGCCAGGGCCGACTCGGGCGAGGTGAACGCGATGACGCGGCGGGTCAGATGGCGCTCGACGGGCGCGTGGCGCCAGAACTCCGGGACCAGCGCCTCCAGGACCTGCGGCGCGTAGAAGGCGGCCCCGGACACGTTCTTACCGCCGGGCTGCTCGGCGCGTTCGAGAAGGAGGACGCGCCGGCCGGCGCGCGCGGCGGTCAGCGCGGCCGCGCTGCCGGCCGGTCCGGCGCCGACCACCACGACCTCGTACGTCAGTGTCACACGGGCACCTCCCGCCGCGCCCGCAGGCGGGCGAGCAGCGCATCCACCACCTCGCGCGCGTCGCCCACGGCGGCCAGCGTTGCGCGGGCCATCATCGGGCAGGCGGGGTCGGTGTTCACCGCGACCACGGTCTCGACCCGCCGGATGCCGCCGAGGTGCTGGCTCGCGCCCGAGATGCCGATCGCCAGGTACAGGAGCGGCGCGACCTGCTGGCCGGTGGTTCCGATCTGGCGCTCGAAGGGTACCCAGCCCCGGTCGGCGACCGGCCGGCTGGCGCCGAGCGCGGCGTCGAGCAGGTCGGCCAGCTCCTGGACCGCGGGGAGCCCTGCGGCCGATCCGATGCCGAGCCCGGCGGCCACGATGCGCTCGGACTCGGCCAGCCGCACCGAGCGGGGATCGTGCGGCAGCGCGCGCAGGCGGCGAACCCTGGGCTCGCCGGCGCCGAGCGCGGTGACCTCCGGCTCGCATTGCCGTGGCCGGGGCCCGCCGCGCGCGCCGGGACGCACCGTCGCCACCAGCGGGAGGCCGTCGGGGACGAGCCAGCGCTCCAGCGCGCGGTCGTCGTGGGCCCAGCGCGCGGCCAGGACGCCGGCCGGGTCGCCTCGAAGCCACGCGCAGTCGAGGAGGCAGGCGGCGCCCAGGCGCGCGGCCAGCCGGGCGGCGACGTCGGCGCCGCCGGCCGTGCCCGGCAGCAGGACGGCGCGCGGCTCCCCGATCGCGGCCGCGATGGCGTTCGCCCGCACCTCCGCCTCGGGGGCGGCGTCGAGCGTCAGCACGCGCTCGGCGCCGGCGGCCGCCAGCGCCGCCGGGTCGGCGCCCGCGGAGATGGCCGCTGCGTTCGCGCCCAGATCCTCCGCCAGGTCGGCCGCGTCGCCCATCACCTCGGGGTCGTGCTCGATGTATGCCCAGACCGTCACAGCGCCAGCGCCACGCGGTGGCCCTCGTTGACCGCGTTGCCGGCCCGGCGGGGCGCCACGCAGTCGCCGGCGCGGTGCACCTCGATCCGGCCTTTGAGGGCGTGGTACAGCTCGTCCCTGGCGCGGCCGTGGTTGGCCACGACCACCGTG
>DASQZW010000139.1:0-2642 GCA_035638495.1 Terriglobales bacterium
GAGGCTCCGCAGGACCTGGAGGCCAGGGCGGCGGACCACCTGGTCAGGTGCGTCCGGGCCCTCGAGCTCGCCGGTGCCGGCGAGCCGGCGGCGGCACGGCCGTGACGTCGCCCGTTCGGACGCCGCGCGCGGAGGTCGACGGCCGGGCGGCGCCGGGCGTGCCGGCCGGCGGCGACAGCCTGCTCAGCATCCGCGACCTCACCGTCACCTACGGCCTCCGCTCGCGGCACGCGGTGCGCGCGGTCGCCGGCGTCTCGCTGGACGTGAAAGCGGGACGGACGCTCGCGCTGATCGGCGAGTCCGGCTCCGGCAAGTCCTCGATCGCGCGCGCCGTCTGCGGCCTCGCGCCCGTCGAGAGCGGGACCATCACGATGGACGGCCACGAGCTGACGGGGGCCGCCGACCGGCCGGCCGCGGCCGGTCAGCGCGGCATCCAGATCGTGTTCCAGGACCCGGTGTCCGCACTCGACCCCCGCTGGTCGGTCTGGCGCAGCATCGCCGAGCCGCTGACGCGATACGTGGCCTCGGCGGACGAGCGCCGGGAGCGCGCGATGGTGCTGCTGGAGCGCGTCGGCCTCGATCGCTCGTTCGGGGTCCGGCACCCGCACCAGCTCTCAGGCGGGCAGCGGCAGCGGGTCACGATCGCGCGCGCGCTCGCGCCGGCGCCCAAGCTGGTCATCCTGGACGAGGCGGTCTCGGCGCTCGACGTGTCGGTGCGCAACGAGATCCTCGTGCTGCTGGACGACCTGAAGCGCGAGGAGGGGCTGACCTACCTCCTCATCTCCCACGACATGGGCGCCGTGGCGCAGATGGCGACCGACATCGCCGTGATGTACCTGGGCAAGGTGGTCGAGTCGGGCGAGGCGGTGCGGGTCATCCGGGAGCCGGCGCACCCGTACACCGACGCGCTGCTGGCGTCGGTCCCGACGGTCTCCGGCGACATCGTGGACCCGTCCTTCCGGCCGCGGGGCGAGATCGGCGACACCGCGCACCCGCCGGCCGGCTGCCGGTACCACCCTCGCTGCCCGATGGCGGTCGACCGCTGCGCCGCGGAGGAGCCGCTGATGCGCGTCGTCCGGTCCCGCCTGACGGCGTGCCACCGCGCCGAGGAGACGGCCACCGCGAAGCTTGGAGGAGCGCAGTGAGCCTGACGGGCCACAGGGGCCCCACGCCGTGGGGCGGCGGCTTTCCTCAGCGGCCGCGGGCCCGGGGTCCCCGCGAAATCGCGGTGGCGGGGTGCGGATTTCGTGGGGTGGGGTGGGCGGGTCGTGGCACGTTCGAACGACCGGCAGGCTGCACCCGACGAGGCCACGACCCCCGGCGCTTGTCAAGGCCGAAGAGCGAAGCGTGCCTTGACAAGCGCCGTTCCGGGGGGGTGCCCCCCCAGACAAGCGAGCTGGCCGCCACGCACCACGCGCTCGGGGAGGCACTGCAGTGATTTCCACTATCGCCCGGCGGCTGATCGCAATCGTGCCCACCATCGTGGTCGCGACCTTCGTCACGTTCGCCCTCGTGCAGATCACTCCGGGCGGCGCCGCCGAGGCCGCCGCGGGGCCGACCGCCACACCCCGGCAGATCGCCGCGCTCAAGCACCAGATGGGCCTGGACCGGCCGATCCCGCTGCAGTACGTCGACTGGCTGTCGAACATGGTCCACGGCAACTTCGGGCAGTCGGTGATCAACCGCCAGGACGTCGGCACCGAGATCGCCCAGCGGGCGCCGGTGACCGCGGAGCTGACCATCCTCGCGCTGCTGGTCGCGCTGGTGGTCGGGATCCCGCTCGGCATCCTGTCCGCCGCGCGCCGCCAGACCCGGCTCGACGCGGTCGTCCGGGGCAGCTCCGGCCTCGGCCTCGCGGTGCCCGAGTGGCTGCTGGCCATGTTCGCGGTCGACATCTTCGCGCTGCAGCTCGGCTGGCTGCCGCCGACGGGCTTCACGCCCCTCACCGAGAACGTGGGCGCCAACCTGCAGGGCATGATCCTGCCGGCGCTGGCGCTCGGCTCGGGCGCCGCCGCGATCATCACCCGGCAGACCCGGAGCTCCATGGTCGAGGTGCTCGACTCGCCGTTCGTGCGCACCGCGTGGGCGCTGGGGCTGCCCCGCAACCAGATCTACTTCCGCTTCGCGCTCAAGAACGCGCTGATCTCCGTGATCACGGTGGTCGGCCTGATCGCGGGCGCCCTGCTGGGCGTCTCGATCCTGATCGAGCGAGTGTTCGTCATCCCCGGCATGGGCTCGATGCTGGTCGACGGGGTCAGCCAGAAGGACTTCCCCGTCATGCAGGGCGTGGTGTCGATCTTCGTCGCGATCGTGATCCTCATCAACCTGACGGTGGACCTCTCGTACACCGTCCTCGATCCGCGGATCCGGAGGTAAGGCCATGGCGCAGGTGGTCGAGCAGGTCGTCGCCGCCAGGGACGTCGCCGTCCCCGCGGCGGCGCGGGTCCGTCGCACGCGGCGACTCGGGCCGGCGCTCGCGATCGGCTTCATCGTCGTGCTCGCGCTGATCGGGCTGCTCGCGCCCATCCTGGCCCCGTACGACCCCATCAACCAGGACCTGAACAACCAGATCGGCGGACCGAGCGCTCAGCACCTGCTGGGCACCGACTCGTTCGGCCGCGACGTGCTCAGCCGGCTCATCT
>DASQZW010000140.1:0-7042 GCA_035638495.1 Terriglobales bacterium
GTGAAGTCCTTGTGGTCGCGCTGCATCTTCTGCCAGATCGAGTAGATGTGCTTCGGCCGGCCCGTGATCACGGCCTGGATGCCGATCTTGTCCAGCTCGCGGGCCAGGATCTCGCCCAGGTCGACCACCAGCCGCTCGCGGTCCTTCCGTTTGCGGTTCACGCGGCCCACGATCTCCTGGTAGCGATCGGGGTCCAGGCTCCGGAAGGCCAGGTCCTCCAGCTCCCACTTGATCTGCCCGAGGCCCAGGCGGTGGGCCAGCGGCGCGTAGATGTCCAGGGTCTCGCGCGAGATCCGGCGGCGCCGCGGCTCTGCCAGGGCGTCCAGCGTGCGCATGTTGTGGAGTCGGTCGGCCAGCTTGATCAGCACGACTCGGAGGTCGTCCGCAATCGCCAGCAGCATCCGCCGGATGTTCTCGGCCTGGAGCTGCTGGTCCGAGCGGAACTCGATCCGCGTCAGCTTGGTGGCGCCCTCCACGAGGCGGGCGACCCCCGCTCCGAACTCGGCCTCGACCTCCTCCAGCGTCAGGTCGGTGTCCTCGACCGTGTCGTGGAGGAGGGCCGCCGCCAGCGTCTGGGCGTCCAGCCCCAGGTCGGCGAGGATCCGCGCCACGTGGAGCGGGTGCTCCACGAACTCCTCGCCGGAGACCCGGTGCTGGCCGACGTGAGCCTCGGAGGCGCGCTCGTACGCCCGCTGGACCAGCGCCCGATCCGCGGGAGCCAGGTGGTCCGCGATGCGCAGCAGCTCCGAGATGCTCACCACTTCGTGGTTCTTACCTTGTTCTTGCCTCGATCACTCAGTAGGCTCTCGCAAACGCAACCTTACGAGCCGCCGGGCGGCCGCAGACGAGGCAGCCGGCCCCCTCGATCCGCGAGTCCGGGTCGAAGTTGCGGGTCGTGACGCCGCCCGTCTCCTCCTTGACCCGGGCCTCGCATTCCGTGCTCTCACACCACGGCGCCCACACGAAGCCGGTGCCGTCGCGGAAGTGCTCGACGAGCTCGGCAAGCGTGGCGACCTCGTACGTGTTGCGGTCGCGGAAGTCGCGCGCCCGCTCGAACAGCGCGTGCTGGAAGTGGACGAGCTCGTCGCGGACGGCCTCGTGCAGGCCGATCGACGGGACCGGGCGCTTCTGCCGCGTCAGTCGGTCCACCATCGTCACCTGGCGCGCCTCGACGTCGCGCGGCCCGACCTCCAGCCGGAGCGGCACGCCCTTCAGCTCCCAGCGGTTGAACTTCTCGCCCGGCCTCTCGTCTGCCCAGTCGACGCGCAGCCGGACGCCCTCGGCCTCGACGTTGCGCCGCCAGGTCTCGATGAACTCGTCGACCAGCTCCCGGCCGGCGGCGTCCCGGAAGATCGGCACGACGACCACCTGGACCGGCGCCAGCTTCGGCGGCAGGATCAGCCCTGAGTCGTCGCCGTGGGCCATGATCACGGCCCCGATCTGCCGCGTCGAGATGCCCCACGAGGTCGTGTAGCAGAGCTCCCGCTGGTTCTCCGCGTTCGTGAACGAGATGTCGTACGCCCGGCTGAAGTTCTGGCCGAAGAAGTGCGACGTGCCCGTCTGGAGGGCGAGACCGTCGCGCATCATCGCCTCGGTGCTCTTGCTGTAGACGGCGCCGGCGAACTTCTCCGACTCGCTCTTCATGCCGGCGAGTACGGGCACCGCCATCCACTCCTCGGAGAGCCGGCGGTAGTAGTCGAGGATGAGGTCGACCTCCTCCCGGGCCTCGTCGGCGGTCGCGTGGAAGGTGTGGCCCTCCTGCCAGAGGAACTCGGCCGTGCGCAGGAAGAGGCGCGTCCGCATCTCCCACCGCATGACGTTGCACCACTGGTTGATGAGCTGCGGCAGGTCGCGGTGCGAGTGGATGTAGCGCCGCATGATCGTGCCGATGATCGTCTCGCTCGTCGGCCGGATGGCCAGGCGCTGGTCGAGCTTTCCGTGCTTGCCGGCCTCGGTGACCCACGCCACCTCCGGCGTGAAGCCCTCGACGTGCTCCGCCTCCTTCATGAAGAGCTCCTCCGGGATGAGGAGCGGGAAGTAGGCGTTCTCGTGGCCGCTGGCCTTGATCATGTCGTCGAAGGCCCGCTGGATGGCCTCCCAGATCGCGTAGCCGTACGGCCGGATGACCATGCAGCCGCGCACCGGCGTGTAGTCGGCCAGTTCGGCCTTGCGGACGACGTCGGTGTACCAGCGGTCGAAGTCGTCGGACATCCTGGTGATGTCCTTCACGAACCCTCCGCCCTCGTTGGTGTCCGCCGTCATGGTGGTCTCGGTCATCGTGGTCTCCTAGGTGTGTTCGTTCGATCGGAGTGGGTGCCGCGAACGCCCGCGCGGAAGCCGTCCTTCGCGCGGGCTACCTAGGGCACGGAGCGGCCGACGCTGCCCACGCCATCCCGGTCGGGTCGGTGCGAAGGGCCGCGTGCTCCATGTCGAGTGTGGATTATGCGCGACCGCCCGCCGCCACGGCCACCCGAGCGCTCGGTGGCCAGCCCACGCGCCGGCCGTCAGCCGGCCAGGAAGCTCACCGAGACCGCGCTCTCCTCGACGCCAGGCGGAAGGGCCGAGCTCCAGCGCCACTCGTCCGGCGCGGACCGCAGGAGCCGCCCCCCGGAGCACACCGCGTAGATCGAGCCGTCCGGCGCCGGCACGAACAGCTCCACCATGTCGGGCATCGGGGTGTCGATCCCGGCGGCGGCCGGCTCCCATGACTCGCCCTGGTCGCTCGAGACCACGATCCGGCCCCTCCGTCCCACCTCCGGCGCCGGGCCGGCCAGCAGCAGCTCGGGGTGGGACGGCGGGACGATGGCCGACCGCGTGTAGTCGTTGTGCAGCACCGTCCAGGTGGCGCCGCCGTCGCGCGAGCGGCCGACGCCGCCCAGCCGGGGGGCGCCCTCGCCGCGCTGCCGCGACCGCAGCGCCGCGTAGCCGAGCGAGCTCCACAGCAAGTCAGGGTCGCTGGGGTCGCCGGTGATCTGGTGGATGTCGTCGTTGGGACCGATCTGGTCGATCGACCACGCGGCGCCGCCGTCCGTGCTCCGCAGCAGGCCGCCCACCTCGACCGAGGCCAGAAGCAGGCCCTCGCGGCCCGGCGGCGCGTAGACGTTGCGTACGGCGCCCGCACGCGGCGAGTACGGCAGGTACCAGTCCTCGTACCCCGGCAGCGCGCGGACGCCCTCGAGCTCGGTCCAGCCCAGGCCCTCGTCGCCGCTCCGGAACAGCCGCGCCGGCTCGGTTCCGCACAGGATCGCTCCCGGCTGGAGCGGGTCGGGCCCGATCGTGCGGGCGGCGGGCGCCGTCATGCCGTCCTGGACGGCCATCCAGGTCCGGCCCTCGTCGGAGCTGCGGAACAGCCCCTCGCCGTAGCTGCCGGCCAGGACGACGACGTCGCCGGAGCGGCCCCGGAAGGCGTGCACCGCGCTGATGCGGTGGTCGGCGAGCCCGAGGGCCTCGGCGCCCCCGTCCACCCGCACCACCCCCGCTCGGGTCCCGACGAACGTCTGGAACGTGGCCACGATCCCCAGGATACGGCGGTGGCGTCATCGTGACACGGAGGGGCCCGAGAACTACCGCGCCATCGTGCGCGGCCCGAGGACCAGGCGGACGAACTCGTCGCCGATCCGCTCCGCCGACATCGCGGCCGGGTCGTACCACTTGTACACCCAGCTCGTCATGCCCATCAGCGCCATGGCGCCGACGCGGGGATCGACGTCCGGGATGAGCCCGGCCGCCACCGCGGCCCGCACCGCCCTGGCGAAGATGCCGACGTAGCGCCGCTCCTTCTCCCGGAACACGCGCTCGGCGACGTCGTCGAACCGCGGCCGGCGGCCCAGGAACACGGTGAACAGGCTCCGGCGCTCGGCGATCAGGCCCACGTGCCGGCGGACGACGGCCGCCAGGCGCTCGCCCGGGTCCTCGATGTCCTCGACCCCGGCCATCCGCTGGAAGCCCAGCTCCCAGGCCCGGTCGAACAGCAGGAAGAGCAGCTCGGACTTGGAGCTGACGTAGTGGTAGAGGCCCGCTTTGCGCATTCCCATGGCCCGCGCCACGTCATCGAGGGTGCCCGCGTCGTAGCCCTTGGCGTCGAAGACCTCGCTCGCTCGGGCCAGGATCTCTTCCCGCCGCTCCAGATGAAGCGCGCTCGGCCCCTCCTGACGAGGGCGGCCGGGCCGCCGGTGCACCGCTTCCACTTCAGCCAACTTCGCGGCGGGACGCGGCGTGCTACCAGGCTTCGGGTCCGGCCAGGGCCCTTCCGTTCCATTCCAGCGAGGCGCTGGCTCTCTCCGTGACCTCGTCCTCTCCCTCCCCACGGGCCGGACCGGTTCTGCCGGCGTTTCCACGCCGCGCCACCGTCCCTTAATTAGACCGACCGGACGGTAGATTGTCAAGCCAACGCGCCACGAACGAGGTCGCGTCCGGCGACCAGCGCTCGCAGCTTCCCCTGCGCGACGGCGCGCGGGAGGTACTTCATCCCGCAGTCCGGGGCCAGGACCAGGCGTTCCGGCTCCACGTGGTCGAGTGCCGCCCGAATGCGGGCCGCGACCTCCGCAGGCGACTCGACGGGGCTCTCGTCGGCCAGGTCGAGCACACCGAGGATCACCGTCTTGCGGCCCAGCCGGCGCACGATGGCGGGGTCGAGCCGCTGCTGGGCCGACTCGATCGAGACCTGGTCGGCGGCGCAGTCCGCCAGCTCGTCCAGGAAGGGGTAGCCGTCGGGCCGGTCGCGCACGACGTACGCGTACCCGAAGCAGGTGTGCAGAGCGGTGAGGCCGGGGACGCCGTCGAGGGCGCGCTCGATCGCTTCCAGCGCGTACCGGCGCGCGCGCTCGGGGCGGGCCTGAAGGTACGGCTCGTCGATCTGGAGCACGTCTGCGCCGGCGGCCGCCAGGTCCTTCAGCTCGGCGTTGACCGCCACGGCGAGATCCAGGGCCAGGGCCCGCTCGTCCCCGTAGTGCTCGTCCTGGCACTGCTGCGCCATCGTGAACGGCCCCGGCACGGTGACCCGCAGCGGGCGGTCCGTGTTGGCCCTCGCGAACCGGACGTCGCGCACCAGCACCGGCTCGCGGCGCCGGACCGGCCCCGCCACGCGCGGGACCTGGGTGAGGCGGCCGGTCCGGCCGGGCACCAGCCCCGGATTCTCGACGTCCATGCCGTCCAGCGCCGTCGCGAAGCGGTTCGAGTAGCTCTCGCGCCGGACCTCGCCGTCCGTCACGACGTCGACGCCGGCCCGCTCCATGTCGCGCAGCGCGAGCACCGTCGCGTCGTCCTGCGCCTGTTCCAGCAGGGCCTCGGGGACGCGCCACAGGTCCCGGGCGCGCACCCTTGCCGGCATGCGCGAGCGGAGGAGCTCGCGGTCCACGAGCCACTCCGGCTGTGGGTAGCTGCCCACGAGCGTCGTGGTCAGGATGCCGCCTGCATCGCCCATCGCGGCGCCGCGCCTCAGAGGTCCAGCGCCGCCGCCAGCGTCCGCCACTCCTCCAGCGGCGCGCGGAACTCGCCGGTCACGACCTGCAGGCACACGTGGTCGGCGCCCGCTTCGTGGTGCTGCGCCACGCGTCGGCGGATCGCGCCGGCGTCGCCCCACGCGACGAGCGCGTCCACCAGCCGGTCACTGCCGCCCCCGGCCAGGTCGTCCTCGCCGAAGCCGAGCCGCAGCCAGTTGTTCGTGTAGTTCGGCGCACCGAGGTAGATGGCGAGGTGCTGCCGGGCCAGCTCGCGGGCGCGGACCGGGTCCGTCTCCAGGACCACGGCCTGCTCCGTCGCGACGAGACGGTCGGGCCCGAGGATCTCGCGGGCCCGGCGCGTGTGCTCCGGGGTGACCAGGTACGGATGGGCTCCGGCCGACCGCTCGCGCGCCAGCTCCAGCATCCGCGGGCCGAGCGCGGCCAGCACGCGCTCCGACGCGGGCACCGGCGGCTGGGCCGCGTCGAGCTCGTCCAGGTACTCGCGCATCTTCGCCAGGGGACGGCGGTACTGGCCCTCGAGCAGGAACGCGTGGCTGACGCCGAGCCCGAGCAGGAACCGGCCCGGGTGGGCGGCCGCCAGCTCACGGTGCGCGGCGGCCGCCTCCCCCGGCGGGTGCTTCCAGATGCTGACGATGCCCGTCGCGACGACCAGGCTGGTAGTCCCGCCCAGCAGGGCCCGGGCGATGTCGAACGACGCCGGGCTCTCCGGGAACCAGAACGTCCCGAAGCCGAGGCGCTCCAGCTCCGCGACGGCCTCGACGGCCTGGTCGAGACCGGACGCGGGCAGCCAGCTCCAGACGCCGACCCGCCCCAGCCCCACCGCCTACGCCCTCGCGGTCAGGCCGAGCTCGTCCGCCTTCTCGGCGGCGACCAGGTCGATCTCCTCCAGCAGGATCGGGAGCAGATCCTCCTGCGGCACCGTGCGGTACAGCTTGCCCTTCCGGAAGATCACGCCCTTGCCGCGGCCGCCGGTCACCCCGATGTCCGCGTGCCGAGCCTCAGCGGGGCCGTTGACCACGCAGCCCATCACGGCCACCGTGACCGGCACGCGCATCTTCGCCAGGTGCTCCTCGACGGCCTTCACGGTCGGTACCATGTCGTACTCGAGGCGCCCGCACGTCGGGCACGCGATCAGCGTCGCCCCCTCCGTCCGGTAGTTCAGCGCCTTGAGGATCTCGTAGCCGACCCGGACCTCCTCGCTCGGGTCGTCCGTGGCGAGCGAGACCCGGATGGTGTCGCCGATGCCCTCGCTCAGCAGCACGCCGAGGCCGACGGCGCTGCGGATGCTGCCGGCCTGAACCGGCCCGGACTCAGTGACGCCGAGGTGGATCGGGTACGGCCGGGCCTGGGCGAAGAGCCGGTTCGCCATCACGTTGGTCCACACGTCGGTCGCCTTCAGGCTGACCTTGACGTGACCCGGCCCGTAGTCGAGGTCCTCGAGGATCTTGCAGTGACCGAGCGCCACCTCGACCATCCGCTCTGCGGTGCGCGCGCGGTCGTCCCGGTCGATCGCGCTGGCTTCCCGGAGGTTGCGGTGCACCTCCTCGGGCAGCGAGCCGGCGTTGACCCCGATCCGGAAC
>DASQZW010000141.1:0-32351 GCA_035638495.1 Terriglobales bacterium
CTGGTGGCGTACGTGGTGGGCCAGGGGTCGGCGGCGCCGGAGAGCGGGGAGCTGCGCGGGTACCTGGAGGAGCGGCTGCCCCGGTACATGGTGCCGGCGGTGTACGTGGAGATGGAGCGGCTGCCGCAGACGCCTAACGGCAAGGTCGACCGCCGCGCGCTCCCCGAGCCACGTCGAGCGGGGGCGGCGGCCGGCTACGTGGCGCCGCGGGACGAGCTGGAGCAGGAGCTGGCGGCGATCTGGGAACGGGCGCTGGGCGTCCGGCCGATCGGGGTCGACGAGAGCTTCTTCCACCTGGGTGGACATTCGCTGGTGGCCGTGCAGGTGTTCAACGAGATCGAGCGCACCATCGGCGACCGGCTGCCGCTCTCCACATTGTTCCGGGCGCCCACGATCGGCCAGCTGGCGGATGTGCTCCGGGAGCGCTGACAGCCGGCGGCGGGCCGGATCGCTGCCGCGCGGGTCGTGCTCCCTGTAGAATCCCCCCGGGTCGTGCGCCCGCCAAGCCCATGACATCGTTCACGAACTCGAGCTCCTACCTCCTGACGTCCGAGTCGGTCACCGAGGGCCATCCGGACAAGGTCTGCGACCAGGTCTCCGACGCGATCCTGGACGCGATGCTCGCCGAGGACCCGCTCGCCCGCGTGGCCTGTGAGACCGCGGTGACCAAGGACTTCCTCGCGGTGATCGGCGAGGTGACGACCACGGCCGAGGTGCCGATCGAGCAGAAGATCCGCGAGACCCTGCGGCAGATCGGCTACGTCGACGAGAGCACCGGGTTCGACCCGGACCACGCGCTGATCAGCGTCTACCTCAAGGAGCAGTCGCCGGACATCGCGGCCGGCGTCGACCGCTCGCTGGAGGCGAGGACGCTCACCGAGAGCGAGGCGTTCGAGCTGCAGGGCGCCGGCGACCAGGGCATGATGATCGGCTTCGCGTGCAACGAGACGCCGCAGCTGATGCCGCTCACGATCTGGCTGGCGCACCGCCTGACCCGGCGGCTGGCGGCCGTGCGCAAGACGGGCGAGCTGCCGTGGCTGCTGCCCGACGGGAAGTCCCAGGTCACGATCGAGTACGCGTTCGGGAAGCCGAAGCGGGTCGAGGCGGTGGTGATCTCGACGCACCACCGGTCCGGTGTGACGAATCGCGAGATCGAGGAAGGCGTGCGCGGGCTCGTGATCGACGCCGTGATCCCGCACGAGCTGGTCGACGCCGGCACCAAGGTGCTGGTCAACCCGAGCGGGCGCTTCGAGCTGGGCGGCCCGGCCGCGGACGCCGGACTGACGGGCCGCAAGATCATCGTCGACACGTACGGCGGAGTGGCCCGCCACGGCGGCGGTGCCTTCAGCGGGAAGGACCCCTCGAAGGTGGATCGGTCCGCGGCCTACGCGGCGCGGCACGTGGCCAGGAACCTCGTCGCCGCGGGGCTTGCCGACCGCTGCGAGGTCCAGGTCTCCTACGCGATCGGCCGCGCCCGGCCGACCTCGATCGCGGTCGAGACGTTCGGCACGGGCCACGTCCCGGAGGACGAGCTGATGCGCCTCGTGCGCGACCACTTCGACCTGCGGCCGGCCGCGATCATCCACCACCTGGGCCTGCGCAGGCCGCTGTACCAGCCGACGGCCGCGTACGGGCACTTCGGCCGCGACGACCTGGACCTGCCGTGGGAGCGGGCGGACCGCGCGGAGGCCCTCTGGGAGTCGGCGCCGAGCCTCAGCTCCCGCCCCATCGTGGGCGACTGACCCTCGGGTCGCGCCCCTACACCAGCTCCAGCGCCGCCCCGCAGTTCGGGCACTCCTCGCCGGGAAAGACCGAGACCAGGGTTTCGCAGATGGGGCAGAGGACGTCCATCGACATAACGGCCGTCTCCTCTTCCTCCTCGTCCTCCTGCATCGCCTCGGGCACCGCGCCCAGGTCGATCGCGGGAGCGCCGCAGTTCAAGCACAGGTAGCCGGGCTGCACCACGCGGTGCCCCTGGTACTCCCCACCCGAGTCGACCTCGACCTCGGCGAACAGCGCCCGGAACAGCGTTCCGCCGCACCGCAGCGAGCAAACGAGCCACATGCGTGCAGCGTAGCGAGATGCCAAACTTTGCCTCGTGCGAGGGTTCCTGGCCGGCATCTTCCTGGTCTTCTTCATCGTCGTGAGCGTGCTCTCGCTCCGCCCCGGCGGCCTGCGCAACCAGCTCAGGAACGTCGCCCGCCGGTTCAAGCTGGCGTTGATCCTGGCGGGTATCTACCTGCTGTCCTCGACCGTGCTGCGGTTCCTGTTCCCGACGAGCGCGATCGCCGACATCGGCATGGTGGCGGTCGCCGCCGTCCTCTGCGTCACGTTCCTTGTCCTCTCGCCCGACCGGCCACTCGAACGCCGCTGAGGATCGCCAGACCGACCACCGCAGGCGCCGCCGTGACCAGCCACGCCGGCGGCGGCCCGACCAGCGCGCCCAGCAGCGGCCCGGCGAACGCGCCGGTCGTGTAGCCGGCGAACACGAGACCGAAGGCCGCGTTGGGCCGGGCCGGCGCCGCGTCGCGGCCCACGCGCGCCAGCGAGCCCGCGTCCATGCCCAGCGCGAGGCCGGCGCAGAGCCCGAGGCCCAGCGCAAGGGCCGGCCCCCTCCCCGAGAACAGCAGCAGCGCGGCCCCGAGCTCGAGCGCGAAGACTGCGGCGAGCACCGGCGCGGGGCCGATCCGGTCGGCGAACAGCCCACCGAGGAGCCTGCCGCCCGCGTTGCCCAGCGCGATGGCGGCCACGACGGCGCCCGCCAGGGCCGCCCCGGCCACGCCGGGCAGGTTCACGGCGGCGAAGGCGCCGAACGTGGCGCCGCAGAACGCGAGCGCCGCGCCGGTCGCCACCCGGGCGGATACCAGCGGGCCCCGGCCGGTCCGGGGGCCGGGCTGCCGCGCCGGCAGCCGGGGCATGAGCGGCAGCAAAACTGCCGCGAGGGCGGCCGCCCCCAGCGCCACTACCTCGAGCGCCGCCCGCCAGCCGAGCGAGGGCGCCAGTGCCGCGATCAGCGGCGCCTGGAAGACGGCGGACGCCGCGTAGGTCGCCGAGGCCAGCCCGCCCGCCGTGCCGCTCCGGCCGGGGAGCGCGTGCGCCAGCGCGGCCACGGCGCCGGTCAGCGCCACCCCGCCGCCGACGCCGAGCGCCAGACCGGCGTACGCGACCACGAACGTGAGGCCGCTGGGCGCCGCGAACGTGACCGCGAACCCCGCCCCCAGCAGGCCGAGGCTGGCCCAGCACAGGCGCCGCGGCGGGACCCGGTCGGCCAGGCGGCCGCCGACCACCGTCCCGATGCCGAAGCCTAGCGGCGTGGCCGAGAAGACGGCCCCCAGCAGCAGAGCCGGCCAGTGGTCGCGCGAGCGCACGAGCGGGACCACCGCGCCCCACGCGAACACGATGCCGAACGCCGGCTGGAGCGCGAGGGCGGCCGCGACCGTCCTCGCTCGGCGCCGCCGGCCCGCACGTCCTACGTCATGCCACCTGGCGGCGCAGGGTCGCGGTCGCGCCGGCCAGCGCCAGCACGCAGAAGGCCGCGACGACCGCCGCGTCGAGCTGAACGCTGGGCCAGGTCAGGTCGGCGCCCTTGAGCATGACGGCACGCAGCCCGTTCACCGCGTACGTCAGCGGCAGCACGTTGGAGATCGCCTGGAGCCAGCCCGGCTCCGACGAGACCGGCAGGATGACGCCGCTCAGCAGGATCTGCGGGACGATGACGATGGGGATGAACTGGACCGCCTGGAACTCGGTGCGCGCGAAAGTGCTCAGGAAGATGCCCAGGTTGACGGCGACCAGGACCAGCAGCGTCTCGATACCGAAGATCAGGAGCACGTTGCCCGCATTGTGGACGTGCAGCACGGCCAGGGAGAACACCAGCACCTCCAGCGCCTGCACGAGCGCCAGGATCGTGAACGCCAGCATGTAGCCGATCACGATCTCCGACCGGCGGAGCGGGCTGGCCATCAGCCGCTCCAGCGTCCCCTGCGAGCGCTCGCGCAGGAACGCCACGCAGGTCACGACGAACACCAGGAAGAACACCACGAGGCCAACGAACGCGCCCCCGAAGTAGTCGAGCGAGTCGAGCGACGGCCCGCCGTGCAGATAGGTCACGGAGGGCGAGAAGGTCGGCGCCGCGACGCCGGTCCCGCGGAGCAGCGAGCCGGCGGCGGTCGCGACGGCCGCGCCGGTCGCCTGGATCACCGCCCCCGACTGGCCCGGCTCGCTGCCCTCCACATGGATCTGCGGCTGGATGGTCCCCTGCCGCGCCGCCGCCGAGAAGTCGCTCGGGAGCACGACGTAGCCGGCCAGCTGCCCGTCGCGCAGTCGTGCGGCGGCGCTCGGGGCGTCCATCTCGCTGGCCTGCACGCTGCGCGAGTTGAGCAGCTCCTGCGTCACCGCCGCGCCGAGCGGTCCCTGGTCCTGGTTCACCACGCCCATCGCCGGCTGGCCGCCCCCGCCGCGGAGCAGGAAGTAGAACAGCGTCAGGATCAATACCGGCGCGACGAACAGCAGTCCCAGCGTGCGGCGGTCGCGGCGGAACTGCTCCAGGAGCCGCCTGGTGATGGCGAGGGTGCGGCGGGCGCTCATGCCGGCACCTCCTCCGAGAGCCGCAGGAACGCATCCTCGAGGCGGTCGCTGCCGGCCAGGCGCCGGAGCTCGTCCGCGCTGCCCTCCGCGAGGAGGCGGCCGAAGCGGATCAGGCCCAGCCGGTCGCAGCGCTCCGCCTCGTCCATCACGTGGCTGGACACCACGATCGACGTGCCGTTCGCGGTCATGTCCCTGAACCGCCCCCAGAGCTGGACGCGGAGCTGGGGGTCCACGCCGACGGTTGGCTCGTCCAGCAGGAGCAGCTCCGGCCGGTGGACGAGCGCGCACGCCAGCGAGACGCGCGTCCGCATGCCGCCGCTGAGCGTGGACACGACCGACGACCGCCGGTCCTCGAGGTCGACGAAGCGAAGCGCCTCGTCGACGCTGCCGTCCGCGCCGCTGATCGCGGCGAAGAAGCGCAGGTTCTCCGCGACGGACAGGTCGGGGTAGAGCGCCGCCGCCTGGGTCATGTAGCCGACGCGGCCCAGGACGCCGAGGTTCGGCAGGCGGTGGCCGAGGACGTGGATCGTCCCGGCGTCCGGGCGGACCAGTCCGACCAGGCACCGGATCAGCGTCGTCTTGCCGGCGCCGTTGGGACCGAGCAGCCCGTAGACCTCACCCCGCCGGACCCGCAGGGCGACGCCGTCCAGCGCGAGCTGGCGGCCGAAGCGCTTGACCACGCCGTCGACCTCGACGGCGAAGGCCAGGTCAGTCGACATCCTCTTCCCTCCTCATGCCGCGGAGCCACTGCTCCGCCAGCTCGACGGCGACGTCCTCGAACGGCACCGCGAAGCCGAGCTCCCGTTCCGCGACGCCCCGGGTGATCAGGTGCACCAGGATCGGTCCCGCAAGCGACTGGATGGCCACCAGCGGGTGCATGGTCCGGAGGCGGCCGGCCACCATCTGCTCGACGACGTAGCCGAGCACCGCGGCGATCCCAGCGCCGATGACGTACCGCACGGCCTCGGCGGCCTCCTCGGAGGCACCCGTCGCCTCGAAGACCAGCGTGCGGACGACTCCCGCCCGTCCGGCCAGCGTCCGCGCGGCCGTTCGCGCCACCTCGGGCACGACCTCCTCGGGCGGAAGGTCGCGCATCCGCTGGATCGTCTCGACGATCGCGTCGACGGGCGAGTACGCGACGAGCAGCTCGCGGAACAGGGCCGACTTTCCGGGGAACAAGCGGTAGAGGCTGGCGCGGGAGAGGCCGGCCGCGGCGGCGACCTCGTCCATCGAGAGCCGGGCCAGGCCGTCCCGGCCGACGAGCTCCACCGCCGCGGCCAGGACCCGCTCGCGGGCATCCGGGTCTGGTTCCAGCTCGAGCGCCTGGAGGAGCCCGTCGCGGGAGCCGAAGAGGCGGTACACGGTCGCCCGCGAGACGCCGGCCGCGCTGGCCACGTCGTGCAGCGGCGCGCCGCGGTCCCGCTCGAACGCGGCCCTGGCAGCCGCCAGCACCGCTTCTCGGCTCATGTGATAAGACTAGACGAGATGTCGCGTCTTGTCTGGTCGCACGATCAAAATATCGGCATGCGCAGCGACACCCAGAGCATCACGATCGACGCCCCCCGCGCGGACGTGCTCGCGTTCCTCGCGGACGCCACGAACCTGCCCCGCTGGGCGCCCAACTTCGCCACCGCCGTGCGGCCCGACGGCGACGGGTGGATCGTCGAACAGGGCGGCGCCGAGGTCCGTCTGCGCCTGCAGGTCAGCGCCGAGCTGGGCACCGTGGACCTGCACGTCACGCCCCCCGACGGCCGGACGAGGACCGTGTTCGGCCGCGTGCTGCCCAACGCCGCGGGGGCGGAGTTCCTGTTCACGATGTTCCACTCCGATTCCCGGACGGACGCCGACATCGCGCGCCAGAACGCCGAGGTGGGCGAGGAGCTGGCCCGGGTGAAGGCGCTCTGCGAGCCGGGCTCGACCCGTTAGGCGCCCTCCGCTGGGTGTCGGGGCCCGCGGTGGTACGCAAGTGTGCCACTCGCGGACCGGAACCGGGTGGGGATAGGTTGAACTGCCGGCAGTTCAACCTGTCTTGGCCCGGTTGAGAGGTCTAACTGCCGGCAGTTCAACGTCTCAGTCTCGACGACCGCTTGTGGTGCGGTTCCGCGGTGGAGGCATCGGCGCGACCTTGACAAACCGGTCACCGTGCCCGCAAGCTCGCATTCGGCGAGCATCCGCGCCGAACCTCCACCACCCCTCCCAGCGGGGTGCGGCGGAGGCAAAGGGGAACCGACCTCGGATGCCGGAGCACCGTCCGCCGCCCCCGGGCCGGCATCGCTGGGGATGCTCGGCGCGTGGGGACAGCGGAGGCAGGTGCACAGATGACCAGGGAAGCCGGGTTCAAGCGGCGCGTTCGCGCGCGGATGGCGAAGACGGGCGAGGCGTACAGCGCGGCGCGCACCCACCTCGACAGCGGCGTGGGCTCGCCCGCGCCGCGCGTCCTCCACATCACCAACGGCGACTCGGTCAGCGGCACCCTGCGCGAGGCGCGGGTGCCTGGTGAAGTGCTGACGTGGGCGGAGGTCCTGCACGACGGACCGGTGCCGGCCGGCACCCCGGCAGAGCTGCACCGGACGCGCGCGCGGCACCTCGCCGCCCGCGGCTGGGCCGACGCGGCCGACGCCGAGCGACAGTTCGCGGAGCGCGAGCGCCTGCTGGGGTCCTACACGGACGGGCGATACGTCCTCTGGTTCGAGGCGGACCTCTTCGACCAGCTGCTCCTGCTCCAGGTGCTCGACGCCCTGAGCCGGCTGGGCGCCGACCCTGCGCGCGCGACCCTCGTGTCGGTCGGCGAGTACCGCGGCATCGCCCACTTCGCCGGCCTCGGCCAGCTCACCACCGGGCAGCTGGCGCCGCTGGCCGGCGAGGGCACGCCGCTGACGCCGGAGGCCATGGGCCTCGCGGCGTCGGCGTGGGCGGCGTTTCGCTCGGCGGACCCGGCCGGGCTGGCCGGCCTCACCGGCGCCCGCTCGCCCGAGCTGCGGTTCCTCGGCGAGGCGTTCGGCCGGCTGCTCCAGGAGTACCCGTCGCGGACCGACGGACTCTCCCTGACGCAGCGCCGGATCCTGCTCGCGGCGGCCGACGGCCCGGCGCCGGCCGGTCGGATCTTCCGCACGATCTCCCAGCAGGAGCGCCGTCCGTTCCTCGGCGACACGTCGTTCTTCGCGTACCTCGGCGATCTCGCCGCGTGCGAGGTCCCCCTGCTCACCGCCGGCGACGGCGTGCGGCTGACGGCCGCCGGGCGTGAGGTGCTCGCGGGCCGTGAGGATCACGCCCGTCTGAATGGGATCGACCGGTGGATCGGCGGCGTCCACCTCGTCGGACGCGCCCCGGCCTGGCGCTACGACGAGCGGCTGGAGGTGCTGACGCCCGGCTGAACCGGGTTCAGCCCTTCGTCGCTCCCAGCGCCAGGCCGCGCACGAAATGCTTCTGCAGCGCGATGTAGACCAGGATGGGCGGGATCGCGGCCAGCAGCGCCCCGGCCGCCACCAGGTTGTAGTTCGTGAAGAACGCGCCCTGCAGGTTGTTGAGGGCGCTGGTGATCGGCCGCTTGTCGCCGGACTTCATCAGGATGAGAGCCCAGAAGAAGTCGTTGTACATGAACGTGAACAGCAGGGTCGCCATCGCCGCCAGCGCGGGCCGGCAGAGCGGGAGGATGACGCTCCACCAGATCCGCAGGACATGGGCGCCGTCCACGAGCGCAGACTCCGTGATCTCCCTGGTGATGGTCCGCATGTAGTTGCTGAGCACGAACGTCGCGAACCCGGTCTGGAACACGACGTGGATCAGGATGATGCCGATGTACTGGTCGTACAGCAGGCCGTTGTCGCTGAGCCAGCCGATGGGCACCGGGATGTTCAGGTAGAGCCAGTACAGCGGGATGATGATCACCTGTGGCGGCAGCAGGTTGCCGGCGGTGAACAGCATCAGCACGATGAGGTTGAAGCGCCAGCTGAACTGCGTGAGCGCGAAGGCGAGCATCGACGAGACCAGGAGCGTCAGCAGCACACCCGGGACGACGATGATCAGCGTGTTCAGGTAGTAGTACGGAAGCTGTGCCTGGTCCCAGACACTCGTGAAGTTGCCGAGGCTCAGCGAGGACGCGATCGAGAAGTAGCCGTTCTTGACCGTGTCGCTCAGGGGCCGCAGGGCCGTGTAGATGGCCCACAGCAGCGGGAAGAGCCACAGCGCGACCATCACGACGAGGAACGCGTGGAGCGCGAGGCGTCCCGGCCGGACGCGGGCGCGGGGCGCGGGCCTGGCGACGATCACGTCGTCGTCATGTCCCGCATGACGCGAGACAGGTACAGGACGATCGGGACCAGCGAGATCACCAGCAGGACCACCGCGATCGCGGAGCCGAAGCCGACCAGGCTGGCCTCGCTGATGCTGTTGTTGGTGATCAGCGTCGACAGCAGCTCCAGGCCGTTCTTGCCCCGGTTGATGATGTACGCGATGTCGAACGCGCGCAGCGACTCGATGATCGTCACGACCACGATGATCACGTTGATCGGCGCCATCACCGGGAACACGACCCGGAAGAACGTCTGGCGCTGGTTGGCGCCGTCGATCGCGGCCGCCTCGCGCAGCGTCGGGTCGACGCTCTTCAGCCCCGCCAGATAGAGGACCATGATGTAGCCCACGTGTCGCCAGCTGGCGGCGACGAGCGCCGCGAACAGGTTGATGTTCGGGTTGCCGAGCCAGTCGATGATGTGGCCCCCGCTCTTCGTCAGACCGAGCGCGTTGTTGATGAACCCTTCCTGCGGCGCGTACTGGAGCTCCCAGATGAACCCGACGACGACGAGTGCCAGCACGACCGGCAGGAAGAAGATGCTCTGGTAGACCCGCGTGCCGCGCATCTCGCGGTCGAGCAGGACGGCCAGGAACATGCCGAACGGGGTGGAGATGAGCGTCAGGAACGCCAGCCAGATCAGGTTGTGCGCCAGCGCCGGCCGGAAGAAGATGTACGACCCGAACAGGACCTGGTAGTTCCTGACGCCCACGAAGTTGTCGGATGTGATCGGCCCGATGCCCGACCAGTTCGTGAACGAGATGCCCACGGACGCCATCGCCGGCGCCCAGATCAGGATCAGGTCGAGCGCGAGCGGGACGCCGACCATCAGGCCCAGGATGAGCTTGTCGTGGCGCGTCAGCAGGCTGTATCGGCGCTTCCGGCGGACGGCCGCGACGGCCCCCGTCCCGGCCTCGGCCTGGACGGGGGCAGCCGGAGTGGTCGTGGGTTCAGCCACGGCTCAAGATTATGTTCCGGCCTACTTCTCGGGCGGCAGAGAATCCCAGAACTGCTGCATCGTGCCCTGCAGGTTCGATGGGTTCGCGGTGGGGTTGGCGAGGAAGTTCAGCAGGAACTGCTGCATGCCGTTGGGGCCCGCGTAGTCGGGCCGCGAGTCGCGGTCGAAATACTGGGTGATGCGCTTGGCCTGGCCCACGATCTGGACCGCCTTCTTGGTCAGCGCGTCGAAGGAGCTCGAGTCGGCGTCGCTGGCGGCGGGAATGAAGCCGGGCGCGCTGTGGTACATGAGCACCTGCGTCGAGCCCTTGGCCCAGAACTCGAGGTAGCGCTTGGCCGCCGCCATGTCGGCGCTGAGGGTCGGCGACCGCTTGGTCATCATCATCACGTCGATCGGCGCGTCGAGCGCCTTCTCGGCGTCGTACTGCGTCCCCATGTCCGGGAACGGGAAGAAGTCGAGGTCGCTGACGTCGCTGGCCTGGAACTGCTGCGAGATGAACAGGCCGATCACGGTCATGCCCGCCTTCTTCTGGATCAGCAGGTCGGCGCCGTCCTGCCACTTCATGCCGGCCGCGCCCTCGTTGTAGAAGGGCGTGAGCTCCGCCCACTTCTTGAAGACGTTGGTGACCTTCGAGTCCGTCCACTTCTGCTTGCCGTTGAGCAGATTGACGTGGAAGTCGTAGCCGTTGAGGCGCAGGTTCAGGATGTCGAACGTCCCCTGGGCCGGCCAGCCGTCCTTGTCCGCGATCGCGATCGGGACCAGGCCGTCCTTCTTCATCTGGGTGCAGAGTGCCTTGAAGTCGTCCCAGTTGGTCGGGATCTGGTAGTTGTGCTGGGCGAAGACGCTCTTCCGGTAGAACACCGCCCACGGGTAGTAGTCGACCGGGATGCCGTAGATGTGGCCGTCGTCGCCCTTCACGGCCTCCGCGAACGCGCTCGTGTAGTTGCCCTTCACCTTGTTCCAGACGTCGTCGACCGGGGTCGCCAGGCCCTGCGCGGCGAAGAACCGCATGCGGTGGCCGGAGAACCAGGTGAAGGTGTCCTCGGGCGTGCCCTGGAGGTACGAGCTGATCTGGTCCTGGAACGTGCCGTGGTCGACCGTGTTCACCTTCAGGGTGTCGCCGGTCGCCTGCTGGTAGGCGGCCGTCACGTCGGCCATGCCCTTGCGCGGCCCGCCGGTCGCGCTCGTGTCCGACTGGTTGCTGCCCACCGAGACCGTGCCCGGTCCCGCGGACGCTGAGGGGCTGCTCCCGCCGCCCCGTGAGCAGGCGGCGAGGAAGGCCGCGACGCTCGCGTAGCCGCCGATCCTCAGGACGTCGCGCCTGGTCAGGTCCAGGTAGCCCATAGGTCCCCTCCTCATCTCCCGGTGGTCGCAGATGACCGGTCAGGTCGTTCTGGAGCGAAAAGATACAACTTCGGTCGCTCTTGTCAACAGAAGATGTTCGATATTGTTCGGAGGCCGATCATCCGTTACCATTTCGCCGATGCTCGCAGCCGAGCGGAGGAAGCGGATCGCCGAGAGCATTCGCTCCCGCGGCGTGGTCTCGGTGACGGAGATGGCGGAGGCGCTGGGCGCCTCCGAGATCACGCTTCGCCGCGACCTGCGGCTGATGGCCGACGAGGGCCTGCTGGTCCGCACGCACGGCGGCGCCATCCTGCCCGGGGGACTCGCGCACGAGCCGTCGTACTCGGAGAAGGCGCACCAGGCCGCGGCGGAGAAGGCGGCCATCGCGCGGCTCGCGGCCAGCATGATCCGGCCCGGCGACTCGATCGTCCTGGGCCCGGGCACCACGACGCAGGCCCTCGCGCGTCTGCTCGTCGACTTCCCTGAGCTGACCGTCGTGACGAACTCGCTGCTGGTCGCCGAGGCGCTGATGCCGGCCAGCCACGTCGAGGTGATCGTGACCGGCGGCACGCTGCGGCGGCCGATCCACGCGCTGGTCGGCCCCGCGACCGAGGAGTCGGTCCGCACGCTGCGCGCTTCCCAGGCGTTCATCTCGGGCAACGGGCTGACCGCGGAGCGCGGCCTGAGCACCCCGAGCCCGCTGGTCGCGGCGGCCGACCGGGCGCTGGCGGCCGCGGCACAGCAGACCGTGGTGCTGGTCGACCACACGAAGGTCGGCCACGAGACCATGTGCCAGACCGTGCCGGCAGACCGGATGTCGACGCTGATCACCGACTCGGGCGCCGACGCCCGCCAGCTCGACGCGATCCGCGAGATCGGGGTGGCCGTGCTCGTCGCGCGCGGAGCGCTCCCCGACAGCTGCTGAGGAGGGCGGCCGACGATGACGCCACTGCAGCTTCCACACCTCGCGTACGGCGGCGACTACAACCCGGAGCAGTGGCCGGAGGCGGTCTGGGAGGAGGACGTGCGCCTCATGGGCGAGGCCGGGGTCAACCTGGTCACGGTCGGGGTGTTCGCGTGGTCCCTCCTGGAGCCGGAGCCCGGCGTCTTCGACTTCGGCTGGCTGGATCGGCTGCTGGATCTGCTCCGCGGCGCCGGTATCGGCGTGGACCTGGCCACGGCCACGGCATCGCCGCCGCCGTGGCTGTCGCGCCTCCACCCCGAGATCCTGCCGGTCCTGGCGGACGGCACGAGGCTCTGGCCCGGCGGCCGGCAGCACTACTGCCCGAGCAGTCCGGCCTACCGGGATGCGGCCCGGCGCCTGGTGGGAGCGCTGGCCGGCCATTACGGCGAGCATCCGGCGGTGGTGCTGTGGCACGTCAACAACGAGTACGGCTGCCACGTGTCCGCGTGCTTCTGCGACGAGTCCGCGTCCGCGTTCCGGACGTGGTTGCGGCGGCGCTACGGGACGCTCCCGGCGCTCAACGAGGCGTGGGCCACCGCGTTCTGGTCGCAGCGATACTCGGACTGGGAGGAGGTCCTGCCACCGCGGCGCGCGCCGACATTCCCCAACCCGACCCAGGTGCTCGACTTCCGGCGCTTCTCGTCGGACGCGCTGCTGGACTGCTACGAGATGGAGCGGGCGGTGCTGGCCGAGCGCAGCCCACGGGTGCCGGTGACCACGAACTTCATGGGCTTCTTCGAGCCGCTCGACTACTGGCGGTGGGCCGCCCGCGAGGACGTGGTCAGCAACGACTCGTACCCGGATCCATCCGACCCCGCGGCCCACGTGGGCGCCGCGATGGTCGGCGACCTGATGCGCTCGCTCGGCGGCGGCCGGCCCTGGATCCTGATGGAGCAGTCCCCGAACCGCGTCAACTGGCGTCAGCGGAACGCGGTGAAGGCGAGTGGCCAGATGCGCCTGTGGAGCTACCAGGCCATCGCCCGGGGCGCCGACGGCGTGCTCTTCTTCCAGTGGCGGCAGTCGCGCGCGGGCGCCGAGAAGTGGCACAGCGCGATGGTCCCGCACGGTCCCCGGGATTCCTCTCCCACCTGGCGCGAGGTGGTGCGCCTGGGCGCCGAGCTGCGCCGGCTGGACGCAGTCCTCGGTCAGCGCGTCCGGGCCGACGTCGCGATCGTGCTCGACTGGGAGAGCTGGTGGGCGCTGGAGCTGCCGTCGAAGCCTTCAGCCGACATCCGGCTGCTCGACCGGGTCGAGGCGTGCTACGAGCCGCTCCACCGGGCCAACGTGACCGCCGACTTCGTCCCGCCCCAGGGTGACCTCTCCGGATACCGCCTGGTGCTCGTGCCCAACCTCTACCTGGTCAGCGACGCCGCGGCCGAGAACTTGCGTCGCTACGTCGCCGAGGGCGGCACGCTGGTGGTGTCCTTCTTCAGCGGCATGGTCGATCCCAGCGACCATGTCCGGCTCGGCGGCTACCCGGGCGCCCTCGGCGACGTCCTCGGCCTGCGTGTGGACGACTTCGAGCCGCTGGCCGCCGGGCAGCGGGTGGGCCTGCGCTTCGCAGACGGCGTCGACGGGTCGGCGCACACGTGGAGCGAGGCGATCACGGCGCTCGGCGCCGAGGCGGTTGCGACGTCCGAGGGCGGCGGACCGGCCGTGCTGCGTCATTCCTTCGGCCTGGGCGTCGCCTGGTACGTCGGTACGGCGCTGGAGCCCGCGGCGATGGACCGGTTCCTCCGGCGGGTATGGGCCGAGGCCGGGGTCCTGGCGGTCGCGTCCGTGCCGCACGGGGTGGAGGCGGTGCGGCGGGGTGGCCTCTTGTTCCTGCTCAACCACGGAGTGGAGGAGGTGGACGTTTCCGTACCCTCTGGTTGCATGGAGCTGATCGCGGGCCGCGCGGTCGAGACGGGTCGGCTCCGGCTCGGGCCGCGGGACGTGGCGATCGTGGCGGACCCCGAGCAGCCCCGCGAACCGCGACCGGCGTGAGGAAGACCGCGGCCTGGCTGGCCGACGGCCGCGGGCTGATCTACTACGACGAGGCGGACGGGGCGACGCGCGAGACGCACGACCGCCGGCGGCTCGAGGTGGTCGCGGTCGAGTCGGAGGTGCGCTACGACGCCGTGATGGACGAGTGGGTGGTCGTGGCGTCGCACCGCCAGGACCGCACTTACCTGCCGCCGGCGGACCTCTGCCCGCTGTGCCCCTCGCGAGACGGCCACCTGACCGAGATCCCCGCCGCCGACTACGACGTGGTCGTCTTCGAGAACCGCTTTCCGTCGCTGGCAGGCGACCCGTGCACCACCGAGGGGGAGCTGATGCCGCTGGCGACACGGCGCCCGGGCCTGGGCCGCTGCGAGGTGGTGTGCTTCACGTCTCAGCACGACGGCGCGCTCGGCCGGCTGGGCCAGCGCCGCCTGCGGACGATCGTCGACGTCTGGGCCGACCGCACGACCGAGCTGTCCCGGCTGCCGGGCGTGGAGCAGGTGATGCCCTTCGAGAACCGGGGCGAGCAGATCGGCGTCACGCTGTCGCACCCGCACGGCCAGATCTACGCGTACCCGTTCGTGACGCCGCGGATGGCGCGGAAGCTGGAGTCCGCCCGCCGCCACCGCGACGGCGGCGGCAGCTGCCTGTTCTGCGCCATCGCCGCGGGCGAGTTGGCGGCGCGCGAGCGGGTGGTCGCGGCGGCGCCGGGCTGGGTCGCCTTCGTGCCGTCGGCCGCGCGCTGGCCGTACGAGGTGCACCTGTACCCGCTGCGTCACGTGCCTGACCTGCCCGGGCTGGCGGAGCCGGACCGCGAGGGCCTGGCGGCGCTGCTGGCCGACGTCCTGCAGCGCTTCGACGCCCTGTTCGGCGACCCGATGCCGTACGTCCTGGCGTGCCAGCAGTCGCCGGTCCGCGAGGACCCGGCGCTTGCGCACCTGCATGTCGAGCTGACATCCCCGCGGCGCGCGAAGGAGAAGCTGAAGTACCTCGCCGGCAGTGAGACCGCCGGGGGCGTGTTCATCAACGACATCCTCCCGGAGGTGGCCGCCGAACGGCTGCGGTCGGCCGCGAGCTGATGGCTCGGCGGACCGCACATCGGTCCAGAAGTGCGGTTCCCCGGCCACGAGTGCTAGCGCGCGTTCGCGGCGACCGCCTCCAGATGGAATGGGGCGCTGGTCAGCCGGCGGCCCGTCGCGTCACGGATGGCGTTGCCCACCGCCGCCAGCACCGGCACCGCCGGCGGCTCGCCGACGCCGCGGGCTCCCCTCGGTCCCTGTTCGGAAGGCACCTCGACGATCTCCACCTCGATGCCCGGCACCAGGTCCGCCGTCGGCAGCACGTAGTCCGCGAACGACGCCGTGCGCGGCTGGCCCGACCCGTCGTGCACGATCTCCTCGCCCAGCGCTCGGCCCAGGCCCTGGACGATGCCGCCGTGGACCTGCGCCTCGACGTCGGCCCGGTTGAGCGCGTGACCGACGTCGTGGATCGCGGCGTAGCGGGTGACCAGGATGCCGCCCGTCTGCTCGTCCACCCGGGTCCTCGCGACGTGCACCGCGAACATCGGCGCCGGGGCCGTGGGCGCCGAGCGGCCGACCGCGTACACCGGCCCGTGCCCCTCGCCGGACGCCGCCGCGACCTCGGCCAGCGTCAGGCTCCGGAAGGGTGCGCCCTTCACGCGCACCGTACCGTCGGCCACCTCCAGGTCCTCCGCCGCCGCCTCCAGGCGCACGGCCGCGATGTCGAGGATCTGTTTGCGGGCTTCCAGCACCGCGCGGACGACCGCGGGGCCCACGCTGTACGTGATCGCGCTGCCTCCCGACATCGGTGAGGCCGGGGCCGTGGCCGTGTCGCCCTTCAGGACGCGCACGGCTTCCGGCGCCACCCCCATCGTCTCCGCGGCCAGTGCCACGAACCCCGTGTCGGTGCCGCTGATGTCGACCGAGCCCAGGTGGACGGACAGCGTGCCGTCGCGCTCCAGGCGACACGCCGCGGCGGCCGGCCCGTATCCGCCGGGCCACGAGCCCACGGCCACCCCGACGCCCTCGCCGTCCTCACGCGCGGCCGTGTACGCCGGGTGGACCCGCGCGTGCTGGAGGCACTCCGTGAGCCCGATTCGTGGCCACGGGGTGCCGTCGCCGCGCGGGTCGCCCTCCCGCGAGGCGTTGCGGAGGCGGAGCTCGATCGGGTCCATCTCCAGCCTGCGGGCGATCTCGTCCAGGCACGACTCCAGCGCGAAGTACGCCTGCGGCGCGCCGGGAGCCCGGTACGCGGTCGCCGGCAGCTTGTGGGTGGCGACCTCCAGACCAAGGAGGTCCGCGTTCGGGATCCGGTACGTCGAGACGAGCAGCTCGCAGGTGATGCCCGTGTGCCAGCCGGCGCCGGCGCCGTTGTCGAACGTGACCCGGCCGCGGATGGCCGTCAGGTCGCCGTCGCTCGTGGCGCCCAGCTCGATCGCGATCTCGGATGCCGGCGCCGGCCGGCCGACCAGGAACTCCTGGTTGCGGGTCAGCGCGATGCGAACCGGCCGGCGCACGGCGCGGGAGAGGTGCGCCGCCAGCGGCTCCAGCAGCGAGATCTGCCGCCGAAGCCGCCGCCGACGGGCATGGACACCACGCGCACCTGGGCAGGCGAGATGCCCAGCGACCCGGCCACCGAGTCGACCACCGCGCCGGTGCCCTGCGTGGGCGACCACACCGTGACCGAGCCGTCCGGCGCAGAGGCCGCCGTGACCACGTGCGGCTCGAGGAACGCCTGGTGGACGCGCGCCATGCGATAGCTGCCGCTGACCACGACGGCCGAGGCGGCCAGCGCGGCCCCCGCGTCGCCCCGCCGCACCTCCATCCGGGAAGTCACGTTGCGCGGGCGCGAGTCCGCATCCGCTGTGGCCGATCCGCCGCCGGCGCCGTGGACGGCGGCCTCCTCGCTCGCCGCGGCGGATTCGGGGAGCACGCGCGGGGCGTCGTCGCCCAGCGCCTCGGCCACCTCCGTCGCGGCCGGCAGCGGCTCGTACTCGACGTCGACCAGCTCCACCCCATCGGTCGCCGCCTGCGGGGTCTCCGCGACCACCGCGGCCACGGGCTGGCCGACGTGGGACACCCGCACGTTGGCGAGCGGAGCGTCCGGTCCCTCCTCGGCCAGCCCGAGGTCGCGGGCGGTGAACACGGCGATCACGCCGGGCAGCGCCACGGCGGCACTGCTGTCCACAGATCGGATGTCCGCGCTGGGCGCGTAGCTGGTGACGAGGCCCACGTACGCGAGGCCCAGCATCGGCTGGTCCTCCGTGAACTCGAGCCTGCCGGTGACCTTGCTCGCCCCCTCCACTCGTCTCATACGGCGTCCTCCGACCTCGACCCGACGGCGTCCTCCCCTCAGCCTAGTCAACATGGAGGGACCGGCGACGCCCGTCCTCCCTGCTCTAGGTGACGACGGGTACGCGGCGCGCCTGGATCGCGGTGCCGGCGAGGAACGCGTCGAAGGCTGCGGCGCTGCCGCCCTGCCCGACGATGGCCCGGATCGCGGCCGGCATCCGGGCCATGACGTCGATCCCGCTCGTCGAGAGGCGGGCGAAGAACCCGATCGCGTCGTAGGCGCGCTTGAACAGCGGCTCGGCCGGCGAGCCGAAGTACGTCAACCAGAACCCCGCGACGTACGGTGTCGGCGAGAACAGGGTGGTGAGCGCCAGGTCCATCCCGTACGCCGCCCCGCCCTCGATCAGCCAGGCCGCAGGTCCGACGCCCGACCTGGACCCGGCGAAGTAGCCGGCCAGGTCCGGCACCATCTGCGCCTCGAAGCAGTTGAACACCTCGCTGTACGCGGCCTCGCGCTTCTCCGCGTCGGTGCCGGTCCGGACGCTCGGATTGAAGTAGATCCAGCAGTCGTCGACGGGACCGATGACCTGCCGCTGGGCGTCGACCGGGTAGCTGTAGGCGCTTGCGGCGAAGGCGTCACGCGCGTTCAGCGCGACCGACCACCGGTCGATGGGGTGCAGCAGACTCGACCGCGGGAACGTGCTGGACCAGTAGGCCCACGCCTCGCCGACCAGCGCCTCGAAGTGTCCCTGCTCGGTGGACGACGGGAGCGCCGTCGCGTTCGTGTGGGCGGGCGGCGGCACGACCGACCGCACGGCGCGCCGCTGCGCCGGCGTCAGCTCGGCCACGTGGGCCGTGACCCAGCGCAGCGGACCGCTTCCGGACAGGATCGGACCGCTCGAGCCCGGCGGCTCGTTCACTCCGGGGGGCGGGGTGAAGGCCAGGGCAAACGCCTGGAGCGCGGTGACGCGGTCGATCGTGCCGTCGTCCCCGATCCGGTCCAGCACGCGCTGGAACGCGGGCTCGTCGGATGGCGGCGCAGCGGGCTCCGCAACGCCGCCGCACGCGCCGATGACCCCGAGCAGCGTGGCGACGAGGAGGCACCGCTTTTTCACCGGTCGAACTTAACGGCAGGTCACTTAAGGCCCGCTAAAGGGCCAATTAACTTCAAGCTGCGCTTAAAGCGCCGGCGCTCCCGGTCCAGCAGACCGTGGGCACGAGCAGGGCGCTTCGTCACCACAGCGGCGCAGTCCGGTCCTGACATACAGTTTGTCCCGAATGGGGGAGGCGGCAGACCGGCGAAGGCAACCCCGCGCCGGGCGTGGGCCCACGGTGACGGACGAAGCGATCGCCAGGATCCGCGACCTGATCGTGTCGGGCCGCTGGCGTCCGGGCGACCGGCTGCCCCGCGAAGCTGACCTGGCGCTCGAGCTGGGCCTGTCGCGCAACTCGCTGCGGGAGGCGGTGCGCGCGCTCTCGCTGGTCCGCGTGCTGGAGGTCCGTCAGGGCGACGGCACGTACGTCAGCAGCCTGGAGCCGGACCTGCTGCTGGAGGCGACGTCGTTCGTCACCCACCTGCTCCAGGACCACACGGTGCTGGAGCTGTTCGAAGTGCGCCGCCTGCTGGAGCCCGCCGCGGCCGCGCTCGCCACCGTCCGCATGGAGGACGCCGATCGCGAGGCCTTGAAGACCGAGCTGGACCGGATGCACGCGGCCGGGAACGCGGCCGAGCTGATCGACGCCGACATGGCATTTCATGCCGTGATCGCGCGGGCCGCGGGCAACGCGGTGCTGAGCTCCCTGCTCGATGGCCTCGCCGCCCGCACCATGCGGGCGCGGCTGATGCGCGGCCGGGCGGACCGCGGCGCGCTCGCCGCCACGCTGACGGAGCACGTCCGCATCTACGAGGCGATCACCAGCCGCGACCCGGAGCTCACCAGGGTGCTGGCGGCCGCGCACATCGCGACCGGTGAGCTGTGGCTGCGGCTCAACCTCAGCGTCGACGCGACCTGAGCCCGCCGGTCAGACGGCGTCGAGGCGGAGCGAGAAGTGCTTGCTGGCGTCCTTCATGACGAGCGCCAGCGCCCCGAGCACCTCGGCCCGGTCGCCGAGCTCGGCCGGCGCCACGGTCGTCATCTCGGTCGTGAACTGGCGCGTGGCGCGTCGCACCGCCTGGCGTATCGGCTCGAGCACGAGCTCGCCGCCCTGGCTCAGCGTGCCTCCGACGACGACCCGTTCGGGGTTGAGCAGGTTGCAGACGTTTCCGACCGCGACGCCGATCTCCGCGCTGACGTCCCCCAGCGCACGCTGGCAGCCGGGGTCGCCCTCGACGGCCAGAGCCACCACCTGGGCCAGTGTGAGCTGCTCGTGGTGCCGGAGTCGGAGCAGCTCGGCGATCGCCGGGCCGGCGGCGACCGTTTCCAGGCAGCCGCGGCTGCCGCAGTAGCACACGGGCCCGGACTCGTTGACCACCGTGTGTCCGATCTCCCCCGCGATGCCGCGCGCGCCCCGGTACAGCCAGCCGTCGACGATCAGGCCGCATCCGATTCGCGTCGATACCTTCAGGTAGACGACGTGCCCGCACCCGCGCCCGCCGCCCCACAGCGTCTCGGCGAGGCCGGCCAGGTTGGCGTCGTTGTCCAGCTCGACCGGCAGGCCGACGCGCTCGCCCAGCTCGTACGCGGCGCGGACGCCGTGCCAGCCGGGCAGGATCGAGCCCGAGGCGACCACCCCGCGGGCGCGGTCGATGGGACCGGGCAGGCAGAGGCCCACGCCGAGCACCCTGCCGGCGTCGACACGGGCCTCGGCCAGCGACTCCCCGATCAGCTCGGCGGCCACCGCCAGCGTCCGCTCCGCGTCGTCGGCAACTTCGAGTTCGCGGAGGCGCTCGGCGAGCACCGTGCGCGCCAGGTTGGCCACGGCCACGCGCACGTGGCCGTGGCCGATGTCGACGCCGACCGCGGCACCCGCGGAGTCGTCGAGCGCCAGCATCACTGGAGGCCGGCCTCCCTGGGCGCCGGCGCCGGGGCGCTCGGAGTCGCTCTCCACGAGCACGCCCAGGCCGCGCAGCTCGGCCACCAGGGTCGAGACGGTCGTGCGCGACAGCCCCGTCTTGCGGGCGATCTGTGCCTGGCTCAGCGCCCCGTTCTCGCGCAGCAGCTGGAGCAGCTGCCGCCGGTTGCGCGCGCGCATCGACCGGGTGGTCAGCGACGCCTGGGCGCCGTCCTCCATCGCCCCCTGGTCTAGCCCTTCATCGAACCCGCCAGGAGGCCCTGCACGAAGCACCGCTCAAAGAGGAGAACAGGAGCACGTCGTCCCGCGCCGACTCCAGCAGCTCACCGGGATGCCCATGAAGGAATTGCGAAACAGGAACGTAGCGTAGGGGATTTGCGGACGCGCTGTGGAAGGTCACCGCCATCAGCCGGAGCGGAGGATGGCGGCGATCTCGTACTGGGCGGCCGACAGCGCGGCAGCGGGCGCGACCTGGCCGGCGAGCGCCGCGCCCAGCCGGGCCTGGAGGACGGCGGAGACCTGGACGTAGTGCGGGTCCACCGGCCGCGACGTCGCCGCCCCGAGCACGGGCTGCTCGTCCCGGTAGTACGGCGCGAGGTCGAACAGCCGCTGGCCGTAGGCCGAGCGAACGGCCGGCGGGTCGCCGGCGGTGACGGCGCGGTCGACCTGGACGTCATTCCGCAGCAGGTAGCGCACGAAGCGCCAGGCTGCGTCCTGGTGCGTGGAGCGGGCGTTGACGCCCAGCATGTCGCCGCCCAGGGCGGCGCGGGGCGTGCCGCTCGCCGACGGGAAGGGGATCCACGCGGTCCGGCCCTCGACGGGCGAGCCCGGCGCCTGGGCCAGCGCGAACAGGTACGGCCAGTTGAGCGCGAAGGCGGCGTGCCCGCTCAGATACGCGTCCTGGACGTAGGACTCGTCCCAGTGCGTGACGTCGGGGGGCGAGATGCCGTCTCGAGCGATCGCGTCCCGCATCGTGGTGAGCGCGCGCACGTTCTGGGGCGAGTTCACGTGGCGCAGGTCCAGGCCACCGGCGAAATCGATGAACGCGGTCACCACGCCCTCGTAGCCGGCCCCCTCGAAGGCGAGGCCGCTGGTGATCGAGGGGTCGGCGCGCATGGCCGCCTGGGCAGCCGCCACGAGCTCGTCGGGCGAGGCCGGCGGCACGGGCACCAGGTCCCTCCGGTAGTACAGGCCCTCGGCGTTGATGAACCAGGGAACCGCGTAGAGGTGGCCGCGGTAGGTCCCCGCCTGGACCTGCGCGGGGAAGAACTCGGTCGCGTCCGGGTGGAACCGGTCGAGCGGTGCGATCCAGCCCGCCCTGGCCAGCGCCGCCGGCCAGATGACGTCGAGCGTGAGCACGTCGGGCGTGGGACCGTCCTGGGAGAGCCGGTCGGTGAGCTGCCGGTACGCGACGTCGGCCAGGGGCGACAGCGTGAGGACGTTGACGTGGACCTGCGGCTCGGCCCGCTCGAAGGCGGCGATCGCCCGGTTCGTCGCGTCGCCCTCCTGGCCCAGGCCCTGGGTGGCGAATTCGATCGTGACGGGCCCGCCGGCGATGGCGGTGGGGCCGCCGCCGGCGCAGCCGGCCAGGCCGAGTACGGCCGCCGCGGCGACGGCTGCGGCGCGGCGTCCGATCGGCGTCATCGATCCGAGTACCGCGCCGCCGGTTGGGTCGGCGTCGGGCCGAAGCGGCCCAGCCAGCGCGCGGCGAGCGCCGTCCAGCGCCCGTCGGACCGCATCTGTTCCAGCGCGCCGTTGACGAAGCGCACCAGGTCGGGGTGCCCCTGCGCAACTGCCAGGCCGTAGTGCTCGTCCGCCAGGTCGCCGCCCACGATCCGTGTGTACGGGTCCTGCTGCGTGAAGCCGAGCAGGGTCACCTGGTCGGCGGCGATGGCGTCGACCTCGCCCTGCTGGAACCGAACCATGCACTCGTTCCAGTCGGCGGCGGCCACCGGTATCGGGTGGCTGGCTGCGGCGCTCACGGTCGTGAGCGCCAGCGAGCCCGCCGCCGCGCAGACCTGCTTGCCGCGGAGGTCCTCGATCCCACGCGCCGGTGAGTTGCGCGCCACCAGCACGCGCTCCGACGCGTGGAAGTACTCCTCCGAGAAGTCCACGCGGGCGCGGGCCGCGCACGTCATCGTGATCTCGCGCGCGACCACGTCCACGCCGCCCTGCCGGAGCAGGTCGGGCGCGTCCGCCTCGGTGACCACCCGCAGCTCGAGGTGCTGGTCGTCGCCGAAGATCGCCCGCGACACCTGCCGGAGCAGGTCCACCTCGAAGCCCTCGAGCTGGTTCGTCAGCGGGTCGAGCGCGCCGAACAGCATCCGGTCGCCGGAGACCCCGGCCACGAGCCGGCCGCGGTCCTCGACGGCGCGCACGAACGACCCGGCCGGCATCGCTCCCGGCGCGGGGAGGGCCGACTCCGGGCGGAGGCTGGCGACCGGGTCGCCGCAGGTCGCGCCAGGGACCGCCGCAGGCGCGGCACCGACCGCAGTTGCGGGAGGGGCGGTGGCCGTGGGAGCGACGGCAGCCGGGCCGCTGCAGGCAGACCCGAGGAGGCACAACACCACCAGGGCGCTCGCGCGGTGTCGATGCTCGGCCACGGCGACCAGCGTACGTCCCGGATCTAGCGGCCGGCGCGCGGCGCGGGGGCGCCCCAGGGCGCTCGGAACGTGAACGCCTCCGGTCCGGGCCCGTCGCGGCGCAGACGCTCCAGCCGCTGCTTCGCCTCCTCGACGCTCGGCACCGTGCCGGCCGGCACCCACCAGAGCGCCAGGTACGGCTCGATCCGCTCGAACCACTCGCGCCGGCGTCGCACGAAGTCGAGGTGCCGGCTCAGGTACACGAAGTTCCACAGGTCCGCGGGCGACCGCCAGACCGAGAGGTTGACCATGATCCGTTCGTCGTCGTAAGGCCGGATCGCGGTCGCGTCACCGGACTCGGTCTGGAGGCGCCACACGAAGCCGGGACTGCGGTCGGCCAGCGCGTTGACCGGCTCCAGGCTGTCCACGAAGTCCTTCAGTGCCGGCGTGTCCAGCGGCGCGAGCACCCGGGCCACGTTGACCTGGGCCACGTGGTGGTGCGGGTCGGCGGGTGGCAGGGAGGGCAGGGCCATGCCCCTGATTGAACGCGCGCTGGTCGCTCTATGTCAAGCGATGTTGGACTTAGAGATCACCACGCAGCAGCGGCCGGGGGCGGGCTCCAGCCTGACGTCCAGGTCCCGAGCGCCGAGTCCGCGGACCAGGCCGGACAGCAGCGCCAGGTTCATGCCGCAGATCAGCGGCGGATTGGCCGTCGACAGTTCGTGGAACGGGCAGTTGCACGACCACAGCCGGTCGCCCTCCCGGACCGGCTCGTACCCACGCCGCTCCAGCGCCGCTGCCACCGCGTCCAGGTCCCGGACGGTCGCGGCCTCGGCGAGTCCCTGGCGCTCTCCCTCGCGCTCGGCGGCCGCCTGCAGCAGCCGATCCGCTCCGGCCTCGTCCACGGCGTCGGCGAGCAGTCGTGACGCCAGCGCGTAGGACCGCGGAGGGATGCTGACCTCGTGCTGGCGCTCCGCCCGCGAGTACAGGACGGCGGGGCGGCCCGCTCCCGGCCCCCTCCGGCCGGTGGTCCGGCCCCGGCTGACCTGGAGCAGGCCTGCCTCCACGAGCTTGTCGAGGTGGAACGCCGCAACGGTGCGCGGCACGCTCAGGGCCGCCGCGGCCTGGGACCGGCTGACCGGCCGTCGCCGCGCGACCACGTGCAGGTACAGCGCGCGGCGCAGCGGCTCCGTGAGCGTTGTCAGGACTGCCACCTGCTCGTCCAGGTCGGTGAGCATCTGCTGAGACGTTACGGCGCGAACGTGCCCGGCGGCACGCAATACTCCCTGGACGTGGAGGACGAGCTCGTGCTGCACACGGCCGGCGGCGGGGTTCCGCTCCTGGAGGGAGACCTCGCGCGGCTCGACTGCCGTCCGCGGGTGCTGGAGCGCGACGCCGACTCCGTCCGAATCGCGTATCGGGGCGCGCTGGGCGCGCTGGCCGCGATCCGTCTCTACGACGTCTGCGGCGTGGTGCTGGCTCCGATCGAGACCGCTGCGCCGCCGAGCCCGGACATCGTGCTGGCCCGGCTCCGTGAGTCGCTCGACCGCGGGGCGCTGTCCGCCGTGGCGACGGCCGAGCCCGTCCGGTTCCGCGTGAGCCCGCTGCGGTTCGGCCGCTGGGAGCTCAGGGACCTGGTCGCCCGCGAGCTCGGATGGGTCAACGATCCCAGCCGCTGGGACGTCAACCTCGAGGTGATGGGCTCGCGCCTGGCCGCCCAGGTCGGCGCCCTGCACTGGAGCCGCCGGTTCGCGAAGCTGGGGCGCATCCCCGCGTCCACCAATCCGGTCGTGGCGGCGCTCATGATCCGCCTGCTCGGTCCCGAGGCCGGGGACGTGGTGTGCGATCCGTGCTGCGGCTCCGGGACGCTGCTCTTCGAGGCCGCAGCCACCCAGCCGGGAGTCATCCTGGTCGGCGGGGACGTGAGCCGGGCTGCCCTGCGCGCCGCCCGGCGCAACCTTGGTCGAGCGGCGCTGCTCTACCGCGGCGACGCCGGCGCACTCCCGCTCGGCGGCGGGACGATCCACCGGCTCGCGTGCAACCTGCCGTTCGGCAAGCGGGTCGGGTCACATCGCGAGAACATCGGCTTCTATCCCGCGCTCCTGGCCGAGGTCGGCCGCGTGCTCGCCCCCGGCGGCCGGGCCGTCGCGCTGACCGAGGAGAAACGGCTGTTCCGGCAGACGGCCGGCGCCGTGCGCGGGCTGCGCATCGAGCGCGAGCTCACGCTGAGCGCCGGCGGCCTCCACCCCAGCGTGTTCGTGCTCCGGCCGAACCTCTAACCTGCGTACTCGGCGATCCGCGGCTGGAGCCCCCACAGCGTGAGCAGCGCGATCGCGGCCGCCAGGCAGGGCAGTCCCACGTCCAGACCGAGCGGCGAGCGCGCGGCATCGATCGCTGCTCCGAACTGCCCCTGGACGACCGCGATCGTGTCCCCCAGCGCCTCGTCGAACTCGCCGAACACGACCGCGAGCTGACCGGGCCTGGTGCCCAGGGCGACGGACACGGCGCCCTGCTGATCGCCGTGACCGACCGCGTCGCGCACGGCCGCGTCCGCGCTCAGGAACCGGCCGAACGTGGCCAGCGTCCGCAACGCCGCCGCGTGCTCGCCCGGGAAGCGCGCGTCGCGGAGCTCGGCCGTGAGCAGGCCGCCGAGCTGCGCGGTCTCGGACGTGAACGCCTGGTCGAATTCGGCGCCGCCGCCCAGGGCGGCGAGCGACAGGCTCACGTTCCCGTCCGCGTCGTTGGCGAGGGAGCGGGCCAGCCAGAGGTCGTGCACGCGCGCGTAGGCCTGATCCGCGGTCCCGGCCGACACCATCGTGTGGGCTGCCTGCGACCCCATCCAGGCGCCCAGGAGCACCACGGCCGCGCTCGCCGCGAGCAGGCCGTCGTTGAGCTGGCGGTTGAAGTGGCGGCGCAGGAAGCGCTGCGTGTACCCGAGCAGGCCGAGGAGACCGGCGGCGAGCACCAGGAACGCCGCTGCCACGGCGAGGCTGAACGTTAGCGCGGAGCCCTCGCGGTCGAGGTCGCGCCCGTTGAGGACGCTGACCGCGTCGACCCGAGCCAGGATGCCGTCGCTCGGCCGGTGCATGAGGCGGGACGCGTCGCGCAGGTACGCCACGCCGATCGGGAAGCCCTGCCGGTTGTTCGCCCTGGCCTGCTCGACGAGACCCGTGTACTGCGCGAGCAGCGCGCCGATGGCCTGGAGCTGGAGACTCGCCGCCGAGCCCGCGCGGTTCTGCTCGGCGGCCTGCTCGAGGTCGGCCGTCGCGGCGGCGATGTCGATCTCGTACTCGGTGCGCGGCTCGACGATCTCGATCCCGCCGGACAGGAAGGCATTGGCCGCCGAGCGGTCCGCGGCGGCCAGCGCGGCGTGGATCTGCTGGGTCAGGACGATCGCGGGCACGGTGCCGCGCCCGATGCCGTCGAGGGCGCCCGACGACCCCGCCAGCACGCCGCTGCCCGCCAGCCACAGCACCGCGGCGCCGGCCGTGACCGCCACCGAGAGCAGCCGCAGGCGCCCCGGCGTGGTGGAGGCCCGGTCGCGCACCTCTCTCCAGCGGATCACCAACCCGATAATGCGCTCCAGTGCGAGAGGGGGCATGCCCCTTCAGTCGATTTCTCACAGAGAGGCCGATCGGATGACGACCTGGCAGGCGGGCGGACGGCCCGGTGCGGGGCTGGTGGAGCTCCCCGACGTCGCCGTCGTGGACCCGGCGGCGGCGGTCATGGCGGTGCCGGAAGTCCCGGAGGCGGCCCGCTACTGCTCGTTCTGCGGCAGCGAGGTGGGCCGGGGCGCCGTGGGCCGGCCGGGACCGCTGGCCGGCGCGTGCCGGCAGTGCCGGACGCCGTTCTCGTTCTCCCCCGGCCTGGGCGCCGGCGACCTGGTCGCCGGCCAGTACTGCGTCGTGGGCTGCCTGGCGTACGGGGGTCTCGGGTGGATCTACCTGGCCAGGGACGAGCAGGTCTCCAGCCGCTGGGTCGTGCTCAAGGGGATGCTGAACACCGGCGACTCCGAGGCCATGGACGCCGCGCTCGCGGAGCGCCAGTTCCTGGCCAGGGTGGAGCACCCGAACGTGGTCCGCATCTACAACTTCGTGCAGCACGAGGACGCCGGCTACATCGTGATGGAGTACGTCGGTGGCCGGACACTCGGGGAGGTCGTGGCCGACCGCGACCGCGCCGGCCTCGGTCCGCTCCCCCTGGAGCAGGCCATCGCCTACGTGCTGGGCATCCTGCCCGCCTTCCGCTACCTGCACGGGCTCGGCCTGCTGTACAACGACCTCAAGCCGGACAACGTGATGCTCCAGGGCGACGACGTGAAGCTCGTCGACCTGGGGGCCGTCACGCGGCTGGACGACCCGGATGCCGCGGTGTTCGGCGCGGACGCGTTCCAGGCGCCCGAGGTGGCGGTCACCGGTCCGTCCGTCGCGTCCGACCTCTACTCGGTCGCACGCTGCCTCGCTGCGCTGGTGGCGGACCCCGGTCCCCACGACTCGCTGCGCCGCTTCCTGGCCCGCGGCGGCGCCGCTCGGCCGGAGGATCGCTTCCAGTCGGCCGCCGAGATGGCCGAGCAGCTGCTGGGCGTGCTGCGGCAGGTCGTCGCGGTGACCGGCGGCCGGCCGGCGCCGGCGGCGAGCGGCCTCTTCGGCAGCGACCTGCAGCCGTTCGAGGCGGCGGCCGGGGCCTCGGTCGGGGGGCCTGAGTGGCGGCACCTGCCGCCCCTCGCGGTGGACCAGCCGGAACTGAGCATGGCGCGGGCGCTGATCTATCTGGGGGACTTCCGCGCCGCGGAGGACGCGCTGGAGCGGGCTGGCCGGGACTGGCGGGTGGCCTGGTATCGGGGGGTCTCGTTCCTCGCGCAGGGGCAGGCGGCCGCCGCCCGGCAGGCATTCGACCGCGTCGCCTCCGAGCTGCCGGGCGAGCTGGCGCCGCGGCTGGCGCTGGCGCTGGCCGCGGAGCTGGAAGGCGACCTGGACGCCGCGGGGCTGCTGTACCAGGGGGTCGTGGCGACGGATCCGGGATTCACGTCCGCCTGCTTCGGGTTGGGGCGGGTGCGCGAGGCGCAGGGCGACCGGGCCGGCGCGGTCGAGGCGTACGGCGCGATCGCGCCGCCGTCGAGCCTGCACGTCCAGGCGCAGATGGCCGGCGCCAGGGCGCTGCTCAACCCAGCGGCCGGACCGCCCACCGCCGAGCAGCTGGCGCTCGCGTCGGCGACGATCGACCGGCTGGCGCTCGACCCGGCCGTCCGCGGCGAGCTCCGCGTGCGGCTCCTGGAGACGGCCCTCGACCGGTTGGGCTCGGGCGCCCTGGAGCCGCGGGACGACGTCCGGCTGCTCGGCCGGCCGCTGCGCTCACTGCCCCTGCGGTTCGAGCTGGAGCGGGCCTACCGGGACCTGGCCCGCCTGGCGACGGGCGCGGAGCGCGTCCGACTGGTCGACCTGGCCAACCGCGTCCGGCCGCGCACGCGGCGCTGACCCCCCGGATCGGGGTCGGGATGCCGTCAACTCGGCGTCAGGACCCGCACCGGCCTGCCGGCCAGGAACGCCGCGACGTCCTCCGCCGCCTCGCCGTAGAACGTCCGGTACGTACGCTCGGACACGTAGCCCAGGTGCGGTGTCAGCACCGAGTTGGGCAGCGCGCGCAGCGGGTCTCCGGCCGGGAGCGGCTCCACGCCGTAGACGTCCAGGGCGGCGCCCGCGATGCGGCCCGACTGCAGGTGCTCGGCCAGCGCCGCCTCGTCGACGATGGGGCCGCGCGACGTGTTGACCAGGTACGCGGTCGGCCTCATGAGCGCCAGCTCGCCCGCGCCGACCAGGCCGCGCGTCCGCTCGCTCAGCACCAGGTGGATCGTCAGGACGTCGGCCTGCCGGAACAGCTCCTCTCGCCCGACCCGGCGTGCGCCCACCGCGGCCGCCGCCTCGGCGGTCAGGTTCTGGCTCCACGCGATCACGTCCATCCCGAAGGCGAGGCCGATCGCCGCCACCCGTCGCCCCAGGTTGCCCAGGCCCAGCACGCCCAGCGTCGCGCCGGCCAGGTCCGTCCCGACGCTGCGCTGCCAGCCGCCGGCGCGGATCGACGCGTCCTCGGCAGGCACGTGCCGGACCAGGGCCAGGATCAGCGCCCACGTCAGCTCCACCGTGGCGCTGCCTGAGCCCGCGGTCCCGCAGACGGTGATCCCGAGCTCGCCGCAGGCCGCAAGGTCGATGGCGGCGTTGCGCATGCCCGTCGTGACGACCAGGCGCAGCCGCGGCAGCCGGGCCAGCAGGGACCGGCGGAACGGCGTTCGCTCGCGCATGGCCACCACCACGTCGAAGCCCGCCAGACGGGCCGCGAGGTCGTCCTCGCGGTCCAGGTGGTCGGCGTAGGCCGTGATCTGGGCGTCGGGGACGACAGCCGCCCAGTCCGCCATCCGGACCGCCACCCGCTGGTAGTCGTCGAGGATCGCCACACGAACCATTGGGTCAGCGTGCCATGGTATGCGGTGGCGGCCTCGTCGGGTGCGCACGAAGACGGGCCGCCCCCGGCCCGGCCAGGCTGGACCTGGAGGTGGACAGACCATGAGGTTGCGAGCAGTGCTGCAGCCGGTGAACGGAACGTTCGAGCTGCGATGGCAGGGGCATCGGGGCGACGCCCCGCGGCCCGGCCTGGGCGAGGCGCATGGCGAGCCGTCCGCGGTGAGCCTGGACGCCGCCGTTCCCGCCCGGGCTCGGCAGTCGCCCCGCGCGGAGCCGGCGCTGGTGGGCGGGCGACGGCCCCTTGACGAGGTGGCGACCGACTCCTAGATTCGCGGCATGCCGGTCCCGGACCAGCGGGATCCGGGGCTGACGTGCTCGCTGCTCCAGGGGTGGCTGCGCGACCGCCTGCCCCGTGCCCGCGACCTCGTCGTCTCCGGAGTGCGCACGCCCTCGGCGGGGAGCGGTTTCTCCAGCGAGACGCTGCTGTTCGACGCCGCGTGGACGGAGGACGCGACGCCGCTCCGAGTGGCCCTCGTCGCCCGGGTCGCGCCGACCGCATACCGCCTGTTCCCCGACCCGCGGTTCGAGGACCAGTGCCGGGTGATGCACATCCTCGACCGGGACACGGACGTGCCGCTGCCCGCGGTGCGCTGGTTCGAGGTCGGATCGGCACCGCTGGGCGCTCCTTTCATCGTCATGGACCACGTCGCAGGCCTGGTGCCCGGCGACGTGCCGCCGTACCACCAGGACGGCTGGGTCGTCCAGGCGTCGCCTGCGGAACGCGAACGCCTGTGGTGGGGCGCCGTGGACGTCCTGGCCGGCATCCACCGGCTGGACGTGGACGCCCTGGGCCTGCGGTTCATCGACCGCCCCGAGTACGGACGGACGGGGATCGACCAGCAGCTCGGCTACTACGAGCGGTTCCTGGAGTGGGCCGGTGCGGGCGAGCTGCCTGACGCGCGCCGGGCGCTGGCCTGGCTGCGGGCGCGCCAGCCGGACGAGGTCGGTCGGCCCTCCCTGCTGTGGGGCGACGCCCGGATCGGCAACGTCATCTTCCGCGACTGCGAGCCGCGAGCCGTGCTGGACTGGGAGATGGTGACGCTCGGCCAGCCGGAGGTCGACCTGGCCTGGTTCCTGTACTTCGACCGGCACCACAGCGAGGGCTCGGGCACGACCCGGCTGGCGGGCTTCCCGAGCGCCGGCGAGACGGTCGCGCGCTACGAGCGGCTGCTCGGCCGACCGATGCGCGATCTGGACTACTACGAGGTCTTCGCCGCGCTGCGTTTCGCGATCATCATGGCCCGGCTCGGCGTGCTGTTCATGGAGGTGGGCTGGCTGCCGCCCGGCAGCGACTTCCCGACGACGAACACCGCGGCGATGCTGCTCCGCGTCATCCTGGAGCAGCGATGCTGACACCGCTGGACGACTACCCGATCCACCAGGTGGCCGAGGTCATGCGCCACGTGGGCACGAGCGACCGCAACTTCTACGACCGGTACTACTTCAACTGCCACCCGTGCGGCCCCGACCTGTTCCTGGCGGCCGGACTCGGCCAGTACCCGAACCTGGGCGTGGTGGACGCCTTCGCGGTCGCCGTGACGGGCGGGCGGCACCACGTCGTCCGCGCGTCGCGCGAGCTCGGCGCGGACCGCATGGACACAACCGCCGGCCCCTTCCGCGTGGAGGTGCTGGAGGGCCTGCGGCGCCTGCGGATGGTGCTCGAGCCGAACGAGTGGGACCTCGACTTCGACCTGACGTGGGAGGGCGCCGTCCCCGCCACCCGGGAGCCGCGCCACTACGTCCGTCAGCAGGAGCGCGTGGTCTTCGACTCGGTGCGCCTGGCCCAGACGGGTCGGTGGAGCGGCCGGCTGGGTGTGGCCGGCACGACGCACGAGGTCACGCCGGACCGCTGGTGGGGATTCCGCGACCGCTCGTGGGGCGTGCGGCCGGTCGGCGAGCCAGAGCCCGCGGGCATCCGCGCGACGGAGCCGCCCGGCTTCTTCTGGATCTACGCTCCGATGCAGTTCGCGGACCGGTCGATCCTGACCATCGTGCAGGAGGACCGCCACGGCCGGCGGATCGTGGAGGAGGCCGTGTGCGTCTGGCCGGAGTCGGCGGGGCGCCCGGCCGAGCCGCTCGGCCGCCCGGAGCACCGGCTCGACCTCGAGCCCGGAACGCGCGCTCTGCGGGCCGCGACGCTGGCCTACGCGCCGCCCGGCGGCAGGCCGTTCGAGGTGCGGGTCGAGCCGCTCGTCCCGCTCTCCCTGAGCGTGGGCGGCTACGGCGGCGACCCGGACTGGCGGCACGGCGCGTACCAGGGCCCGCTGGTGGTGCAGGGCCTGACGCTCGACCCGGCGCGGCAGGAGGACCGGATGCGCCTCTTCGGCCTGGTGGACCACCTGGCGCGGTTCGAGTGCGAGGGCGAGGTGGGCTGGGGCCTGTTCGAGCTCCTGGTGCTGGGCCCGCACGAGCCGTCGGGGCTCTGACCGGCCCGCTCAGCCGTCCAGGAGCCGCCGGATCCGGGTCCCGATGAACCGCCGCTCGGCCTCGGGCGGCTCCAGCGCCAGCGCCGTCCGGTAGGCGGCGACGGCCTCCTCCACGCGGCCGAGCCGGGCCAGCAGCTCGGCTCGCGCCACGTGGAGCTGGGGCCACCGCCGCAGCTGGGGATGGTGGCCCACCGCGTCGAGGATGACCAGTCCGGCCGCCGGGCCCTCCGCCATCGCCACCGCCACCGCCCGGTTCGCCTCGACGACCGGCGTCGGCTCGTGCCGGATCAGCTCGCCGTAGAGCAGCGCGATCTGGCGCCAGTCGGTGGCCTCCGCGCTGGCCACGGTCGAGTGGCAGGCCGCGATGGCGGCGTGCAGCTG
>DASQZW010000142.1:0-9055 GCA_035638495.1 Terriglobales bacterium
AGGCGTGGGAGGCGCTGGCCGCGCTGCGGCGCAGCGGCCGCGCCCGAGTTCGGGCAGGCCTGGGCGGCGAGTACCCGGGGCTGCGCGGCATCTCCCGCTCCTACCTCGAGGCCCAGCAGGCCGTCGAAGTCGGCCGCAAGCTGTGGCCGGACCGCCTGCTCCACCACTACGACGAGGTGGCGCCGTACCTGGTGCTGTCGCAGAACCCGATGGTGCTGGAGCGCTATGTCCAGCACGTGCTGGGCCCGCTCACGAGGGCTGACGGCCGGGGCGCTCTCATGGAGACGCTGGAGGCGGTGCTGGCCCGGGGCACGGTGAAGGAGGCGGCCGCGGCCCTGCAGCTCCACCGGCATACGGTGCTCTACCGCATGGAGAAGCTGCGGGAGCTGCTGGGCGGGGACCCGGACGAACCCGTGCTGCGGCAGCGCCTCCAGCTGGCGCTGGACCTGCGCAAGCTCGTCTAGAACTCGACGCAGAAGAGAGGCACGAGCTCGGGATCGGACGCCGACGACCGGGACGGAGGTCCTATCATGCTTGTGTAACGTCGAGGTGGGGTAGGGCAACTGCAGGGTTGAATACCTGAGCCCCTGGGCTAAGGTGGAGGAACTGCGACACCGCGCGACGTGATGGTCGCGCCTCGGATAGGACAGATGCCTTCAGCGATCTCTGAGACCACGACGCAGACACGGCCGCAGTCAGCCGGCGGGGGCGCGTCCGGCGAGGATCAGCGTGCGCTCATCGAGCTGAAGGGAGTGTACCGGCGGTATCGCCGGCTCGTGGCGCTGCGCGGCGTCAACCTGGCCATCCAGCCGGGTGAGTTCGTCTTCGTGATCGGGCCCTCGGAGGCCGGCAAGACGACGCTGCTCAAGCTGCTGCACGGCGACCTGCGCCCGAGTCGCGGGACCATCCGGGTCGACCGCAACCGCCTGGACCGGCGCTGGCGCCGGTTCCTGACGCAGCACCGCCGCGACGTCGCGGCGGTCTACCAGGACCACCGCCTCATGCGGGACATGACGGCCCGCGGCAACGTTGCGTTCGCGCTCCAGGTGGCCGACCTGGGCATGCCGAAGTCCGAGGTGCGGGTCCGCGCCCAGACGCGGCTCCAGGAGGTCGGCCTGGGCGCCCGGCCTGCGGCCTTCCCGGACCAGCTGTCCGGCGGCCAGCAGCGGCGGCTGGCCATCGCCCGTGCGCTGGGCCACGATCCCCTCGTTCTGCTCGCCGACGAGCCGACCGCCAGCCTGGACCGCGCCAACGCGGAGCGCGTCCTCGAACTGCTGGAGCGCCGGTGCGCCGCCGGCACGACGGTGGTGGTCGCGACGCACGACGTGGAGCTCGCGCTGTCCCGGCCCCACCGCGTGATCGAGCTGCGGGAGGGCCGCATCGTGGCGGACATGCCGGCGCGGGCGCCGCTGCCCGGCAACGGCACCGCGGCGGCCCTGCTCGCGGCGCGCCACCATCGGGGGCCCGGCCTGGGCGAGCGGACCGGTCAGCTGATGCAGCTGGTGCTGGGCTACACGCCGCCGCCGCCGCCCGATCCGCGTCCGCGCGTGAGCGTCCGGGCGCGCGGGGGTCAGGTCGCCCAGTTCGTGCTCGGGTACGAGACACCGCCGCGTCCGCGGCCGCCGGCTCGGCCCCCGGCGAGGGGCCCGTGGGTCCCTCCGCGCGAGGTGCTGGACCGGCTGGCCACGACGGAGACGGTCGGCGGCTCGACCAACGGCGGCAACGGCCGGAACGGCGGCAACGGGAGCACCAACGGCGCCGGGCACGGGCCCCGGTCGCTCGCGGCGCTCTCCGCCATGCCCGCGGCGGGAAACGGACACGCCAAGCGCCGCTCCTCCATGCTGGCGCGGCGCGCCGGCGAGCTCGCACAGTTCGTCCTCGGCTACACCCCGCCCCCCGCTCGCGAGCCGGGGCCGCGAGTGAGCCTGGGCCGGCGGATCGGCCGGGTCATGCAGTTCGTCCTCGGCTACACGCCACCGCCGGAGATGCCCCGGCCGGCGCGGGGACCGCGGCGCTGGCCGTGGACCCGGGCCGGCAACGTCGGACGCCTCGCGGTGGGCGGCGCCGCAGTGAGCTGGCTGCGCAACTTCGGCACCGCGGCCCCGGCGCTCGGGTCGATCACGCTGCTGCTCCTCCTGGCCGGCCTCATCTCGATCTCCGGCTTCGCGGTGCGGAGCCTGCTCATCGCGCAGTCGGCGGAGGCCTCGGTCCTGCACGTGTACCTCGCCGACGACGCGACGACCGACCAGCTGAGCCAGACACACCAGGCGCTGGCGAAACTCCCGCACGTGCGCAGCGTCAGGTACCTCGACAAGGACCAGGCGCTGGCGCAGGCGCAGCAGCGACCCGGCCTCGGCGATCTGGCGAGCTACTCGGACTCGAATCCCTTCCCGGCCAGCTTCGAGGTCACGACCTACAGCCCGAGCGACGTCGCGGCGGTGGCGAAGGCGGCCGCCAGCGAGCCGGGGGTGGACACTCGCAGCCCGACGTCCTACGACGCCGGCACGTACGACCGGCTTCGCCAGTTCACCCTGGTGTCGGCGGGCGTGGCGGGCGCCTTCGGGCTGCTGCTGCTGGTCATCACGTACGTCATCAGCTCGAACTCGATCCGCGCGGCCGTGCTGGCGCGCCGGGACGAGTTGCTCACGATGCAGCTCGTGGGCGCCTCGCCGTGGCTGGTCCGCGCTCGCCTCGGCGTCGAGGGCGCCCTGACCGGCGGCCTCGCCGGGGTGCTTGCGGCCGCCGTGGTCGCGGCGACGTGCCTGATCGCTCTGTACGGCGCGCGCCACCTCTTCGTGCAGGTACTGCCGGGTCTCACGGTGCCCTCGGTGGCCGAGGCGCTGATCGCCGTGGCGGCGCTCGGCGTGTGCCTGGGCACGGTTTCGGCGCTGTTTGCGTTCAGGAGGCTGCGCGCGTGAGGCGAGCGGCGGTGCCGGCGATCGTCGCCGCGCTGCTGTTCGCGATGATGCCCGCGCAGGCGCTCGCCGCCACCCCGTCGCCGTCTCCGTCGGTCAGCGCGAAGCCGGCGGCCGCGACCTCCGCCGCCACGACACCGACCCCGACGCCCACGCCAACGGCGACGCCCACACCAACGCCCACACCAACACCCACGCCCACACCAACACCGACGCCCACACCGACGCCCACCCCGACGCCCACGCCCACCCCGACCGCCACCCCGGCACCGGCGCCCACGACGGACGCCGGCGCGCAGCGGCTGATCGACCAGGCGCGGGTACAGCTCGGTGGCGCGATGGCCGACTCGCTGTCCACGGTCCAGCAGCTCTCGGACGCGATGAACCAGAACGCGAACGAGCAGGACCAGCTCCAGCGGCAGGTGGACGCCAGCCAGGCGAAGATCGACTCGCTGAACGCCGAGATCCAGCAGCTGGACGACCAGATCAGCACGACGCAGGGGCAGATCGACAACGAGCGAGCCGAGATCGGCATCCTCGCGCGCTACCTCTACGTGCAGCCCGACGCGCTGCTGCTCCGCCTGCTGCGCGCCGGCAGCGTCCGTGACATGGTCACGCAGACCAGCGACCTGACGGCGGCGGCGCTGCGCGCAGATGCGCTCGAGCAGAAGCTCAAGAAGGACCTGGCCAAGCAGCAGCAGGACCAGGCCGACCGCCAGCGGGCAGCGGACCAGGAGCAGCAGACCCAGGATCAGCTCAACTCGGCGATGAGCCTGCTGCAGGACCTGGCCTCGCAGGAGCAGGACACCAGCGATCAGCTCCAGTCGGTGATCGACGACACGCAGTCAGCCCTGGACGGCCTCAGCGCCCAGAACGTGTCGCTCATCCCGCAGCTGGTGGCCATGCTGCGCCAGCGCCAGCAGAGGCTGATCGCGACCGCCGAGCAGCAGGTCTGGCAGCAGGCGCAGCTGTGGGCGACGCTGAACTCCACCGCCATCCCGCCGCCGCCGGCCAGCACGCTGGGCGGGACGGAGACCGCTCCGGCCGGCACGCGGCTCGCCTGGCCGATCCAGGGGGCGACTCTCACCCAGGGCTTCGGTCCGAGCACGCTGTGGCTGGAACCGGCGATGTTCGGGTTCCCGCACTTCCACACGGGACTGGACCTGGCGTCGCCGAACACGCGGATCGGGGCGGCCGCCGACGGCGTGGTCGCTGCCGTCGGGTCGGGCACGACCGGGTACGGCAACTACGTGATCATCGTGCACGGCGGCGGCCTGGTGACCCTGTATGGCCACCTCTCGGTGACGATGGTCAGGGTCGGCGACACGGTGACCCAGGGCCAGCAGATCGGGGTCGAGGGCTCCACCGGCGCCTCGACCGGGATCCATCTGCACTTCGAGGTGCGGGTGAACGGGACCCCGGTGGACCCGAGTCCCTACCTGCCGCCCGTCGCGGGAGCCTAGTTCACTCAGCCGGCCGTTCCGGCCGGCAGCTCGATCGTCGGCAGGAACTGCGGCCGCCGCCGGACCCGCGTCCACCGCTCGAACGCGTACGCCAGCCGGATCAGCGTCGGCTCGCTCCAGGCCCGGCCGATGAACGACAGGCCCACCGGCAGTCCGTGGCTGAACCCGGCCGGCACCGTGACGATCGGGTAGCCCGCCTGCGCCGCCGCGGTCGAGCTGCCGGTCGTGAAGCGGTCGCCGTCGACCAGGTCGATGACCCAGGCGGGGCCGCCGGTCGGCGCCACCAGGGCGTCCAGTCGGTGCTCTGCGAGCACGGCGTCGATGCCCTGGTCCCGCGAGAGCGCGCGGCCCTGCGCCAGCGCCTCCAGGTACCGCGGGTCGGTAAGGTCAGTCGTCGCCTCCGCCTGCTCGAACCGCTCCTGGCCGAACCACGGCAGCTCCTCGGCGGCGTGCGCGCGATTGAACTCGATGGCGTCCGCCAGCGTCCGGATGGGTACGCCCGTCCGGCCGCTGAGATAGCGTGCCAGGTCCTGCTTGAACTCGAACTGCAGGACCGTCGTCTCGTTCTCCCCTCCCAGCTCCTTCTGAGTCGGGATGTCGGCCGGATCGACGACGGTCGCGCCGGCGTCTCGGAGCGCTCGAATTGCCTCCTCCATGATCGCGTCGACCTTCGGCGCCCGACCGAACCCGGTCGTCCGGGCCACCCCGATCCGCGTGCCGCGAAGGCCGTCCGCGACCAGGAAGCGCGTGTAGTCGCCGTGCGCCTGGCCCGCGCCCGCGACGGTCTGCGGGTCGCGAGGGTCCTCGCCGGCGAGCGCGCCCAGGACGGCGGCGGCGTCCGCCACGGTCCGTCCGTGCGGGCCCACCGTGTCCTGGCTGTGTGAGATCGGCACCACGCCGGCCCGGCTGACCAGGCCGACCGTCGGCTTGATTCCGGCCACGCCGGACGCGCTCGACGGGCAGACGATCGAGCCGTCCGTCTCGGTACCGAGCGAAACTGCGCAGAGGTTCGCGGACACCGCGGCGGCGGAGCCCGAGCTGGAGCCGCACGGGTTGCGGTCGAGCACGTACGGATTGCGGCACTGCCCGCCCCGGCCCGACCATCCGCTGGAGGAGTGGGTCGAGCGGTGGTTCGCCCACTCGCTGAGGTTCGCCTTGCCCAGGATCACGGCTCCGGCCCGCCGGAGCAGCGCTGCCACGGTGGCGTCCTGCGGCGCCGGCTCGCCGACCAGGGCGAGCGACCCGGCGGACGTCTGCATCCGATCGTGCGTGTCGATGTTGTCCTTGAGCAGTACCGGGACGCCGTGCAGCGGGCCGCGCGCCCCGCGCTCGCGACGCTCCGCGTCGAGCCGCGCGGCGATCTCGACCGCGTCGGGGTTCACCTCGATGACCGAGCGCAGCGACGGTCCCCGACGGTCCAGCCGCTCGATCCGGTCGAGGTAGCGCTCGGCCAGCGCGACGGCGGTCAGACGCCCGTCCGTCATCGCGGCGGCCAGGTCGGCGACCGTCGCCTCCTGGAGCGCCAACCCCTCGGCGATCTCCTCGTCGTGATCCGCGAACAGCATGGGGCAACAGCGTAGAGCCTTGCCGCTCTCGGGGTCGGTTGGACCGCGAGTCCAAACGCGGACGCCACAATTGCCACCCTGGACAGAGGCGGGTTTCGACCTGCGGTCCGTACGCTTGACGCCGATGACACACGTGAACGGCCGCCGTGTGGCGGTCACCGGGCTCGGGTTCGTGACCCCGATCGGGAACGACATCGAGACCGTCTGGTCGAGCCTCGTCGAGGGGGTCTCGGGGGTCGGGCCCATCACCCACTTCGACACGACCGACTACACGACCAAAATCGCGGCCGAGGTCAGGGACTTCCAGGCCGACCAGTACATGGACCGCAAGACGGCCCGGCACCTGGGCCGCTACTGCCAGTTCGCGCTCGCAGCCGCCAAGCAGGCGCTGGCGCACGCGCGGCTCGACCCCCACGAGCTCGACCCCGACGCCGTGGGCGTGATCGTCTCCTCCGGCGTCGGCGGCATGGACGAGATCGAGCGCAACCACACCGCGCTGCTCGAGAGGGGAGTGCGCCGCATCTCCCCCTTCACCGTGCCGATGATGATCTGCGACATGGGCGCCGGTGTCGTCGCGATGCACTGCGGCGCAGGCGGCCCCAACTACGCCATCGTCAGCGCCTGCTCCTCGTCCGGCCACGGCATCGGCGAGGCAGCCGAGATCATCAAACGGGGCGATGCCGACGCGATGCTGGCCGGGGGCGCCGAGGCCACGATCACGCCGCTCACGATGGGCGCCTTCTGCCAGATCAAGGCCGTCAGCGAGCGCAACGACGAGCCTGAGCGCGCGTGCCGCCCCTTCGACATCGGCCGCGACGGCTTCGTGATGGGCGAGGGCGGCGTGATGTTCGTGCTGGAGGAGATGCAGTTCGCGCGCACGCGCGGCGCGCGGGTCCTGGCCGAGGTGATCGGCTACGGCGCAAGCGCGGACATGCACCACTTCACCGCGCCCCACCCTGAGGGCGCCGGCGCCATTCGTGCCATGCGCCGCGCGCTCGACAAGGCCGGCATCAGGCCGGAGGACGTCGACTACGTCAACGCCCACGGCACGTCGACCAAGCTCGGCGACGTCGCCGAGACGAAGGCGCTTCGCGAGGTCTTCGGCGCCCACGCCGACCGCCTGGCCGTGAGCTCCACCAAGTCGGTGCACGCCCACCTGCTGGGCGCGGCCGGAGCGATGGAGGCCGCCGCGTGCGTGCTCGCCATCGACCGCGGGCTGATCCCGCCCACGATCAACCTGGACGACCAGGATCCCGAGTGCGACCTGGACTACGTGCCCAACCGGGCCCGGCCGGCGACCGTCGACGTGGCGATCTCCAACTCCTTCGGCTTCGGCGGCCACAACGCCACGCTCGCGTTCCGCAGGACTGCGCCACCGACGGGGCACCAAGAGGAGAGAAGAAGCAGATGACCGAGCTCGACTTCAAGGAGCTGCAGGAGCTGGCGGCCGAGATCCTCGGCGTCGACCCCGAGCAGGTCCAGATGGACGTCAGCTTCGCGCGGGACCTCGCGGCAGACTCCCTCGACCTGGTCGAGCTGATTGCCGCCGTCGAAGACAAGTACGACGTCGAGCTCCCGGAGGAGGAGCTCGAGAGGATGAAGAACGTGGGCGACCTCTGGGCGTTCCTGGAGGACAAGGCCGCGCAGCGGGCGCGGGCGTAGCCATGGCCGTCACGCAAGCCCCGCGCGTGCGCTCGGACGCGGTACCCCTGCGCACGTATCGCAGCCAGGGCCGGCCGACCGCCATCGCCGGGATCGGCGTCCACGTGCCCGACCGCGTCGTGACCAACCACGACCTGGAGCAGATGGTCGACACGTCGGACAAATGGATCGTCGAGCGCACGGGCATCAGAGAACGCCGGGTGGCCGAGCCGGGCACCCCCACGTTCGAGATGGCCGCGAGGGCTGCGTTGGCGGCGCTGGCTGAGGCGGAGACTCGGCCGCAGGACCTCGACATGATCCTGGTGGCGACGTCCACGCCCGATGGCCCGTTTCCGAGCGTCGCCTGCCGGGTGCAGAACGAGCTGGGCATCGCCGGCTGCTGCGCGATGGACGTGCTGGCCGCGTGCAGCGGCTTCGCCTACGCGCTCTCCCTCGCGGACGCGTACATCGCCAGCGGACGAGCGGACACCATCCTGGTGATCGGCGCGGAGGTCCTGACCCGGCTGGTCGACTGGACCGACCGCGGCACGTGCGTGCTCTTCGCGGACGGCGCCGGGGCGGCCGTGGTGCGGCCGGCCCGTCAGGGTGGCGGGTTCCGCAGCTGGTGCCTGGGCGCGGACGGACGCGGCTACGACAAGATCACGTGCGGCGACATCACGAAGGGCGCGTACGTGACCGGCGAGCCGAATCCGCGCATCGGCATGAAGGGCCCGGACGTGTTCAAGTTCGCGACGGACATCTTCATCCGGCAGGCGCACGCGGTCGCGGCAGCGGTCGACATGACGATGGACGACATCGACCTCTGGGTGCCGCACCAGGCCAACAGCCGCATCATCGAGGCCGCCGCACACCGCGTCGGCCTGCCGATGGAGCGCGTGATGGTGAACATCGACCGCTACGGCAACACGTCGACCGCGACCATCCCGCTCGCGCTGCACGACGCGCTCGAGCAGGACCGGCTGCACCCTGGGGACACGGTCCTGATCGCGGGTTTCGGCTCCGGCCTGACGTGGGCCGCCTGCCTCCTCGAATGGGAGTGACGCTCAGCGGGCCGGTCGCGCTGCTGTTCCCGGGGCAGGGGGCACAGCGGCCGGGCATGGGTCGGCGGCTCTACGAGCGATATCCGGCCGCCCAGCGCGTCTTCAAGCGCGCAGAGGACGTCCTGCGGATGCCGGTCCGCCGGCTGTGCTTCGAGGGTCCGGAGGCCGAGCTCAACCGGACCGAGAACATCCAGCCCTGCGTGATGACCGTGTGCTGGGCCGCGTACGAGATCTGGCGCGAGAGCTACGGCATGGAGCAGGTGCGGGTGCTGGCGGGCCACTCGCTGGGCGAGTTCACGGCGCTGGCCGCCGGCGGCGCCGTCTCGTGGGAGATGGCGCTCCTGCTCGTCCAGGAGCGGGGCCGGATCATGGCCGAGGCATCGCGGACGCAGCCGGGCGGCATGCTCGCA
>DASQZW010000143.1:0-19096 GCA_035638495.1 Terriglobales bacterium
CGTCACGTGGAGCACGGGCGTGGGAGCCGGCCTGATCCTCGACGGCCGGCTCTTCTCGGGCGCCCACGGCGCCGCCGGCGAGGTCGGGCACATGATCCTCGATCCGAGGGGGCCGCTCGACGGCTGCGGGCAGCGCGGCTGCGTCGAGGCCTACTGCGGGGGCGGCGCGCTGGCCCGGGCCACCGGGACCACCGCCGAGGCGCTGTTCGACGAGGCGGCAAACGGGGACGGCGTCGCCGGGGCCCGCGTCCGGGAGGCGGCCACGCAGATGGGCTACGCGCTGATCAACGTGGCGAACCTGTTCGACCCCGAGGTGATCGTGATGGGCGGCGGGGTGACGCGCTCGTGGCGGCAGGTGGCCCCGGTGATGGAGAAGGTGCTGCGGTCGTCGCCGTACATCAGGCCCAATCGCCGGCCGCGCCTGCGCCGGGCCCGGCTCGGCGACCGCGCCGGCCAGGTGGGCGCCGTCGAGTGGGCGCGCGAGCACCTCTAGACCCGGCGGCACGGCCGCGGGTCTGGTCGTGACGGACCCCGCCTTCCCGCTGCTGCGGCGCGCCGCCGAGGAGCTCGGCGTCCGAGCGTGGGTGGTCGGCGGCTACGTCCGCGACGCCCTGCTGGGCCGCGACCACCACGACGAGCTGGACGTCCTGGTCGAGGACGGCCGCGCACTCGAGCTGGCGGAGCGCTTCGCCGCGCTCGCGGGAGCCCGCCGGCCGGCGCTGTTCCCCCGCTTCGGAACCGCTCAGGTGACGTGGGGTGACCGGGCCGTCGAGTTCGTCTCCGCGCGCGCGGAGTCGTACGCCCCCGGCTCCCGCAAACCGTTCGTGCGGCCTGCCAGCGTCCAGGAGGACCTGCTCCGTCGCGACTTCACGGTCAATGCGATCCTGATGGACTTCGACGGCCGCGTCCACGATCCGCTCGGCGCGCGCGCCGACCTCGCGCGGCGGCTGCTTCGCACCCCACGGCCGGCCGAGGTGACGTTCTCGGACGACCCGCTGCGCATGCTCCGCGCCGTCCGCTTCGCCGGCCAGCTCGGCTTCGACCTGGCTCCCGACCTGCTGCCGACCATCCGGCGCCTTCGCGACCGGGCCCGCCCGCCGGTGCTGTCCGTCGAGCGCATCGCGGACGAGCTGCGCAAGATGCTGCTGTCCGACCAGCCGCGGCGAGCCCTGGAGCTGCTGGACGAGGGCGGGCTGCTCGAGCTGCTGCTGCCCGAGGTCTTCGCCTGCCACGGCGTCGTACAGGGCGGCTACCACGTCGCCGACGTGTACGGTCACACCCTGCTGACCGTCGAGGCGGCGGCGGCCGCCGAGACGGGGCCGAGGCGCGACATCGTGCTGCGGCTCGCGGCCCTCTTCCACGACGTCGGCAAGCCGGCCACCGCGACCCCCGACGGCGCCTTCCACGGGCACCAGGACGTCGGCGCGGAGCTGACGCACGCCGCTCTCACGCGCCTGCGCTTCTCCGGCGGGGACGTCGACCGCGTGAGCCGGCTGGTCCGCCTGCACCTCCGGCCCGTCTTCTACGAATCGAGCTGGGGCGACGGCGCGGTGCGCCGGCTGGCCCGCGACGCGGCCGACCTCCTCTGGACCCTCCTGGCGCTCGCGCGGGCGGACGTCGCCGCCTCGGCCTACCCCGACGGCGACAAGCTGGACGAGCTGGAGGCACGGCTGCGCGCCGTCCTGGAGGAGACGCCGACCAGGATGCGGATCCCGATCACCGGCCGGGACGTCATGCTGGTGCGCGGGCTGTCGCCCGGCCCGGAGGTGGGCAGGATCAAGGCGGCCCTCGAGGAGCTCGTGCTCGACGGCACCCTGCCCCCCGACCGCGAGGTCCTGCTGGCCTACCTGCGCCGGCACCAAGCACTCTGAAAGGCCTCGCGTGCCCCGCCTTGACATGGTTCAGGCATTTCGCGATCCGGCCGGCTGGGAGATAGACTGACGCCACGCCGGTGATGAGCCAAGAAGGCGTCGTGGAGCCACTACTGGGAGAGTTCAGCGATGAAAGTGTTCCGTGGAGTTGCGGTCCTCGCGGCCGCATGCATGGTTGCGTTGGCCTGCGGTGGGTCGAGCGGCGCCGGGAGCCCGGCGTCTGCCAGCTGCTCGAAGACGTACAAGGTCGGCCTCGTCACCGACGTCGGCAAGCTGTCTGACAAGTCCTTCAACGCGAACTCCTGGCAGGGCGTGCTCGACGCCCAGAACGACGCCAGCCTGTGCGTGGCGGGCAAGGCGATCGAGTCCAACTCCAGTGAGGACTACCAGAAGAACCTGCGCCTCTTCGGTGATGGCGGCTACGACGCGGTGGTGGCGGTCGGCTTCAACCTGGGCACCGACGCCCAGACGTTCGCGAAGGCGTACCCGAACGTCAAGGTGATCATGGTCGACTCGGCTCCGGACGCGGGCAGCACGCTGACCAACGTGACGGGCCTGCTCTTCCGCGAGGACCAGGCGGGCTTCCTGGCCGGCGCTGTGGCCGGCCTGTACACCAAGACGAACACGATCGCCGGTGTCTACGGCCTGGACATTCCCCCGGTGCACCGCTACCGCGTCGGGTTCGAGAACGGCGCCAAGTACGTGAACACGAAGGTCAACTCGCTCGGCGTGTACCAGACGCCGTGCAGCTGTCCGAAGGACTTCAACGATCCCGACTGGGGCAAGGCCCGCGGGCTGGAGTTCGCCGACCGCCAGGCCGACGTGATCTTCGGAGCGGGCGGCAACACCGGCAACGGCGCGCTGCTCGCCGCGCTCCAGAAGAACGTCGCTTGCGTGGGCGTCGACGTCGACCAGTTCGTGTCGTACCCGGAGGCCGACCCCTGCCTGGTCACGAGCGCCGAGAAGCACCTGGCGCTGGCGGTGAAGACCGCGATCACGGAGGCGGTGAAGAATCAGTTCAAATCCGGCATTCAGACGTTCGACGCCTCGACGGACGGCGTCGGCGTGGCGCCGTACCACAACTTCGACTCCAAGTTCACCGCCGACCAGAAGGCGAAGATCGACACCATCGCCAAGGGTCTGAAGGACGGCAGCATCAAGACGGGGGCGGAGAGCTAAGCCTCCTGACCAGTGAATCGGGGAGCCTGGGCGACACGTCCCAGGCTCCCGCACTCGAACTGCGCGGCATCGTCAAGATGTACGGAGCCCTGCGCGCCAACGACGGCGTGGACTTCACGGTCCGGTGGGGCGAGGTGCACGCCCTCCTCGGCGAGAACGGGGCCGGCAAGACGACGCTCATGAACGTGGTCTACGGGCTCACGAAGTCCGACCACGGCGAGGTCCTGCTCGACGGGCGGCCGGTCCAGATCTCGGGCCCGATCGACGCGATCCGGCTGGGCATCGGCATGGTGCACCAGCACTTCATGCTGATCCCACCGCTCACCGTGGCCGAGAACGTCGTGCTCGGACACGAGACGGCCAGGCGTGGCGTCATGGACCTGGACCAGGCGCGACGTGACGTCGGCGAGCTGGCCAGGCGGCACGGACTGGAGGTGGACGCGGGCGCGCGCGTGGCCGACCTGTCGGTCGGCATGCAGCAGCGCGTCGAGATCCTGAAGGCGCTCTATCGCGGCGCCCGCGTGCTGGTGCTCGACGAGCCCACGGCGGTGCTGACGCCGCCCGAGGCCGAGCGGCTGTTCGAGGTGGTGCATCAGCTGACCGCCTCGGGCGCCGCGGTCATCTTCATCACGCACAAGCTGGGCGAGGTGATGGCCGTGGCCGACCGCATCACCGTCATGCGCCGCGGCAAGGTGGTGGCGACGACCGCACCGACCGACTCGAGTCCGGCGGAGCTGGCGCGGCTCATGGTCGGCCGGCCGGTGCTGCTGCGGGTCGAGAAGGGCACGGCCCATCCCGGGGACGCGGTGCTTCGGATCGAGGCGCTGACGGTCGACGACGACCGTCACCAGGTCGCGGTCGACCACGTCAGCCTGGACGTGCGCGCCGGGGAGATCGTGGGCATCGCCGGGGTCGAGGGCAACGGCCAGGACCACCTCATCGAGGCCATCCTCGGCCTGCGCCACCCCCGCCAGGGCCGGATCCTGCTCGGGTCGGCCGACATCACGCACGACAGCACCCGCCGGGTGCTCATCGCCGGCGTCGGCCACATCCCCGCCGACCGGCACTCGATGGGCGTGATCGCCGACCTCAACGTGGCGGACAACCTGATCCTGTCCGACTACGACCGGCCGCCCTTCGCCCGCGGCATCCTGCGCCAGCTCACGGCCGTGCTCCAGCACGCGAAGCGCGTCATCCGCGCCTTCGACATCCGCGCCGAGAGCCCCGAGCAGCCGCTGGCGTCCCTCTCGGGGGGCAACCAGCAGAAGGTGGTGGTGGCCCGTGAGCTCGACAGCGATCCCCGCGTGCTCGTGGCCAGCCAGCCGACCCGCGGCGTGGACGTGGGCTCGATCGAGTTCATCCACCAGCAGCTCGTCCGCCGTCGCGACGAGGGCATGGCCGTGCTGCTCGTGTCCTCCGAGCTGGACGAGATCCTCTCCCTGTCCGACCGGGTGGCCGTGATGTATCGCGGAAGGATGGTGGCGGTGCTGGAGGGCGACCAGATCGAGTCCGAGCGCATCGGCCTGCTGATGGCCGGAGCGGCGGCATGAACGGCGCCGACCTGCGCGCGCTCTCGGGTCGGCTGCTCCTGCCCCTGTTCTCGGTGCTGCTCGGCCTGGCGGCCGGCGCGGTGGCCGTCGTCCTCGCGGGCGCGAACCCGCTCGACGCCTACGGCGCGCTGTTCCAGGGGGCGTTCACGACCCGGAACGCGTTCACCGAGACGCTCGTCGCCACCATCCCCTACGTCTTCCTCGGACTGTCGGTCGCCATCGGATTCCGAGCCGGGCTGTTCAACATCGGCGGGCAGGGGCAGCTGCTGCTGGGCGGGATCTTCGCGGCGTTCGTCGGCTACCGCGTGGCCGGCCTGCCCGCGATCGTGCACGTGCCCGTGGCTCTGCTCGCGGGCATGCTCGGCGGCTTCCTGTGGGGCGCGATCCCGGGCATCCTGAAGGCCCGCACCGGCGCGCACGAGGTGATCACGACGATCATGCTCAACTACGTCGCCGCGGGGCTCCTCGACTTCCTGGTGAACCGCGGCCCGATGGCCGACCCGCACCGTGCCATCCCGCAGACCCCGGCGATGCTCCCCTCCGCGACGCTGCCGATCATCGTGCCGGGCTCCCGGCTCCATCTGGGGCTGTTCCTGGCCCTGCTGGCGGTGCCGGTCGTCTGGTTCCTCGTGGAGCGGACCACCATCGGGTTCCGGATCAGGGCGGTGGGGCTGAACGCGACTGCGGCCCGCGCGTCGGGCATCTCCGTGGCCTGGACCATGGTGACGGTCATGGGGATCTCGGGCGCGCTGGCCGGCCTCGCCGGTGCGGTCGAGGTCCTCGGGGTGTCGGGCGTCCTGACGCCGTCCCTGGCGTCCGGGCTGGCTTTCGACGCCATCGCCGTCGCGCTGCTGGCGGGCAGCAACCCGTTCGCCATCCTGCCGTCGGCGTTCCTGTTCGGCGCCCTCCGCAGCGGCGCGAGCTTCATGCAGCTCCAGACGCAGGTCTCGACCGACCTGATCTCGGTGGTCCAGGCGGCCGTGATCGTGTTCGTCGCCGCGCCGATGCTGGTGCGCCTGATCTTCCGCCTGCGCGCGACCCCATCGGCTCCGGTGCGCATCACCGCAGGTGGCCTGGGCGCGACCCCACCGGAGGAGGGTGCCGCCTGATGCACGGCTTCATGCTCTGGATGCAGAACGTCGACATCGTCAGCCTGGCCTCGGCCACACTGGTGGCGGCGACGCCGCTGACCCTCGCGGCGCTCGGCGGCGTCATGAGCGAGCGCTCGGGCGTCGTCAACATCGCACTCGAGGGCATCATGCTCACGTCCGCCTTCGTCGGCTTCGCCATCGCGTTCGTGGCGCACAACCTGGCGCTGGGCATGATGGCCGCCATCGTCTCGGGCATGCTGATCGCCGCCCTGCACGCGGTGCTGTCGATCGAGTTCCTGGTGGACCAGATCGTCAGCGGCATGGTCATCAACATCCTGGCCGTCGGCGTGACCGGGGTCTTCTACCGGACGCTGCTGCAGCAGGGGGTGAAGGGTCCCGGGACGCTCCCCATCTGGAGGATCCCGGTGCTCAGCTCGGTGCCCGTCATCGGGCCGATCGTGTTCCAGAACGCGCTCGTGACGTACCTGATGCTGTTCCTGGTCGTGGTTGTCCAGCTCGTGCTCTTCAACACCGTGTGGGGCCTGCGCACGCGCGCCTGCGGCGAGCACCCCCTCGCGGCGGAGACGGCGGGCGTGAACGTCAAGGTGGTCCGCTATGTGAACGTGATCCTGAGCGGGGCGCTGGGCGGCCTGGGCGGCGCGTACTTCTCGATTCAGCAGATCGGCCAGTTCCTTCCGAACATGACGGGGGGGCGCGGCTTCATCGCGCTCGCCGCGATGATATTCGGCAAGTGGACGCCGCTCGGAGCGTTCGGCGCGTCGCTCCTGTTCGCGGGCGCGGACGCGCTGGGCGCCCGTCTCCAGTACCTGGGGGTGCACGTACCGATTCAGTTCTTGGGTATGCTGCCTTACGTCCTGACGATCGTGGTGGTCGCCGGGGCCATGGGCCGTGCGATCGCGCCCGCCGCAGTCGGGAGGCCGTACCGCAAGTCGTGATGGGCGACAGGGAAACGAGACCGGCGCCACTGCCGGCGAGAAGGCGTGAGGAGATGCCCCTGACCGTCATCTCCGAGGGCGACATCCTGGTCGGCCGGCTGGCCATGTCCGGCAGCGGGCAGGTGCTGGGGTCGTTCGACGGGGATGTCATCTGCCCGGGCGAGCTGCTGGTCGGCGCCGACGCGCACGTGCGGGCCGACATCGAGGCCCACGACCTGGTGATCGCGGGATACGTGCACGGCAGCGTCGTCGTCCGCGGCCGGCTGAAGATCACGACCACGGGGAGATTGGAGGGCGACGCCCACGTGGGCTCGCTGATCGTCCAGGAGGGAGGAGTTCACTTCGGCCTGCTTCACGTCTATCCGGACGGCCTGCCGGAGCGGTCCCAGGAGGCGGTCGCCGAGCTCGCGGTCGTGGCCCGCAAGCCGGTCGGCTCGCGGACCAGACCGCTCGCCGCGTCGGTGGACCGGGTGAAGAAGATGTGGGGCGAGATCTTCTAGCCCAGTTGCGAATAGGGAGGCTGTCGTGCCCAAACCGCTCAGCGAGGTGCGGCTGGCCGAGGACGAGATCCTCCTCGAAGGCTTCGAGGCCACGCTGCGGGGCGAGATCGTGACCGTGACGGCCGTGCTCGAGCGGACCTGCGTGTATGTCACCCGGGACGGTGACCGCCGCCTGGCCAACAAGCACGACCTGCTGGTCGATCCGGACAAACTCCCGATCAGGCGGAGGCGCCTCGGGTAGCCATTCGGAGGAACGAGATGTCTGAGCCGCCCCTCGACCGCAACCTCGCCCTCGAGCTGCTGCGTGTCACCGAGGGAGCCGCGCTGGCCGCCGCGCCGCTGCAGGGCCGCGGCAACGAGAAGGAGGCGGACCAGCGGGCCGTCGACGCGATGCGTTCACGCCTGGGCTCGGTCGACATGAAGGGCACGGTGGTGATCGGCGAGGGCGAGAAGGACGAGGCGCCCATGCTCTACTTCGGGGAGGAGGTGGGCAACGGCCTCGAGCACGAGGTCGACGTCGCGGTCGACCCGATCGACGGCACCCGGCTCACGGCCAACGGCCAGCCGGGCGCCGTCGCCGTGGTCGCACTGGCCGAGCGCGGCTCCATGTTCACGACCCACGTGCACTACATGGAAAAGCTGGTCGTGGGCAGACGGGCGAAGGGCGTGATCGACATCGAGATGCCGGTCGACTGGAACCTGCGCCGCATCGCCAAGGCGGAGGGCCTCCACCCCCGCGACCTGGTCGTCGTGATCCTGGATCGCCCGCGCAACCAGGAGATCATCCGGCAGGTCCGCGACGTGGGCGCGCGCATCCGGCTGATCTCGGCCGGGGACGTCGCCGGCGCCATCATGGCCGCGCTCGAGACCAAGACGGGCATGCACGTCCTGATGGGTTCGGGCGGGGCGACGGAGGGCGTCATCGCCGCGTGCGCCGTGAAGGCGCTGCGCGGCGACATGCAGGGCCGGCTGCTCCTCAAGGACGACGAGGCGAGGGCCCAGGCCGCCGATGAGGGCTACGTCGAGGGGACGGTCCTGGGCATCGACGACCTGTGCTCGGGCGCGAACATCTTCTTTGCAGCGACCGGCATCACGCACGGCGAGCTGCTCGAAGGCGTCCGCTACGAGGAGAACTACGCGTTCACGCACTCGATGGTGCTCCGCTCGCACACGGGCACCATGCGCTTCGTGGAGGCGTACCACGAGACGGGAAAGCTGCGCGCACAGGGCCTGCTCCCCGAGCAGGTGGTCCTCGGCGTCCTGGTCTAGCCGCCGCGATCAGGCCCGGGCGGGGTGGGTGCCGTCCCACCGGAACTGCGTTTCGTAGAGGTCGGCATACGGCCCACCGCGGGTGAGCAGGTCCTCGTGCCGTCCCACCTCCACGACCTGGCCAGCCTGGAGGACCACGATCTGGTCCGCCGCCCGCACGGTCGACAGCCGGTGGGCGATGACGAACGACGTGCGGCCACGCAGCACCGCGGCCAGGGCCTCCTGGATCAGCGCCTCGGTTTCGGAGTCGAGGTGTGAGGTCGCCTCGTCGAGGATCAGGATGGCCGGGTCCTTCAGCAGTACCCGAGCGATCGCCAGGCGCTGCTTCTCGCCGCCCGACAGCCGGTAGCCGCGCTCGCCCACGACGGTCTCGTAGCGGTCGGGCAGGCCGGCGATCAGCTCGTCGATTCGGGCTGACGCGCAGGCGCGCTCCAGCTCCGTGTCGGTCGCCTGGGGCCGCGCGAAACGGAGGTTGACCGCGATCGTGTCGTGGAACAGGTGCGGGTCCTGCGGCACCATTCCGACGGCGCGGCCCACGCTCTCCAGCGTCAGCGTCCTGACGTCGCGCCCGTCCAGCAGGACCGCGCCGCGCGTGACGTCGTGGAGGCGCGGGATCAGCTGGCAGAGCGTCGTCTTGCCCGCGCCGGTGTGGCCGACCAGCGCCGTCATCGCGCCCGGCTCCGCCTGCAGCGCCACCCCGCTCAGGATCCATCCGGACGGCTCGTCGCTCAGCGAGGTCGCGCCCTCGCCGGTGGCGCCGCCCTCCAGCGAGGCGATCGAGTAGGTCGCCGGCGCGGGGTGCCGGAACCAGACGTCTTCGAACGTCACCGATCCGCGCACGCCGGCCAGGGGCCCAGCGCCCGGCCGGTCGCTGACGGCCGGCGGCGTGTCCAGCACCTCGTTGACACGCTCGAAGCCGACCAGCCCGTCGACCATGTTGACCCGGACGCTCGCCAGGTCCACGACCGGGCTGTAGACGCGCTGGGCCAGCGTCGCCAGCGCGACCACGGTGCCCAGGCTCAGCGCTCCGCCGATCACGGCCAGGCCGCCGACCCAGTAGATGGCGACCACCGCGAGCGAGCCCGTCAGCGAGAGCCCTCCCCAGAGCGTGGTGGCCAGGAGCTGTGACTGGACGGAGGCCTCACGCAGCCGACGCACCCGCCGCGTGAACTCATCAAGCTCGAGGTCGGTGCGGCCGAACAGCTTGACCAGCAGTGCGCCGGCCACGTTGAAGCGCTCCCCGGTCAGTGCGCTCACGGCGCCGGCGCGCTTCATCCGCTGCCGGTTGATGCTGCGGGCCCGCCGGCCGACCAGCTCGGCCGGCACCAGCACGAGCGGCACGATCACGATCACGGCCAGGGTGACCCGCCAGCTCAGGGCGAGCATGGCCGCCAGGGTGAAGGCGAGGCTCAGGACGTCGCTCACCGCCGAGCTGATCGTGTCCGTCAGCAGGTCGCTGACCTCGTTCGCGTCGTCGTTGACGCGGCTCTGGATGAGACCGGTCTGGGCCCGGGTGAAGAAGGCGAGCGGCAGCCGCTGGAGGTGGTCGAAGAGCGCCCGGCGGAGGGTGATGATGATGCCCGAGCTGATGTGCAGGTTCGTCCAGCGACTGGCCAGCAGCATGGTGCTGGAGAGGAGGAACAGGCCGCCGAGGGCGAGTGCCAGCCGCGCCAGCTGGGGCGCGTCGCGGTTGGGGATGGCCTGGTCGATCAGGCGCTGGATGACCAGCGCCGGCAGCACCTCCACCAGACCGGTGAGCGCCGTGAGCACGATGTACAGGAGCAGCCAGGGCCGGTACGGCGCGGCGAAGCGCCAGAGCCGGCCGAGCGCCGCCGCGTCCAGGCGGAAGCCGCTGAGACGGTCAGGGTCCGTCCACATGGCACGCCACATCGCCAGAGTGCCTCCTAGAAGGGCCGTCGTATCGACGGAATGAGCTGCAGCCGAATAGATGCTAGCTCAGGAGAGCGCGGGGAGGTGCGAGACCGGCTTGGTCGATCGGGAGCCGGTCCTCACCTGGCAGGGCCGCCGGCCCTGCCGGCATGCCACCTCCGACCATCGACCGATGACTCGGGCGGCGGCCCGGCGATAGCCTGCCCGGAGGAGGTGCTGCCATGACGACCGTGCGGGAACTGGTGCGCGTCTGTTCGCTGGCCGACCTGGAGCGCGAGCGGCTGCGCGTGACGACCGCGGCCGGCCGGGCCGTGCTGCTGGTCCTCGACGAGGGACGCGTGTTCGCGCTGGACAACCGCTGTCCCCACATGGGTTTCCCGCTCCGGCGCGGGACCGTGGAGGGCGGCATCCTGACCTGCCACTGGCACCACGCCAAGTTCGACCTGGCCAGCGGCTGCACGTTCGACCTCTTCGCCGACGACGCCCCCACCTTTCCGGTCGAGGTGCGCGACGGTGAGGTTTGGCTGGACCCCACGCCGCCGCGCGGCGACCGCCGCGAGCACTGGCTGGGCCGGCTGCAGGTGGGCCTGGAGCAGGACATCCCGCTGGTGCTGGCCAAGGGCGCAATCGCGCTGACGGAGCAGGGCGCAGCCACGGACGCGCTGACGCGCGCCGCGGTGTTCGGCCTTCGCAACCGGCGGGCCGGGTGGAGCCAGGGCATGACCATCCTGACGGCGCTCGCCGCGGTCCTCCCCGTCCTCGACCCGGAGGACCGGGCGCTGGCGCTCTTCCACGGCCTCCGCCACGTGGCCGCGTCGACCGCCGGCCAGCCGCCCGAGTTCGACCTGGAGCCGCTCGCCAGCGCGGATCGCCGTCCGGAGCGCTTCCTCGAGTGGTTCCGCTACTTCGTCGAGGTGCGGCAGGCGGACGCCGCGGAGCGCACGCTCGTCACGGCCATCGAGGCGCTGCCGCCGCGCGAGGTCGCCGACCTGGTGTTTGCCGCGTGCACCGACCACCTCTACCTCGACACCGGCCACACGCTCGACTTCGCCAACAAGGCGTTCGAGCTGCTCGACCTCGTCGGGTGGGGGCAGGCGTGCCACGTCCTGCCCGCGCTGGTGCCGGCGCTGGTGCGCTCCCAGCGGATGGAGGAGACGTCCACTTGGCGCCACCCCGCGGACGTGGCGTCGCTCGTCCGCGACGCGCAGGCCGAGCTCGCCGCGCTCCCCGAGCGGGAGCCCCGGCCGGGCTGGGACGGCCACGCCGACCTGGCCGAGGTGGTCCTGGACGGAGAGCCGTCGCGGGCGCTGGAGCAGCTCGTCCGGCTGACCGGCGACGGCGTGCCGGTGACGGAGCTCTCGGCCGCGGTCGCCTACGCGGGCGCGCGGCGAGCCGTGCATTTCCCCACAAGCAACGAGTTCGGCGACTGGGAGACGGTCCTGCACGGCTTCACGTACGCGAACGCGGTCGACCAGGCGATGCGCCGGGCCCCGTCGCGCCTCCTCAGCCGCGGGGTGCTCGACGCCGCGATGGCGGTATCGCTGGAGCGCTTCCTGAACGTGCCGAGGCGGGCGATCCCGGCCGCCTCCGGCTCCGCCGGGCGCCGGGAGATCCTGGCCGCGTTCGACGAGCAGGGCCGCGTCGACGAGGTCGGGCAGCTGGTCGTCGACGCGCTGGCGGACGGAGACGATCGGGCGGTCGTGCGCGCCCTCGGACACGCGCTGCTGCGCGAGGACGGACAGTTCCACCACTTCCAGATGTACGAGGCCATGGTTCGCCAGTGGACGCGCTTCCGGGGCCGGTCCGAGGCGGTCCACGTGCTCGTGGGCGCCGCGCGCTACCTCGCCGCGCATGCGCCGACCGTCAGGGCAACCGGTCAAACGTTCGACATCGCCGCCCGCCTGCACCGCGGGGAGTCGCTGCACGAGGACGCCTGACGCACAATCTGGCCATGGAGCTCGACATCCTGGTGGCCGGCGGCCTGGTGTACGACGGCAGCGGCGGCGCCCCCGTCCGGGCCGATGTCGGCGTGGTCGGGGACCGCATCCACGTGCTGGACGACCTGGGCGCCGCCACGGCCGGCCTCCGGGTCGACGCCAGTGGCCTCGCGGTCGCCCCCGGGTTCATCGACACGCACACCCACTCCGACCTCGTCTGGCAGCTCGGGGACGAGCACGCGGACGTGGCCATGGGCACCGTCCGCCAGGGCGTCACGACCGAGGTCGCCGGCAACTGCGGCTTCACGTCCTACCCCTGCCTGCCGGAGCGGCGGCCACTGCTGGAGCGCCACACGGGCGGCGTGTTCGGCGGCGGCGCGTCGGCCTGGAACGACCTGGCCGGCTTCCGCGAGGCGGCCACCGCTGCCGGCCTCCACGCCAACATGGCGCCGCTCGTCGGCCATGGCAGCCTGAGAGTCGGCGTGCTCGGGTTCGAGAACCGCCCCCCGCGCGACGACGAGCTGCACGACATGACCGCGCTGCTGGAGGCGGCGTTCGAGCAGGGCGCGTTCGGCCTGTCGACTGGACTGATCTACATGCCCGGCGCGTACGCCCGGACGGAGGAGCTCATCGCGCTCGCGAGGTCGATCGCGCGCCACGGCCGGCCATACGTGAGCCACATCCGGGGCGAGAGCGACATGGTGGCCGATTCGGTGCGCGAGGCGATCCGGATCGGGCGCGAGGCCGGCCTGCCCACCCACATCTCGCACCACAAGGCGTCGGGGCGCAGGAACTGGGGCCGGACGGAGGAGACGCTCGGCCTGATCCACGCCGCCCGGGCAGAGGGAACGGACGTCACCGTGGACGTGTACCCCTACACCGCCGGCAGCACCGTGCTCCAGGCGGTGCTGCCGGCGTGGGCGCAGGAGGGCGGCATTCAGGCCATGGTCGAGCGGCTGGGCGACTCGCGGGTGCGCGACCGAATCCGGCACGAGTACGCGAACTGGCCGTCCCACCTCGAGAACCTCGCCGGCAGCGCGGGCTGGGACCGCATCGTGATCGCCGCGTGCCCGGGCCGGCCGGACATCGAGGGCAGAACGATCGTGGAGCTCGCGTCGGACGCCGGCCGGGACGCGGCCGACTTCGTGTTCGACCTGCTGGTGGAGCAGCGCGCGCGCGTGCTGATCGTGCTCCACACGATGAGCGAGGCGGACGTCACCCGCGTGCTGGCGAGCGACGTCGCGATGATCGGATCGGACGGCATCCCGGTGCCGGGGAAGCCGCACCCGCGCTGGGCGGGCACGTTCAGCCGCGTCCTCGGCCGCTACGGCCGGGACCAGCGGTTGTTCGACCTGGCCACCGCGATCCGCAAGATGACCTCGCTTCCGGCTGGGCGGTTCGGGCTGCGGGGCCGCGGCGTGCTCGCGCCTGGCGCGGCCGCCGATCTGGTGGTCTTCGACCCCGACACGGTCGTCGACCGGGCGACGTACGAGGATCCGCTCCTGCCGCCCGACGGGATTCGCGACGTGTTCGTGAACGGCATCGCCGCGGTGCTCGGCGGCCGGCCGACCGGCGCGCGAGCCGGGCGCGTGCTCACGCCCGGCTGATCGCCTTCTCTACGATCAGGCCATGGTGACCCTCCACGAGAAGGCGAGCGCCTTCGCCGAGAGCCATCGCGGACCGGGAATCATCGTGCTGCCCAACGCCTGGGACCCGGGCGCCGCGATCGTCCTGGCCGACGCCGGGTTCCCGTTCGTCGCGACGACGAGTGCCGGGATCGCGTTCGCCCAGGGCCTGCCCGACGGCCAGCGCCTGTCCCGATCGCGGATGCTGGACCTCGCCGGACAGATCGCGGGCGCGGTGGACGTGCCGGTCAGCGCTGACCTCGAGGCCGGCTACGGCGCGCGCCCGGATGATGTGGCGGCGACGGTGACGGGCGCGGTGGCCGCCGGCGTGGTCGGCTGCAACATCGAGGACAGCACCGGTGATCGCGACCACCCGCTCTACGAGCTGGAGGCGGCGGTCGATCGGATCCGGGCCGGCGCCGAGGCGGCGGGAGCGTCGGGCATCCCGTTCGTGCTCAACGCGCGCGTGGACCCCTACCTGGTGGGCCTGGGGACGCCGGCCGAGAACCTTGCCGAGTCCGTCCGGCGCGGAAATGCGTACCGTGAGGCTGGCGCCGGCTGCGTCTACGTGCCCGGTGTGTACGATCGCGACACGATCTCGGTGCTGGCTCGCGAGATCGACGGTCCGCTGAACGTCCTCGGCGCGCGGGGCGGCGCGTCCAGCGCCCTGTCGGTTGCCGAGCTGGAGGCGCTCGGCGTCCGCCGGGTCAGCATCGGCGGCAGCCTGGCGGTCGCCGCGCTGGCCCTGGTCCGTCGCGCCGCGGCCGAGCTTCGGGAGCATGGAACGTTCGGCTACAGCGGGGCCGCGATGAGCAACGCCGAGGCGAACGCGTTGATGCTCAGGGCCGGGCGAGGAGCGTGAGCCGGAGCGAGGCGAGGGTCGCGTCGCTCACTCCGATCGACCTCGCGTAGTTCTCGATGGAGCCATGTCCCTCGCGGAGCCAGCCCAGGAAGTCCAGCATCGCCTCGGGCCGGGCCTGCAGCAGCTGTGGTGGCACGCGGGCCAGCCACTCCGCCACGTTCGAGTCGTTCTCGGCGGCCCAGCTTCGGAACCCCGCCAGGCCGGCCTCGCTGAGGGCATAGTCGGCCGCGATGTCCTCGTCCCGCACGCCGAGCAGCGCCAGCAGCACGGCGATCACCGTCCCGGTCCGGTCCTTGCCCGCCACGCAGTGCACCAGGGCCGGCAGCGTCGGCTCCTCACCGAGCCAGGTGAGGATCAGCGCCAGGTTGCGTGCTCCGTCCACGGCGAGGTCGCGGTAGAGCCGCTCCAGCACGTCGGGCGGCACGTCCGCGAGCTGCGACTCGGGTTCGGTCGCGCGCACCTCGCGCAGGGGCCGGTGCCGGTACTCCATGGCGTGGCCCTCGAACGGGAACCGCCCGCGCCGCTCGACCTCGGCGGTGGTCCGCAGGTCGATGATCGTGGCGACCCCAAGGGCACGCAGGTGGTCTGCGCCGGCGGTGGTCAGCCGGCCGAGGTCACCCGAGCGGTAGACGAGGCCCGGCCGGACGACCTTGCCGCCGGCCGCGGTCAGGCCGCCCACGTCCCGAACGTTGAACGCCCCGTCGACCGCCAGCTCCCGCGGTGTCGTGTTCGCTTGCTGCATCCGCCACGACGGTACGCCCTGCCGGGTTAACGGCCGGGAAGGAGACGTTGAACCGCCGGCAGCTCAACCTATCGGGGCCGGGTGGGAGATGTAGCTGCCGGCAATTGAACGTCTCAGTGGAGCTGCATTCCGCTCACGTCACAGCGGACGCTGGGGGCGCGACCGGCTCTGGTCGTAGCCCGACGCGTACATCGTCTTGAGCTGGACGGCCGGCATCGGCCCGCGAAGCGTGGCTGCGCTCAAGTCGGACAGTCTCGCCTCCCAGACGTCCAGGGCCGGGAGGCCGGCGGTGGCCGCGCCGTAGTAGCGCCGCACCCCGGCCATGGCCTGATGGCTCGCGTCCACCACAGCCCTTGCCCTGGCCAGGTCACCTGCCTCATGCGCCAGCGTCGCGTCCATCTCCGCCCGCGCCGGGAGCTGGATCAGCAGCTTGTCTATGACATCCTGGTCGACCGGCATCCGCTCGGCCTCGTCGGCGTCGCACACGCGCAGCGCGAGCCGCGCGTCGCTCTCGTGAGCGGCGTCCGCCGCGTCACGGGAGACGGCGCGGACGGCGATCGTGAGCTCGTCGCCCTCCAGCGGGACCGGCGTGGTGACCTCGAACAGGAACTCCTTGGGCCGGACCAGGTCGCCGAGCAGGACCTCGAACCCGTGCTCGGTGCTCTGCTGCCGGTAGCCGTTGAGGTTCGTGCCGAACGCCAGGCGCTCGGGCAGCTCCACCGCGACGCGGACGCCGCGAGCAGTCACCTCCGCCGCCGCCGTGAACTCCTCGCGCAGGATCTCGTCCAGCGCCTCCAGCGACCCGATGTGGTTGAAGTCGCCGTTGCCGGCTTCGGCGAGGGAGCTCATCAGCGCGATGTTGTAGTCGAACCCGACTCCCAGCGTCGAGGTCGTGATGCCGCGGTGGGCCGCCCCGGCCGCCGTCTCGGACAGCACGGCCGGCCGCTGTTCGCCGACGTTCGCCTGCCCGTCCGACAGGAGCACGAGCTTGCAGCCGTAGTGGGCGAGAGTCGCCTCCCCGAACTGCTCCAGCCCGGCGCGGAGGCCGCCCTCCAGGAAGGTCGAGCCACCGGGCTGCAGCCGGCCGACAGCATCGGCGAGCGCGCGCCGCGAGCGGTCGTCCAGCACGGTCAGCGGCTTGGCCACCGCGACCTGGTCGTCGAACGTGACGAGGGCGACCGCGTCGCCGTCGCGCATCAGGTCGAGGAGCCGCAGGGTCGCGGCCTTCACGTAGCTCAGCTTGTCCGCCCGACCCGTGTCGACCACGCCGCGGCCGGGCCTCCCCAGCACCGGCATCGGTGCGGGCGCGAGCGAGCGGTCGGCCGCCGCCTGGCCCATGGAGCCGGATCGGTCGATCACGAGCGCCAGCGCGACCGGCCGCCGCTGCCTCCGCGCCGGCGGGCGCGGAGGCTCCGCGCGCACGAGCAGGTGCACCCCGCCGCCCTGCCTCCCGATCGCCCGTCGCGACCCACGGATCGTCATCTTCACCCGGCCATCCCGGTTTGCCCTCGTCATCGCGTCCCGTCCTCCTGGTCGTCCAGCACCGCCTCGATGGCGGTGTACAGCCGTGCGATCTGCTCGTCGCTGGTCCCCGCCGGCACCTGCAGCGAGAAGCCGCCGCGGAAGCGCAGGGTTCGGGGCGTCTCGCCCGGGCGGGCCCGAAGCGCCTCGGTGGCGATGGAGTAGCGGGTGGCCGCCTGGTCGAGCCGTGCCGGCGGCGAGTCGCGCAGCACCAGCGGGCCCATCGCGACCGACGGCGCCGCCGCGGCGTAGGGCGCCGGTCCCGCCTGTCCAGGCGACAGCGCGGCCGCCACTTCCGCCGGCGACATGTCCCGAAGCCGGTCGCGGATCCGGGACAGGGCCACGCCCTGGCGCTTCAGCCGGCGGGCCAGGCGGAATCGGCTCAGGTGCTCGGGGGTGTACCCGCTGCGTCCGCGGCCGACGGCGGGCTCCAGGATCCCGACCTGCACGTAGTAGTGGAGGGTGCTGGGGCCGACGTCCGGGTCCTGGTCCTGCTGCCGGACGATCTCGGCGATCTGTTTGGCGTCGAGCACGAGTGGCATTATAGGAAAACAATGCCAGTATTGCAAGCGAGAAATGCCAGTAAAGTGCGTGTTACACTCCGGGGCAATGCAGGTCTCCTGGCGCACGCGCACGTCCAACGACGACAAGCGCCGGGGGGCGCTGTGTCCCGCCGCCGGTCCACCGCCGGACTGAGCAGCGAGCACAGCGAGAAGGCCCCCGCCCGGACCAGAGGGCGGGGGCCTTTTCTTTTGCCCGGCCACGGATGAGGAGGATGACGCAGGTGAGGTTCCAGACGATCGGGGAGGGCGACGAATGTACGTGCCCGCAGTGCCGGGGAGTCGACCTCCCCGAGTGGCTGACGCGGCTCGGTGACCGCGTCGACGAGCCCGCCGACGGCGAGCGGATACGCTGATCCCCGAGATGGAACCGCCGGAAGCGCCGGTCGGGGTCGTGCACTACGGCCTGGGACCGATCGGGCTCGCCGTCGCCGCGCTGGTGGCCGAGCGTCCCTGGCTCCGATCGGTGGCGGCCGTCGACGTCGGCGAGGAGCTCCGGGACCGGTCGCTGTCCGACCTGACCGGGCGGCCGTCGGCGTCGTCGCCTCGCGTGACCGCGGCGTACCGGCCCGTCGCCGGCGCATCGGTCGCGCTGCTCTGCACGAGCTCGTCCCTCGAGCGGGTCGCGCGCCAGGTGGTGGAGCTGGCGGACGCGGGCCTGCACGTCGTTTCGACCACCGAGGAGCTGTCCTACCCGTGGGACGCCCACCCCCAGGCCGCGGCCGAGATCGACGCAGCCGCCCGCCGCGCCGGCGTCACCGTGCTCGGAACCGGGATCAACCCCGGCTTCGCGATGGACTACCTGGCGATCGTGCTGTCGGCGGTCGCCCAGCGGGTCGACCGCGTGGAGGTACACCGCGTGCAGGACGCAGGCACCAGGCGCGTGCCGCTGCAGCGGAAGGTGGGCGCCGGGATGACGCCCGACGCCTTCCGGGCCGCGGTGGCGGAGGGTCTGCTGGGCCACGTGGGCCTGAGGGAGTCGGCGCACATGCTCGCGGCTGCGCTGGGCTGGCAGCTGACCGGCTTCGAGGAGCACATCGACCCGATCTGCGCCGAGGCCCCGACGCCGATGGCCGGCGGAGTGGTGCCGGCGGGGCACGTCCTGGGCCTGCACCAGCGGGCCGTGGGTCGGGCGGGGGACGTCGAGGTCGTCTCGCTCACCCTCGACATGGCCGTTGGCGCCGGCCCGGCCCGCGACCGCGTCCGCCTGGTCGGCCAGCCTGATCTCGAGCTGGAGGTGCCGGGCGGCCTGCATGGCGACGTGGCCACCGCCGCGATCGTGGTGAACTCGATCCCGCGCGTGCTGGCCGCGCCGCCAGGCCTGGTCACGATGGCCGAGCTGGCGCCGCCGACGCCCGGCCCGCCGGGCGGGCGGGCCGGCCCGAGACGTTGAACCGCCGGGAACCGCGTTCTGGATGCGGCTCAGATGCGATCCAGCAACGGCGCTGCCGTACCGCAGCCACCTCATCTGGGGCGCCAGGCGTGGCGCCGGTACGGCAACGCGAGCGACCCCCCCTCCGGCCCGTGACCGGGCCACCTCCCC
>DASQZW010000144.1:0-3767 GCA_035638495.1 Terriglobales bacterium
AGCGCGATCGTGGACCCGGCGAGGTCGCCGAAGCCGAGGATGTCGGCCAGCAGCTCCTTGGTGAACTCAACGCTGCCGGCCCCGTTGAGCACGATCTTCGTCATCAGAACCCCAGGTGGGGCAGAACGTGCTCCGCCCACAGGTCCAGCTGCTTCGTCGACGGCTCCAGGGTGTGCAGGATCAGGTATTCGACGCCGATGGCCATCCTCGCCCGGAGCTTGTCCACGATCTCGGACGGCGTGCCCGTCAGGTACACCTGCTCGAAATACCCGAAGGGCCGGCCGCCGCCCATGATCGCCCCGAAGGCGCTCTGCTGCTCGGCGAGGGCCTGCGCACGATCCTCGGTGGGCACGAGGTGGAGGAAGTTCTCGTGCGCGACCGTGAACGCGCCCGGGTCGCGGCCCGCCGCCGCGAGTGCGGGCCGGATCTCGGCGAGGTCGTCGGAGATCTGCGACGGCAGGGACGTGGGCCGCGCGATCCACCCGTCGGAGGCGACGATCCGCCGGAGCACCGCGGGGGCCATGACGGGCCGTTCCGGGGAGGCGGCGTGCGGCAGCTGCCGGCCGCCAGCGCTCCACAGCCGCAGCGGCGAGCGCATCGCCGGGCCGACCGCCACGTCCCGCAGCTGGTAGAACCGGCCCTCGTGCGTCACGGACTCGCCGGCCAGCAGCCGGCGCATGATCGCGATCGATTCGTCGGTGCGCGCCCCCCGCTCCGCCCGCTGCTGCCCGACGGCCTGGAACTCCCGGTCGTCCCAGCCCGTCCCCACGCCCAGGATGTAGCGCTCGTCGGCGAGGGCCTGGAGGGTGGCCACCTGCTTGGCCAGGACGACCGGCTGGCGGGTCGGCAGGACCAGGACCGAGGTGCCCAGGCGCAGCCGCGACGTCGTCGCGGCCACGTAGGTGAGCGAGACGATCGGGTCGAGCCACGGGACCGCGTAGAACCGGCTCTGGTGCAGCAGGTGATCGGTCGCCCAGACCGAGTCGAACCCCAGGTCCTCGGCGCGCCGGGCGAACGCCGCCAGCTCGCCTCCGGTGCGCCCGTGCTCCCCCGCGAACGTCGGCAGGAACACGCCCACCCCCCGCAGGCCCACTAGGCCAGCCCCGCTTCCTTGAGCGCGCTGTCCACCAGGTCGCGGGCGTCCTTGGACAGCGGGCGCAGCGGCGGGCGGATGTGGGCCCCGTCGATGACTCCCAGGCGCACGAGCGCGTGCTTGAGGCGGGCGCGATAGTCGCGCACGGGCGGGGCGAAGATCGCGTCGCAGAGGGGCTGGAGCATGTCGCGGAGCTCGAACGCACGGGGCAGATCCTGGTCGCGCGCGGCCCGGTGCAGCTGGACCTGCTCGTGCGCGGCGAGCGTGCCGAAGCCGAGCAGCGCGCCCTCCGCCCCGAGGAGATACGCCTCGAGCAGGAAGTTGTCGTTGCCGTTCAGCACGGTGGGGGCCGACGGCAGGGCCTTCACCAGCCTCGCGGTCTCCACGAAGCGCTTCGCGTCAAAGGACGCCTCCTTGATGGCCACCACGCCGTCGACGCTCATGATGGCCCCGATGGCCTCGGCCGAGAAGTTCACCCCGCCCAGCGCGGGCTGGAGCTGGAAGGCGATGAGGGGAAGACCGGAGGCCTCGGCCACCGCCCGGTGGTACGAGGCGGGGATCTCGGGGTCCAGCGGTTCGCCCTGGTACGCGGATATGGGGAAGACGAGCAGGGCGTCCGCCCCGGCCCGGGCGGTGTCGGCGGCCAGCCGGCGCGCCTGCTCGGTGAACGACGCAGCGAGCCCGGCGACCACCAGGGCCCGGCCGGCGACCTCCCCGGCCACGGTCTCCAGCACCCGCAGCCGCTCCTCCGGGAACAGGTGAGGTCCCTCGCCCGTGTCCACGTTCACGGCCAGCCCGCGAACGCCCTGGCCCACGAGCCAGTCAACGTATCTTCGGAGGGACTCCTCGTCGATCGACAGGTCGCTGCGCATCGGCGTGACGATGGCCGCGATCAAGCCGTTCAGGTCCGGGCGCTCCATGCCTTCCTCCTGTCGTGCGCTCACCGGGCGCAGCGCGTTGCGCATCCTGGATGGCCCGCCAGACCCGCTGCGGGCTCACCGGCATGTCGATATCGCGGACGCCAAGGTGGGCGAGCGCGTCGATCACCGCGTTGTGGACCGCGGGCCCGGCCCCGATGGTCCCCCCCTCGCCGATGCCCTTGGCCCCCAGCGGGTTCCGGTCGGTGGCGGTCACCAGCGCGGCGGTGACGAACGCGGGCAGCTCCGCCGCGCTCGGCATCGCGTAGTCAGCGAGGCTGGACGTCAGGGGGTTGCCCAGGTCGTCGTAGACGAAGGACTCGAACAGCGCCTGGGCGGCGCCCTGCGCGATCCCGCCGTGGATCTGCCCCTCGACGAGCATCGGGTTGACGCGGCGCCCGCAGTCGTCCACCGCGACGTGACGGACCAGCTTCACCTGCCCCGTCTCGGTGTCGACCTCGACGACCGCGACGTGCGCACCGAACGGGTAGGTCGAGTCCTCCATCTCGAAGTCGGCCTGCGCCCGCAGACCGGTCTCCATGCCGGGCGGCAGAGCTGACGGGTCGGCGGCGGCGGCCGCGAGCTCGCCCCAGGAGAGCGACGACGCCGGATCCCCGCTGACGCCGATCCGGCCGTCCAGGCGGCGCACGTCGTTCTCGCTCGCCTCCAGCAGGTGGGCGGCCAGGCGCCGGGCCTTGTCCAGCAGGGCGACCGGGGCGCGGAACACGGCCGAGCCGCCTACCTGGAGGGACCGCGACCCCATCGTCCCCCCGCCGCGCGGGATGACCAGCGTGTCCGAGTGCCGGACCGTGATGGCGTCGAACGGGACCCCGAGGGTCTCGGCCACGATCTGCGCCCACGCGGTCTCGTGCCCCTGCCCCTGGGGGCTGGTCCCGGTCAGGACGGTGAACGTCCCCTGGTCGCCGGCCTCCACCGACGCGAACTCGCTGCCCCAGCCAGTGACCTCCACGTAGCTGCTGATACCGATGCCGAGCTGCCACGTTTCCCCGCGTCCGATGCGGGCTGCCTGTTCCCGGCGCAGCTGCGGGTATCCGGCCGCCCGCAGCGCGATGTCGAGGGCGCGGGCCGGGTCGCCGCTGTCGTAGCTGGCGCCGGTCGGGGTGCGGTAGGGGAAGGCCTCGCGGGGGATGAGGTTGGTCCGCCGGATCTGCGCTGGATCGATCCCGAGCTCGGCCGCCAGCATGTCCAGCGCCCGCTCCAGCAGCCACGTGGCCTCCGGCCGGCCCGCGCCCCGGTAGGCGCCCACCGGCGTGGTGGTGGTCACGACCGAGACCGCGTGGAAGTCGATCCGGGGGATCTGGTACGGGCCGGAGGCCATCAGGCCGGTGAGCGGCGGCAGCGTCGCGGCCTCGCTGGCGTAGGCCCCGATGTCCTGGATCACGTACACGCGCAGCCCGAGGATCCGCCCGTCCCGGGTGGCGCCCAGCTCGACGTGCTGCACCTGCCCGCGGCCGTGGGTCATCGCGACCATGTTCTCGCTTCGGGTCTCCGACCAGCGGACCGCGGTGCTCAGATGCCGGGCGAGCCAGGCGATCACGACGTGTTCGGGGTACGTCGGTATCTTCCCGCCGAATCCGCCGCCGACCGCCGCGGTGCGGACGCGCACCCCGGCGGGGTCCAGCCCCAGCACCTGGGCGACGATGTGGCGCGTGTCGTGGGGCGCCTGCACCGAGGCCCACAGCGTCACCGATGGCTCACCGGCGGCGCCGGCGATGGCGAGAGCGCCGTTGGGCTCC
>DASQZW010000145.1:0-28820 GCA_035638495.1 Terriglobales bacterium
GCCCCTGGTTCAACGAGGAGGACGTCAAGCTCACCACGACCGGCCTGAGCTCGCTGACGGTCACCATCGTCGTCCAGCGGACCACGGGCGTCAGCTTCAACGGCGAGTACAACACGGTCGGCGGCCAGATCCTGCAGAGCAACAGCAGCACCGCCTCGGCCGTGACCTGCACGTTCACGCTCGCAAGCGGACAGACGCTGGGCTCCGGGACGTTCACGTTCGCCGCCCAGACCAGCGGCACGGGGACGGTCCACCCCACGGCTGGTGACACGTTCACCGTGACGTCCAGCGCGGGCACCTTGAGCGGACACTTCTAGGCGCGGTTCATCCTGCCGCCGGCTCCGTCGAGCCGGCGGCAGCGTGCCGGCTCGGGCGCGGTCAGTCGGTCTGGTACGGCTGGAAGCGGTGCGCCAGCTCGCGCGGCGCCCGGCCGCGCACGTACGTCCCGCGCTCGCGGTACTCGACGCTCTCGAGGCCGCCGTACTGGCGGAGCTCCTGCAGCATCCCCTCCCTGCCGTACGGGATCAGCACCTCCAGCGGGACGTATCGGTCCCCGGTGGCCGCGTCGATCGCGTCGCCCAGGGCGTCCAGGCCCGAGCCGCGGAGGGCCGAGATCGGGACCGGCGCCGCGTACCGCTCGCTGAAGGCCCGCATGGCGCGGCGCAGGGTCACCGGTCCGAGCAGGTCGACCTTGTTCAGCGCCACCACGCGCGGCTTGTCAGCCGCGCCCAGCTCCGCCAGGATCTCGTCCACGGTCCTCGCCTGCTCCTGCGCCGCCTCGGCCGCCGCATCCACCACGTGCAGCACCACGCCCGCGTACGTGACCTCCTCCAGCGTCGCCCGGAACGCAGCCACCAGGTCGGTCGGCAGCTTCTGGATGAATCCCACGGTGTCGGTCAGGAGCACGTCGCGCCCGCCCGGCAGGTGGAGCCGGCGAGTGGTCGGGTCCAGCGTGGCGAAGAGCGAGTCCTCGGCGAGCACGCCGGCGCCCGTCAGCGCGTTGATCAGCGTCGACTTGCCAGCGTTCGTGTAGCCGACGATGGCGACTGTGGGCAGGTCCGACCGCTGCCGGCCCGCCCGCTGCTGGACGCGCTGCGCACGCACCTGCGCCAGCTCCTGCTCCAGGTCGCGCATGCGCCGGCGGATCCGCCGCCGCTCGACCTCGATCTGCGCCTCGCCGGGGCCGCCCCGCGTGCCGATGCCGCCCATCTGGCGGTGGTAGTCGTAGGCGCCGACCAGGCGCGGCAGCAGGTGGCGCAGCTGTGCCGCCTCGACCTGCAGCCGGCCCTCGCGGGTCCGGGCGTGCTGGGCGAAGATGTCCAGGATCAGCTCGGTCCGGTCGACCACCCGCAGGCCGAGCTCCTTCTCCAGGTTGCGCTGCTGCCGCGGGCTCAGGTCCTCGTTGCAGATGACCAGGTCCAGCCGCAGGTCCTCCCGATGGCCGCGGATCTCGTCAACCTTGCCGCGGCCCACGAACAGCGCCGGCTCGACCTCGTCGCGCCGCTGGACGTCTGACCCGGCCACCTCACCGCCGGCGGTTCTGGTCAGCTCGGCCAGCTCACGCATCTGCTCGGCAAGGGCCTTCGAGGTGGTCCCCGGCAGCTGCACGCCGATCAGGTAGGCGCGCTCCGGCGCCGGTCTCGTCTCGATCAAATACCGTGCTCTCGCAGGAATCCAAGGATAGCGGGCAGCGGGTCGGCCGTCGCGTCGAACCACGTGATGGCGGGGTTGCGCCGCAGCCACCGCAGCTGGCGCCGCGCGTACCGGCGGTTGGCCCGCGCCATCACCTCCGGCAGCTCGTCCGGCTCGATTTCGCCCCGGATGCACCGCACCGCCTCCGCGTAGCCGATGCCGGTCAGCACGGGCGCGCCGGGCGGCACGCCGTTGGCCAGCGCCGCTCGGGTCTCCTCGACGAGCCCGCGCTCGACCTGCCGGCGCGAGCGCTCGGTGAGCCGGCGATCGATGACGTCCAGGGCGGCAGTCAGGCCGACCCGCAGGGGGGTCCAGGCCGGAGGGCGCCGCGTACGGCGCTCCGCCAGCGGGGGCCCCGCGACCTCCAGCACCTCGATGGCCCGGACCAGGCGGACCGGGTTGCGCTCGTCGACTCGCGCCTCGGGGTCCAGTCGCCGCACCATGCCGGCCAGCTCGGCGACCGGCACGCGCTCGAGCTCCGCGCGCCGCTCCGGACGGGGCGGCACACCGGCCAGCGAGAAGCCCTCGGCGAGCGCGTCCGCCCAGAGCATGCTGCCGCCCTCGACGATGGGGACCCTGCCGCGCGCCGTGACGCCGGCGATGGCCGCGTTGGCCGCCTCGACGAATTCGAACGCCGTGTAGGTGGTGCGCGGGTCGGCCACGCCGACCAGGTGGTACCGCACCTCGCGCATGTCCTCGGGGGACGGCTTGTTCGTGGCGATGTCCAGGCGGTCGTACACCTGGCGCGAGTCGCAGACCACGATCTCGCCGCCGAGCTCGCGCGCGAGCTCGAACGCGGCCCGGCTCTTGCCGATCCCGGTCGGCCCGAGGATCATCGGCACCTGCGTCATGACGCCGCCCATCGTAGGCACTCCTACTGCACCGGCAGCCGGAGGCGGAAGCGGGCCCCGCCGCCGTCACCGTCCACCAGTTCGATCGACCCGCCATGGGCGCGGGCCACGGCCGCCGACAGCGCCAGGCCCAGGCCGGCGCCGCCCGCGTCGCGCGAGCGGGCGGGGTCGAGGCGCGCGAACCGCTGGAAGATGCGGTCTCGCTGGGCGGGCGGCACGCCCGGGCCACGGTCGGCGACGTCGAACTGCCACTCGCGCTCGTGGCGGCGCGCGCTCAGGACGACCGAGCTGCCTACTGGGCCGTGTCGCAGCGCGTTGTCGAGCAGGTTGTCGAGCACCCGCCGGAGCAGGTGCGGATCGGCGGCAAGCGTTCCGGAGGCCGGGGCGTCGACCGCGATCGTCACGCCTCGAACCGCCGCGGCGGCGCGCCAGCGGGCGGCCGTCTCCTCCACCAGGTCGGCCACGTCGACCGCCGCCGGGCTCGGCACCAGCCGGCCGGCATCGGCCTGCGCCAGGAGCAGCAGCTGGTCGACCACACGGCCCAGATGCTCCACCTCGCCGCCAACACGCGCGAGCACCGCCCGGTACTCCGCGGCCGGCCGGTCCCTGGCCAGCGCCACGTCGACCTCCGTCCGCATCAGCGCGAGCGGCGCGCGCAGCTCGTGCGAAGCGTCCGCCGTGAACCGGCGCAGCGTCTCGAAGCTCACGCGCACGGGGCGCAGCGCGTGCGTGACCAGCACCCAGGCCAGCCCGCCTCCGATGGCGACCAGCAGGCCGCCGCCCACCACCAGGGCCCCGAGCAGCCGCTGCGTGAACGTCTGCAGGTCGGCGGAGGAGAGGCTGACCACGATCGCGGCCCGCTGGTCACCGACCGGCTGGAGCGCCGCGTACAGGCGGCGGTCGCCGCCCGTGGCGTCGCCGATGTCGATCGGACCCACCGACGAGCCGCCCAGCACGCGCCCGGCCACCTCCGCCAGGTACGTCGGGCTCAGGCTCTGGGCCGGCGTCTGAATCAGCAGCCCGCTGCCGGTGTAGACGTCCACCTCGACCGGCTGCCGCGACGCACCCGCCAGGTCCGGCAGCTGGCCGGGCGGATAGACGACCTGGCCGTCACGCAGGTCCAGGGCGTTGGCCACGGCGCTCCACTGGTCGAAAAGCGCCTGGTCCTCCTGGTTGCGGGCGGGGACCGTCGCGAGCTCGAAGACGGCGGCCACCGCCACGGCGACCGCGACCGCGAGGACGCCCACCTGCACGAGCACCAACCGGGCCCGGGTCGAGCGAAGGAACCGCATCGCGGGTCAGGCGCCGTCGAAGCGGTACCCGGCGCCCCTGACGGTGGTGATCGGGTCGCCCGCCCCCGCCCCGGCGAGCTTCCGGCGCAGCCGGCCGATGTACACCTCGACCAGGTTGTCGCCGTCCTCCAGATCGAAGTCCCAGACGTTCTCCAGGATGCGGTCGCGGCTGAGGAGCAGCCCGCGGTGCAGCATCAGGAACTCGAGCACGGCGAACTCTCTGGCGGTCAGGGCGACCTCGGCGCCGGCGACGGTCGCCCGGTGGGCGCCGGTGTCGAGGCGGAGCTGGCCGGCTTCCAGGACCGCGGTCCGGTCCGGCAGATGGCGGCGGCTCAGCGCGCGGACCCGGGCGACCAGCTCCCGCAGGGCAAACGGCTTGACCAGGTAGTCGTCGGCTCCGGACTCCAGCCCGCGAACGCGGTCCTCGACGGCGCCAAGGCCGGTCAGCATCAGGATCGGAGCCGTGTTGCGCAGGCGGCGCAGCTCACGCGCCACCGCGAAGCCGTCCCGGCGTCCGGGAAGCATGACGTCGAGCACGATCACGTCGTACGGGGCCGCCGCGGCGGCGGCCAGCGCCTCGTCGCCGGCGCCGGCCGTGTCCACGGCCATGCCCAGCTCCTCCAGGCCGCGGTGCAGGCTGGCGGCCAGCTCGGCGTCGTCCTCCACCAGCAGAAGCCGCATCGGGGCACAGCATAGGGGCCGCCGCTGAACGCCGGCGAACGGGTTAGCTGCGCGTCAGGAACGCCGCCTACGATGCCGGCCCATGAGGTCCTGGAGCCCGCTGCTGATCGTGATCGGGCTGCTGCTCGCCGCCTGCCAGACGCCCGGCCCGCGGACGCCCGTCGCGGTGAACCACGTGCCCACGACACCGACGGCCAGCCAGGCAGCGCCGGCAGCGCCGGCCCGCACGCCCGTTCCCACCCCGACGCAGGCCCGGCCGGCCACCGATCGCTGCCACACCGTCGGCCTGCTGATCAGCTTCGCGGGCTCGCAGGGTGCGGCCGGCACGATCGTCGACACGTTCCGCGTGGCCAACACCCAGCCGTCCGCCTGCACCGTGTACGGGTTCGTCGGCATGCTCATGCTCGACTCGAGTGGTGCGCCGCTGACCACGCGCGTCGTGCGCAACGGCGGCATCTTCACGACGCAGGCGGGACCGAGCCACTTCCTGCTCCAGCCGGCCACCGCGGCGTCGTTCCAGGCCGCCTGGTCGGACGTGCCGCACGGGTCGGAGACGACCTGCCCGCAGGCAGCGCGGCTCGAGATCACGCCGCCGGACGAGTTCGACCACACGGTCATCCCGGTCACCGGCTGGAACCTGGCCCCCTGCGGCGCGGGCGAGATCGACGTGACGCCGATCCGGGCCGCGGGCGTCGGCCCCGCCTGAGCGAGCGGGCTCAGTAGTTGCGCTTGAAGTGGCGCCGGAGCTCCTGCCACGAGAGCACCAGCCGGGTCGGGCGGCCGTGCGGGCAGGTGATCGAGCCGTCCGCGACCTCCAGTTCGGCCAGCAGTTGGCGCTGCTCGGACGGGTCCATCCGGTCGCCGAAGCGGACGGCCGAGTGGCACGCGAGCGAGGACGCCGCCTCCTTCAGCGCCTCGTCCGGGCGGGAGTCGGCCAGCACCGCCAGCAGCTCGCGCAGCGCCGGCGCCGCTCGATCCGGCGGCGTCTCGGCCGGCGCGGCGGTCAGCCGCAGCGTCCGCGGACCGAACTCCTCGACCTCGAACCCGAGCGCGCGGAGGCGCGTCCGGTGATCCGACGCCGCCGCGACCTGGGCCGGCTCCAGGTCCACCGTCTCGGGGAGCAGCAGCGCCTGGCTCGGCGCGGCCAGGCTGCGCGACTCCAGCCGGGCCAGGAACCGGTTGTAGAGGACCCGCTCGTGGGCGGCGTGCTGGTCGACAAGCACCACCCCCTCCTCGCACTCCGCCACCAGGTAGCCCTCCATCACCTGCCCCAGCGGCCGCAGCGGCGACTCCAGAAGTCCCGCCACGGGCGACGGCGCGGGCAGCGCCGCGGGCGCCGCACCCGCCGCGGCCAGGTGCAGTCGAGGCGAGTGCCACTCTCGCACCACGCCCGCGGCGGCCGCCGGCGGCCGCAGCTCGTACGGGGCGCTGCCCGTCAGCGCCGCACGCACGGCTCGCTGGACGTCCGCGAACAGCGCCCGCTCGGCGCGGAACCGGACCTCCCGCTTGGTCGGGTGCACGTTCACGTCCACCGCCTCCGGATCCACCGTCAGGTCGACCACCGCCACCGGGTAGCGGCCCCGCTCCAGCGACCCCAGGTAGCACTCCTCGATCGCGAACTGCAGCGCGCGTGACGCCGCCGGCCGGCGGTTGACCGCCAGCAGGATCGCGTCGCGGCTGCCGCGGCTGAGCCGCGGCTGGGACACCAGGCCGCGCACCCCGTCGCCGTCCACGGACAGCAGTTCGGCCGCCACCGCGGCGCCCAGCACCGCGGCGGCCGCCGCGCGGGCGTCGCCGTCGCCGCTGGTGCGCAGCGCCGATCGGCCCTCGACCGTCAGCTCGAACCGCACCTCCGGGTAGAGCAGCGCATACGACTGCACGGTCTTGACGCACGCGGCCGACTCCGTCGCCTCGCTCTTGAGGAACTTCAGCCGCGCCGGCGTGTTGGCGAACAGGTCGCGCACCTCGACGACCGTGCCGGGCACCTGGATCGCCGCGCCCTCCTCCGCCACGTCGCCGGCGCGCAGCCGGACGCGGCCGCCGCCGCTGCGGCACTCGACATCGCCAACGGCTGCCACGCTGGCCAGCGCCTCGCCGCGGAAGCCCAGCGAGGTGATCGCCGCGAGGTCGGCCAGCGTGGCGACCTTGCTGGTCGCGTGCCGCTGGAAGGCGAGGCGCAGCTCGCCGGCCGGGATGCCGTGGCCGTCGTCGGCGACGCGCACGAGCGTCCGGCCCGCGCCCCTGACCTCGACGCTGACGCGCCGCGCGCCAGCGTCGAGCGCGTTCTCGACGAGCTCTTTGACGACCGCCGCGGGCCGCTCGACGACCTCGCCCGCGGCGATGGCATCGGCGACCTGCGGCGGCAGGACGCGGATGGTCATTCGCGCATTGGTCCGCACGAGCGCTTCAACGGCCTCGAGAACCGCCCACTGGTCCGCACGAGCGATTCGGAGCGGGAGCTCACGTCAGCCGCTGCCTCAGCTCGTAGAGCTTCTGCAGCGCCTCCAGCGGGCTGAGGCGGTCCAGCTCGATCGCGCTCAGCTCCTCGCGGATCGGGTCGTCCGGGGACACCAGCGGCAGCCCCAGCTGCTGCTCGACCGGCTCGAGCGGCCGCTGCCGCTCCAGCTCGCCGAGGATCTCGCGGGCGCGAGCGATCAGCTGCGGCGGCAGGCCGGCCAGCGCCGCCACGTGGATCCCGTACGAGCGGTCCGCGCCGCCCGGCACCACGCGGTGCTGGAAGCGGATGGTCCCGTCCTCCTCGACCACCTCGACTCGCTCGTTGCGCACCCGCGCCAGCTGGTCGGCGAGCGCCGTCAGCTCGTGGTAGTGCGTCGCGAACAGCGTCCGGCAGCCCAGGCGGGGCGCGTCGTGCAGGTGCTCGACCACCGCCTGCGCGATCGACACGCCGTCGTACGTGGACGTCCCCCTCCCCACCTCGTCCAGCACGACCAGCGAGGCGCGCGTCGCGTGGTTGAGGATGTTCGCGGTCTCGATCATCTCGACCATGAACGTCGACATGCCCGCGGACAGGTCGTCGTGCGCGCCCACGCGCGTGAAGATCCGGTCCGCGACTCCGATCGAGGCGGCCGCCGCCGGCACCAGGCTCCCGCACTGCGCCAGCAGCACGATCAGTGCCACCTGCCGGAGGTAGGTCGACTTGCCGGCCATGTTGGGGCCGGTCAGCACCACCACCTGCTCGGTGTCCGGGTCGAGCAGCGTGTCGTTCGCGACGAAGCGGTCGAATCCGACCGCGGCCTCGACCATTGGATGGCGCCCGGCCTCGATCAGCAGGCGGAGGCCGGCGGTGACCTCGGGCCGCACCCAGCGCTGGTCCACCCCGGCCTCGGCGAGTGAGGCCAGCGCGTCGAGCTCGCCGACCGCCTCCGCGCAGGCGAGCAGGCCGGGCGCCGCGGCCGCCACCCGGCCCTGGAGCTGCCGCAGGATCTCCAGCTCCCGCGCGACCCGGTCCTGCTGCGCGTTGAGGACGACCGCCTCACGCTCCTTGAGCTCGGGCGTCAGGTAGCGCTCGGCCCCGGTCAGCGTCTGCTTTCGGATGTAGTCGTCGGGGACCAGGCCCTGGTTGGCGTGGCTGACCTCGATGTAGTAGCCGAACACCCGGTTGTAGCCGACCTTCAGGCTCCTGATCCCGGTCCGGTCGCGCTCGGCAGCCTCCAGTCCGGAGATCCACTCTCGGGCGGAGCGCGACGCCTCGTGCACGCCGTCCAGCTCCGCGTCGTAGCCGGGGCGGATCGCGCCGCCGTCGCGCATCACCGGCGGCGGGTCCTCGACCAGCGCGCGCGCCAGCTCGCGGGCCAGGTCGGGATCCGGCCGGACCGCCGCGGCGAGGTTCCGCACCAGCAGCGACTCGACGCCGGCGCTGGCCTCGACCACCCCCGGCAGCGCCTCCAGCGAGCGGCGCAGGGCCACCAGCTCACGCGGCGAGGCGAGGCCCTGGGCCGCGCGGGAGACCAGGCGCTCCAGGTCGCCGACCTCTCGCAGGGCGCCGCGCAGCTCCGCGCGGCGCCGCGAGGCCAGCTCGCCGACCGCTCCCAGCCGCAGCTCGATCGCCTCGACGTCGCGCAGGGGCGCCCACAGCCAGCGGCGCAGCCGGCGCGCCCCGATCGGCGTGCACGTCCGGTCCACCAGGTGCAGGAGCCCGGTCAGCTCCAGGTTGCGGGTGGTCGCGGCGTCGAGTTGCATCGTGGCGTCCGGCGAGTACGTGCGGACGCGGAACAGCCCGGGCTCGACGCGGACCTGGTTCTCCTCCAGGTACTCGAGCACGACGCCGGCGGCGCCGACGGCCAGCGGCGCCTCCTCCGCACCGACCGAGGCGGCGAACGCGATGCCGAGCTGGTCACCCAGCCGGCGCCGGCCCCGCTCCGGGTCGAATCGGTACGCGTCGACGCCTGGCGGCTGGAGCAGCTCGGCCGGCGCCAGCCGGTCCACCTCCGCCTGCAGGCGGTCGACGGGGAGCTGGCACAGCAGCAGCTCGCCTGTCGACACGTCGCACGCGGCCAGGCCGCCCGTGGCGCCGCGCGCCCAGGCCGCGACGAGCCAGTTGGAGCGCGCCGGCTCCAGGTAGGCGTCGTCGACCACGGTGCCGGGCGTGAGCACGCGCGTGATCTCGCGCTTGACCAGCTGCTGGCCCGCAGCCTCCTCGACCTGGTCGCAGATCACCACCTTCCGGCCGGCGCGCAGCAGCTTGCCCACGTAGCCCTGCCAGGAGTGGTGGGGCACGCCGCACATCGGCTGCCGGCCGTCCTTCATGGGCCGAGAGGTCAGCGTCACGCCCATGATCGGCGCGGCCTCGACCGCGTCGTCGAAGAAGACCTCGTAGAAGTCGCCCATCCGGAAGAGGAGGATGGCGTCGGGGTGCCTGAGCTTGGCCGCCCAGTACTGCTTCATCGCCGGCGTGGTGGCGCCGGGCTGCGTCACGCCACCGCCAGCGGTCCGGCCAGCTGGCCGGCCGAAGACTCCTCCACGAGCACGCGGACCAGTTCGCCGGGATCGACCCGTGCTCGCCTCACCACGACACGCTTGCCCTGGCGGTTTCGTCCGAACGGCCGGCCGAGCTCGTCGCCGCCCTCCACCAGGACCTCGACCGTGCGGCCCAGCCAGCGCGCGGTCCGCCGCGCGGCGATCTGCCGCTGCAGGGCCAGGAGGTCGTTGATTCGCCGCCGCTTCTCCTCCGCCGGCACGTCGTCCGCCCAGCGCTCGCCGGCGTGCGTGCCCGGCCGCAGCGAGTACTGCGCCAGGTGCACGACGTCGAACTCGACCTCCTCCAGCAGCCGCCGCGTGTTGAGGAACTGCGCTTCCGTCTCGCCCGGGAAGCCCACGATCACGTCGGTGTAGAGGCCGAGGTCGGGCATCAGCCCGCGGGCTCGCCCGACGATCTCCCGGTACCGGTCGACCCGGTACCCGCGCGCCATCCGCTTCAGGACCACGTCGTCGCCGGACTGGACCGGCAGCTGCAGCTCGTGCGCGACCACCGGCGACGCGGCCATCACGTCCAGCAGCTCCATCTCCAGGTCCTGCGGGTGCGACGTCATGAAGCGGACGCGCCGGAGGTCCGGGATCCGTTCGACTTCGCGCACGAGCGCCGCCAGTCCGCCGGAGCCGCCGGGGTCGCGGTAGTCGTCGACGTTCTGGCCGAGCAGCACCACCTCGCGGGCGCCGTCCGCGACCGCCTGCCGGCACTCCGCCAGCACGCGCGGCAGCGGCACGTGCACCTCGCGGCCGCGCACCTTCGGGACGATGCAGAACGTGCAGTTGTGGTCGCAGCCCTGGATCACGTTCACGTAGTGGCTGACGGCGGTGCGTCCGGCCGGGGGCAGCGGCTCGCCCATCGCGTAGTCGTAGCGCGCCTCCAGGTCGGCCAGGAACGGCTCGTACTCGCCGATCGGCACGACCGCGTCCAGGTGCGGGAACCGCTGCCGGAGCGCGTCGCCCTCCTTGCGCACGATGCAGCCGGTGACGGCGATCGTCCGGTCGGGTGTCTTCCAGCGCCGCAGCTCGTGCAGCTTGGAGTACACCTTGTCCTCGCTCGCCTGCCGCACGACGCAGGTGTTCAGGATGGCGACGTCGGCGCGTTCCAGGTCGGGCGCTTCCCGGTATCCCGCGGCCAGCAGCTGACGCGCGAGGCTCTCCGAGTCGGCCAGGTTCATCTGGCAGCCGATCGTCCAGACGTGGAAGGTTCTCACGGCCTCGTCCCGCGCCCAGGATAGCCAGGAAGCCCGCGGGGCTGCCGCCCGCGCCGGGTCAGCGGACCTCCACCTGCAGCCGGATGCCGGTACGCTCCTCGCCGTCGATCGAGATGTCGATGAACGACGGGATGCACACGATGTCGATGCCACCCGGAGCGACGTACCCGCGCGAGATCGCGATGGCCTTCACCGCCTGGTTGATCGCCCCCGCGCCGATCGCCTGTACCTCGACCCGCCCGTGGTTCCTGATCACCCCGGCGATGGCGCCAGCGACCGCCACCGGCTTCGAGGTTGCCGATACCTTGAGCACCTCCACCGGTGTGCGCCCCTCCCCGGTCATTACTGGAACAACCCCCGTCACGTGTGTTCTCGATCGATGCGTTGAATTGATGTGGCCCGTCCAGAGCGCCTGCTAATCGTAACCAGTACCGAGTTGAATGTCACGACACCCGATGCGGTCTCGAACCGGTGCGGCATGCCGGTGAGGAAACGGCGCAGCGCGGCCTCCTTCTGCACACCGATCACGCCGTCGCGCGGGCCGACCATCCCGACGTCGGTGACGTAGGCCGTGCCGCCCGGGAGCACGCGCGCGTCCGCGGTCGCGATGTGCGTGTGGGTTCCGACCACCGCGCTGGCGCGACCGGCCAGGTACCAGCCCATCGCGGTCTTCTCAGAGGTGGCCTCCGCGTGCATGTCGCAGAACACGACCTTCGGGCCGCGATTCGCCGCCAGGACCTCGTCCGCGGCGCGAAACGGGTCGTCCAGGTCGGGCAGGAAGATGCGGCCCTGGAGGTTCATCACGAGCACCTCCTCGCCGTCCGCCTCCAGCACCACCGCGCCAACGCCCGGCGCGCCCGGCGGGTAGTTGTAGGGCCGCAGGACGCGATCGACCTGCGCGATCTCGTCGACGAACTGCTTCTGGTCCCACACGTGGTTCCCGGTCGTGATGAGGTCGGCGCCGGCACCGATCAGCTCCCTCGCTGTCGCGGCGGTGATGCCGAAACCGCCGGCGGAGTTCTCGCCGTTGACGATCGTCAGGTGCGGCTCCAGCTCGGCCTGGAGCGCGGGCAGCATGGCCGCGACGGCCGCCCTCCCGGGCCTGCCGACCACGTCGGCAACGAAGAGGATCCGGAATTGATCGGCGCCGTCGCTCGTCATCGGGGCATTAAGGAAAGCACAAAAGAAAAGGCCGGCCCCGCGGGGGCCGGCCTCGTTGGCTATTTGGCGTACTCGACCGCCCGGGTCTCCCGGACGACCGTGACCCGGATCTGGCCCGGGTAACTCAGCTCGCTCTCGATTCGCTTGGCGATGTCGCGAGCCATGAGCTGTGCGGATGTATCGTCCACCTGCTCCGGCCGGACGAGGATGCGCACCTCGCGGCCGGCCTGGATCGCGTACGACTGCTGCACTCCCTGAAAGGAGTTCGCAATCTGTTCGAGCTTCTCGAGGCGCTTGATGTATGCGTCGAGCGTCTCGCGCCGCGCGCCCGGCCGTGCGGCCGAGATCGCGTCGGCGGCGATCAGCAGGAACGCCTCGATGGTGTGCGGCTCCTCGTCGTAGTGGTGCGCGCGAACCGCGTGCACCACTGGAGCGGGGACGCCGTGGCGCTGGACCAGGTCCGCCCCGATCACGGCATGCGAACCCTCGATCTCGTGGTCGATGGCCTTGCCGATGTCGTGGAGCAGGCCCGCCATCTTGGCGATCCTGACGTCCGCTCCGATCTCCGCGGCCATGGTGGCCGCCAGGTAGGCGACCTCTTTGGAGTGACTGAGGACCTGCTGTCCGTAGCTGGTACGGAACCGGAGCACGCCCAGGCTGCGGACGATCTCCGGATGAAGGCCCTGGAGGCCGACCTCCAGGACCGCAGCCTCACCCTCTTCCTTGATACGCTGCAGGACCTCCTGCCGCGCCTTGGCGACGGTCTCCTCGATGCGAGCGGGATGGATCCGCCCGTCCACGATCAGCTTGTTGAGCGCCGTCCTGGCCACCTCGCGGCGGACCGGGTCGAAGCCGCTGATCACGATGGCCTCGGGGGTGTCGTCGATGATGAGGTCGATCCCGGTCGCCTGCTGGAGCGCGCGGATGTTGCGGCCCTCGCGACCGATGATGCGGCCCTTGATCTCCTCGTTCGGAAGCGGCAGCACCGAGACGGACGTCTCGGCGGTCTGGTCGGCTGCGACTCGCTGGATCGCCTCGGTCACGATGGCGCGGGCACGTCGCTCGCTCTCGTCGCGAGCTGCCAGCTCGGCCTCCCTGACACGTCGGGCGATCTCGTTGCGCAGGTCCTGCTCGACCTGTCCGATGAGGATGTTCTGTGCTTCCTGGCGGGTCATGCTCGCGACCCGCTCCAACTCTCTGAGCTGCTGTCTGACGGCGTCCTCGAGCTCCGCCCGGAGCTCGTCGATGGCTCGCTCGCGGTCGCCGATCGCCTGCTCGCGACGGCCGACCTCCTCGACCCGGCGCTCCAGGTTCTCCTCTTTCTGGTGGAGGCGGCGCTGCGTCTGCTGCGCCTGCGTCCTGGTTTCTCGCGCCTCGTCGTCGGCCTGGGTGCGGATCCTGACCGCCTCCTCCTTGGCCTCCAGCACGCGTTCCTTGGCCTGGCTCTCGATCTCTGCGAGACGCTGCTGAGCCTTCGTCTCCACTTCCAGCAGGTCGGTGCGCTGCTGTCGCTGGATGAGGCCCCAGGCAACGAGGAACACGACGCCGCCACTGAGGATCGCGGTGACCACCAACAGCAGCAGAAGGACGTATACGGGCATTCGTTGGTTCACCTCTTTATTCGGTTGTGAAGGTGCTGAACCAGAAACGAGGCATGACCGCCTCGTGGTGGGTCAGGACGACTTCTCTTTCGGCTTGCTCCGCGCGGCTCTCGCGCGCGAGCAGGCTCAAAGTCGGATTTTAAGGCCGGCCGAGAGCGCTGGCAATCGATGCCAGATCCGCTGTCAAGACCTTTTGTCGCCGCCGTACAGGGCCACGATCGCGCGCGCGGATTCGCATACCGCGCCGCAGGTTCGCCGGCGTCAGCACCGGCGACCACCCGTCCCCGGCCGTGCTGCGGGCTCGTCCCCGACGTCGCGGGCCGGGAGGGAGCGATCCGGCGGCCGGCTACGCGGCGGCAGCCGGTGCGGCGCGCTTGATGCGCTGCCCGAGGCCCTCGGCCTGCGCGATGGCGGACACGCCCACGAGCAGGTGCAGCACCTGGATCACCCAGTGCGCGTCGCCCGTCAGGATCTGGCCCTGGGTCAACCCCAGGACCACGACCAGCAGGCCCCAGAGGAACGCCAGGAGGACGAGCCCCGGCGCGACGCCCGAGCGGGCGCCGATCAACGCGAGGATCCACAGCCCCACGACCAGCAGCAGACCCGAGACGATGTGGACGGGCAACAGGGTCAGCAGGTTGCCCGTCCAGAACAGCAGGCCGAGCACGATCTGGATCAGCCCCGTGATGCGGACGAGCCACTGAGCGACGGTGGCGGCGGTTCTCATGGGCGGAAGCGTAGGCGGTAGGCCACTGGGGCGTCGTCAGCGGCCGGACGTGAACTCGGCTGCGCGCCCCGACGCAGGTCGCCTACGCGCGTCGTGGAGGCGCGGCCAGCCCCGACTGGAACGCCAGGACGACCAGCTGGGCGCGGTCGCGTGCGTCCAGCTTGGCCATTGCCCGCCCCACATGGGTCCGGATCGTCGCCGGGCTGACCACGAGACGCTCCGCGATCTCGTCGTTGGAGAGGCCCTCGGCGACCAGGCCGACGACCTCGCGCTCCCGCTCGGTCAGCGGGTCCAGGCTGGGGCCGCGCGCCAGCGCCGGCGCGGGCCGGCCCGCGAACTCCGCGATGACCCGGCGCGTCACCGCCGGCGACAGCAGCGACTCGCCGGCGGCCACCACCCGGATCGCGCGCAGGATGTCGGCCGGCTCGGAGTCCTTGATGAGAAAGCCGCTGGCCCCGGCGCGGAGCGCCTCGAAGACGTACTCGTCGAGCTCGAACGTGGTCAGCACCACGACGCGCGTGCCGGCCAGATCCGGCTCCGCCGCCATCGTCCGCAGCGCTTCCAGGCCGTCCATCACGGGCATCCGCACGTCCATCAGGACCACGTCGGGCCGGGTTTCGCGGATCAGCGCCAGCGCCTGCCGGCCGTCCGCCGCCTCGCCGACGAGCTCCAGGTCGTCCTCCGTCTCGAGCAGGACCCGGAGGCCCAGCCGCACCAGCGCCTGGTCGTCGGCGACGGCGACCCGGATCACGTGGGCAGCCCCCGGCTCGGCAGTCTCGCGAGCACCTGGAACCCGCCCTCTGGCCGGGGGCCGGCCTCGAGGCTGCCGTGCACCGCGGCCGCCCGCTCGCGCATGCCGGCGATCCCCTGGCCGCCGGGCCGCGCGCTCCCGTTGGCGCGCGCCCGGCCGTCGTCCGTGATCTCCAGGACCACGTCGTCTGGCTCGTAGCGGACGCGGACGGTCGCGCTGGCGGGACCGGCGTGCCGGATCACGTTGGTGAGCGACTCCTGCACGATGCGGTAGGCGGCCAGGTCGACCGCGGCCGGCAGGTCCACCGCGCGCCCGGCCACCTCCAGGCGCACCGGCAGCCCGCTCTCGGCCATCGCCGTGACCACGCTCCCGACCTGCCGCAGGCCCGGCGCCGGACGGGGCGCCTGCCGGTCCTCGTCGGGCCGGCGGACGACGGCCAGCGTGGCGCGCAGCTCCTCCAGCGCGTCCTTGCTGGTCTCCTTGATGGCGGCCAGCGCCACGCGGGCCTGCTCGGGCCGGCGGTCCACCACGTGCAGGGCGACGCCGGCCTGCATGTTGATGACGGCGAGTCCATGGCCGACCACGTCGTGCACCTCCCTCGCGATGCGGAGGCGCTCCTCGTACGCGAGCCGGCGGGCGGCGTCCTCGCGGTTCCGCCGGGCGTCCTCCCGTCCCACGCGCAGGCCCGCGCCGAGCGCCCACGGCACGAGGAGCCAGCCGTGCCACACGACCAGCAGGACCAGACCCTGGGCGCCATCGACGCCGGGCAGCTGGGTCAGGGCGAGCACGCCGATCGCCACGGCGGCGGCCGGCAGCGAGCGGCGGACCGGCAGGTGGCGGCCGGCCGAGTAGAGCGCGATGGGCGGCGCCAGGAGGATCGGGCCGAAGGGATAGCCCCGCGCCAGGTAGGCGGCCACCGCCAGGGTCACGGCCGCCAGGGCGGGCAGCGGCGCGAGCCGCCGAGCGGTGAGCGAGCTCGCGGCGACGACCAGCAGCGCGACCGCCAGCGCGTCGATCGGGCGCCGCGACGGCTGGAAGGCGGCCGCCCGCCCCGTTCCGAACGCCATGACGACGCCGACCACGAGGGCCAGCAGCCCGTCGAGCGCCAGCGCGCGGGCAGTCACCCGGTTCAACAGGCCCATCGAGTGGACGATACCGCCGGCCGCTCGGCGCCGCGTCCGTCCGTCGGCGTACAGGCAGTACGCGCAGGCGCGTACGGCTGCTACGCTGGCGCGGACACCGCCCTTCGGGTCCCCGTTCCTGCACGTCTCGAGAGGTGATGCGGTGTGCGATGACGACTCCGTTCCCGACGTCCTGCGGGCGCTCCCCTGCGATGTCCGGCGGAATGTGATCCGCTTCTTCGGCGACCGGGGACGCGCCTGGATCGAGGCCCTGCCCGGGGTGGTCGCCGACCTGGCGCGGCGCTGGGAGCTCCGGCTCGGCAGTCATGCCTATGGGGGCGGCACGCACTCGCTGGTGCTCGCGGCGACGCGCGCCGACGGGTCGCCGGCGCTCCTCAAGGTGCCGGCGGTCGACGACGAGAACCGGCAGGAGGGGGCCGCGCTGAGCCGCTACGCCGGCGATGGCGCCGCCCTTCTCTACGCATCGGACCCGGACACCGGCGCGCTCCTGATGGAGCGGCTGGAGCCGGGGACGCCGCTCGCTGACCACCCGGACCGCGACATGGCGATCGACGTCGCCTGCGCGCTGCTGCGGCGGCTGCGGCGCCCGGTGCCGGCCGGGCACCCGTTCAACCTCGTGCCGGAGCTGGTGCGCACGTGGGCGAGCACGCTGCCGGCGCGGCAGGCGCGTCACGGCAGCCCCGTGCCGGCGCCCGACATGGCGCGGGTGATGGCCGCCGTCGAACAGCTGCGGGCGCCGGCGGGCGCCGAGCTGCTGGTCAATCGCGACGCCCACCTGCTCAACATTCTGGCGGCCCAGCGCGAGCCCTGGCTGCTGATCGACCCCAAGCCGCTCGCCGGCGAGCCCGCGTTCGACGGCGGCTGGCTGCTGATCGACACGCTGCTGGCCCGCGTCAGCGCGGACAACGCGCGCGGGCTCGCCGCCCGGATCGGCGACGGGCTGGCCGTCGATGGCGACCGGGTGCGGGCGTGGGCGCTCGTTCGATGCGCCGAGAACGTGTTCTGGGGCCTGGACGCCGGCGAGGACGTCTCCGTGACCCTGGCGCTCGTGGCTGCCCTGGCCTGATCCGCGCGGTCAGGAGCACCCGGCGCTGGGGGCGGGCGAGGTCGAGAACCGCGCGTTGCCCCAGACCGCGACCGCGTCCGACAGGGCGCCGCCGCCCTGGAACAGCGCCGCGACGACGAGGTCGCTGCCCTGCGGGGTCGCGCACGTGACCGTCAGCGGGGCCTGGTAGGGCGAGAGCGTCTGGTCGAGGATCGTCTGGCCGCCGAGCGAGAGGGTGAAGCGGATCGTGCCGCCGATGCTCTTCAGCGTGGCGGTCATGCTCTGGTAGCTGGTCGGGACGACGAGCTGTTCCTGCGTGCTCCTGGTCAGCGACATCCCCCACCCGTGCGCGAACCGGTAGTCGGGGCCGTCGATCTCGCCCGAGTTCGTGCTGCGGTCGCTGGTCACGTCGCCGAGGTACACGTCGGGAACCCCCGCGTCGTCGGCCGCCGGCGGCAGGACCGCGGGCGGCGACGCCTGCGGCAGCGTGGGCAGCGCCGTGGGCGTCGGACTGGCGCGGGCGGGGTCGCTGCCGCGGACCGGGACCGCCATGCGGGGTTGCGCGGGCGCGACGACCTGGGTGACCAGGAGGAGGAGGCCGGCGCCACTCGCCAGGGCGGCGGCGACCACGCCGGCGATGCGCGCCGTCTCGCGAACGGCGCCGCCACGCGGCGGACCGCCGGGGTCGTCCCACCCACCTGCCATGCCACCAACGATGGTCGCATAGTTGCCCCGGTCGGCGACGACCCGGACGACCGGGTCAGGCGCGGAGGGAGGCGACGACGCGGGTCATCAGCCGGGTCCACGCAGCGTGGTCCGGCTCGGGCATCCCGGTCGTGTACGTGACGTGGTAGCCGATGGCGAGCGCCACGGCGAACCGCGCCACGGCCGCGGGGTCGACGTCGCCGGCGATGTCGCCGTCCTCGCGGGCCTCCGCGACGGTGCCCGTCACCCGGCTTTCGAGCGCGCCGAGCAGCTGGCGGACGCGCGCGCCCACGTCGGGGTCGCGTCGCGCTGCGGCCAGCGCCTCGCTCACCAGCGTCCGGTTGCGGTCCGGGGTGTGGAGCGCAAGCGTCCGCCCGACCATCTCGATGACCTGGGCCGCGGACGCGCCGGCGGTGTGGCCCTCGTCCATCATGCCGAACAGGCGCGTGAGGCCGGACTCGACGGCCTCCGCCAGCAGCTCGGACTTGTCGCGGAAGTTCGCGTAGATCGCCCCGTTCGTCAGCCCGGCCCTGCGGGCGATCTCCTGGACTCCGGCGCGGTCGTAGCCCTCCTCGGCGACGACGTCGGCAGCGGCCTCGATGAGCCGCTCCCGGGTCGTGGCGGTGTCAGCGTCGGCGCGGCGTGGGCCTGACCTCATCCCCCGCTAACTCTAACGCTTGCGCCCATCGAGAGTAGAGAGTACTCTCTCTTTGCGACCGCCAGCTCCGGGTCGCGGCAGTCCCCGGTTGGAAGGAGAGTCGGCCAATGCAGATGCAGGAACACGAGGCGGTCGAGATCGTCGAGAAGTCGTCGCTCGAGGCGCTCGGCACGCTGAGCCCGGACGTCGTCTACGCGCACGTCGACTACCTCGGTCGCGAGCTGCCCGGCCCGATCGACCTGTACCAGCGCTGGGAGCGTCAGCAGTGGTCGGCGACCGAGATCGACTTCAGCGTCGACCGCCGCCAGTGGCAGGCTATGTCAACCGGCCAGCGGGAGCAGATGGAGGGCGCGTTCCTGGCCTTCTTCTTCGGCGAGCAGGCCGTGACCGACACGCTCTCGCCGCTCGTGCACGCGGCGCCCGACGAGGACAACCGCCTGTTCCTCTCGACGCAGCTGGTCGACGAGGCGCGCCATTCGTACTTCTTCGCGCGGTTCTTCGGCCAGACCCTGGGCGTCGCGGGGGGGCTCCGGGAGGCGCTGGCGCACGCCGCCCAGGCACGGCAGATCGGCGGCGGCTACGGCCGGATCTTCGAGCCCCGCACCGGCGAGCTGGCGACGTTCACGGAGGCGGTGCGGCTCCAGCCGGAAGACTACGGGTTGTGGGTGCAGGCGATCACGCTGTACCACCTGATGATCGAGGCGGTGCTGGCGCTGCCGGGCCAGCGGCGCCTGCTCCGGCTGACCCGCATCAACGATCTGCTTCCGGGCTTCCGGGCGGGCTTCACGGCGGTCACCCGCGACGAGTCCCGGCACGTGAGCTACGGCGTGTGGGCGCTGCGGGAGGCGGTGCGGGCCGGCCGCGAGGCGGACATCCGGTCGGTGGTCGACCGGACCCTCCAGTACTGCATCGGCGTTGGCGGCAACCCGGAGGTCAAGCTGCCGCGGCCGCAGGACCTGCCGCCGACGATGCGGCTCGACCCGCGTGAGCAGTGGTCGTTCGTGGTGGACTCGATCACGAAGCGGCTGCGGACCGCCGCGGTGAGCCCGGAGTACGTCGCGGAGATCGACCGCCGCGCGTGGGACCTGATCAAGGGCGGCGTGAGGCGGTACGAGGAGCTGCACGGCGTGGAGCACCCGGTGCGCGCGTGGGAGCGCGGCGAGGTGGTCGCGGCGGCGAGCTGACCCGCCCCGGGAAGCGCACATCGGTCCAGATGTGCGCTTCCCGGACCTCCGGATCCGCACATCGGTCCAGATGTGCGCTTCCCGGTCCAACTTCAGTCCCAAGCGCTTCAATCGAGCGCCACGTCCGCGTCCCGCCCCAGCGCTTCGCGGATCACGTCGCCGGGGAAGCCCCGCCGCAGCAACCGGGACGCCGTCAGGCGGCGGTCCGCGCCTGCCTCGGCGGCCCGCTCGGCCAGGCGCCGCGCCGCCGCGACCACGTCCTCGCGCCTCACCGCTCCGACTGCCTCCTGCACCACCGCCCGCTCGACGCCCTTCGCGGCCAGCTCCCGCGCGATCAGCGCCGGGCCGCGCGTTCGCGCCCGCTCCCCTGCCAGCGCGCGGGCGAACGCGGCGTCGTCCAGGTAGCCCAGGCCGCGCGCCCGGACCACCGCGCGGTCGACGTCGTCCGCCGGGCAGCCCCGGCGGACCAGCTTGCGCCTGAGCTCGGCCTCGCTGTGGGCGCGCCGGGTCAGGAGCCGGAGCGCGGTCTCGAAGGCGTCGGGTGCGGCGCGGCGATCATTCCTCGACACCGGCGCCCGAGCGAACCCTGGCCGCCGTCTCGATCGGGGCGCTGGCCTGGCCGGCGGCCTTCGTCCGAACCGCGACCTCGATCTCGGCGGCGAGGGTCGGGTTCTCTCGAAGGAAGTTGCGCACGTTCTCGCGGCCCTGCCCCAGCCGGGTGTCGCCGTAGGACATCCACGTGCCGCTCTTCTCCACGATGCCGTACTCGACCGCCGTGTCGATCAGGGCACCCTCCCGGGAGATGCCCTCGTTGAAGAGGATGTCGAACTCGGCGGCCCGGAACGGCGGCGCCACCTTGTTCTTGACGACCTTGACCTTGACGCGGGCGCCGATGCTGTCCAGGCCCGACTTGATGACCTCGACCTTGCGGATGTCCAGGCGCACCGACGAATAGAACTTCAGGGCCCGGCCGCCGGGCTGCGTCTCGGGATTGCCGAACATGATCCCGACCTTCTCCCGGAGCTGGTTCAGGAAGATCACGGTGGCGTTGGACTTGGAGATGGCGGCGGTGAGCTTCCGCATCGCCTGCGACATCAGCCGGGCCTGGAGGCCGACGTGGCTGTCCCCCATCTCACCCTCGATCTCGGCCTTGGGCACGAGCGCCGCGACGGAGTCGATGACGATGATGTCCACCGCGCCGCTCCGGACCAGGACCTCGACGATGTCGAGCGCCTGCTCGCCCGTGTCGGGCTGGCTGATCAGCAGCTCGTCGATGTTGACGCCGATGCGCGAGGCGTAGATGGGGTCGAGCGCGTGCTCGGCGTCCACGAAGGCGGCCACGCCGCCCTGCTTCTGCGCCTCTGCGATCACGTGCAGGGCGACCGTCGTCTTGCCGGCCGACTCGGGCCCGTAGATCTCCACGACCCGGCCGCGGGGCATCCCTCCGACGCCGAGCGCGATGTCGAGCGGCAGCGAGCCCGTGGGGATGACGGTCACCTCACGCTGCGCCGCCTGCTCCCCGAGCTTCATGATCGAGCCCTTGCCGTAGCTGCGCTCGATGTGCTGGATCGCGGTGCTGAGTGCCTTTTCCTTCTCCACGGTTCCTCCTGCCGCTGGGGCTGGGCTGCGTTGCCTGTCGAGATGTGAGTCTGGACTCCTGCTGGTTCGGGGTCAAAGCGCTTAACAGGGCCCTCACGCGGATCGCCGAGGGGACGAACGGAGTCCTCAAATATTACGAACGTGCGTTCGCAGAGTCAACCCCCGGCCGGAGCCTGGAGCCGGCGCTCCAGCCCGTCCAGCAGCACCTCCAGGCCGAACCGGAAGCGGGCGTCCATGTCGGGCGCCGCCAGCCGGTCCGCGACGGCGGCCACGCTCGGGTGCTCGCCGGCGGAAAGCCCCTCCAGCGGACCGCCGGCCCCATGCCCCACACCGGCCTCGACCGAGTCCGCGGGCGGCACCTCGTCGCCGGCGCCGATCGTCAGCCGGCTGGCGCCGCCCGTGACCTCGATGTCGTAGCGGTCCTCGGCCGCGGCGAAGTCCGGGCTCTGCCAGCGCGTCTCGCCGCCCACCGACCCGAAGTACAGGTCGTCGAGCGCCAGGCGGCTGGCCCCCGAACGGATCCGCACGCGGCACGCCGTGCCGGGCGGCCGCTGGATGCTCACGTTCCTGGCCCCGCCGCCGAAACGAACCGGCACGGTGCCCTCCGGCCGTCCGAGGCCGATCGCGACCTCGCTGGCGCCGCCGCCGACGACCAGCGAGCGGACCCGCGCGCCGTCCAGGCCGACGCTCAGCCGGCGCGCCCCGCCGCTCACCTCCACGTCCCACGGCACGGCGGTGCTGAGCGCCACGTCGCCACCCCGGGCGTGCCCGAGTCCGCCGATCCTGACCACCCCCTGCGCCGCTTCGATGCGCGGAGGCCGGCCCTCGAAGCGGGCGGCGAACAGGGCGCGCAGGTCCGGATCGGCACGGATCACCAGCTCGCTCGCGCCGCCCGCGATCCGCAGCTCGCCCCGCTCGACCGCCTCCAGTGGCGCGCCGAAGTCGTCGCCGGGACCGCCCGGGACCGGCGGGGCGCCGCCGGTCTCGTCCGCCACGAACGCCGGCACGTACTGCCCGAACAGGAGGACGGAGGCGTCGGCGGCGTCCGACGGCGCGAAGCCTGCGGACAGGAGGGTCGCGATCAGCCGCTCGTACCGGCGGAGCGCCGCTGGCCCGGACTGGAACCCGGCGACCACGCGAGCCGCGTCCCGGTGGGCCAGGAGCACCCGGCGGTAGCCCTGCGCGAACCCTTCGAGCGCCGGTCGCCACGGCCCGCCCGCAGGCTCCGGCACCTCCCCCAGGATCGCCTCGGACAGCAGGTCGAGGAGCTGCTCCTTGTCACGCAGGTGCCAGTACAGGGACGCGGCCTTCACTCCCAGCCGCTCGGCCAGTCCGCGCATGCTCAGCCCGCCCAGCCCCACGTCGTCGAGCAGGTCCAGCGCTGCGCGCACGACCTGCTCGCGCGTCAGCCCCACCCGTTCGCCCGAAGGTTCCATCGCGCCTCGCGCTCGCATCGTACGGTTGACAGTCTAACAGTGTTCGTGACAAACTGACGACGTTATGGAATTGCCGAACAGCGTTAGGGAAACACAGCGCATACTCGACGGCGGCTCGGACTTCTCGGCCCCGCTCGCGGGCGTCAGCGCCGGCCGCCTGGAGTTCCGCCGCGGGGCGTCGCGCGTCACCATCCGGGGCGAGGCGATGGAGGAGCTCTTCCGCGCCCACTTCGACGGCCCGGTCCCCGAGGTGGCGGTGGACGGCGGGACGGTCGCGATCCGCTACCGGCCCCTCTCCCCCGCCGACTGGGCCAGCTTCCTCTGGACGCCGGACGACCACCGCGCGGACATCGTCCTGAACTCCGCCCTGCCCTGGGACCTGGAGGTGCGCGGCGGCGTCTCACGGCTCGACGCGAACCTGTCGGGGCTGCGGCTCGCCGGCTTCGAGATCCGCGGCGGCGCCAGCAACGTCGAGCTCGTGCTCGGCGAGCCCCGCGGCATCGTCCCCATCCGCGTGCGGGGCGGCGTCAGCCACGTCACGATCCAGCGGCCTGCCGCCGTGCCGGTCGCCGCGTCCGTGCGAGGCGGCATCAGCAAGCTCGCGCTCGACGACCAGCGGTTCGGCGCCGTCGGCGGGCAGACGCGGGTCACGACCGGAGCCTGGCGGCAGGCGACGGCCGGCTACGACATCGAGATCGCCGGGGGCGCCAGCCACCTCACGGTCGAGGGGCGGTGACGGCGGGCACCGGCTCGCATCTGGGCGTCAACTGATACTCGAGTGTCCCAAATGTATGCGAATCGCCCCATCGCAAACGTTTCCATAGGGCGATTCGCATACATTCCGGCCGCTCGTGGCACAGTTGAGGTCCGTCCGCGACCCAGCGCCCCCCGCCGTTGGCACAGCTGCCCGGCCTCCCCGACACCGATCAACGTCCCCTAGCCCTCGACGCGGGCGAGGAGGAGCGTCAGCGCCTCGTCGACCGCCTGCCGCCGGTTCGTCCACCGATCTCCCGGAAAGACGAACCGGCGTCCGTCGCCGCCCTCGGCGGCCGCGAGCCACACGTGGGTGAGTCCGACCGGCTTCTCCGTTCCGTCGGCGTCGGGGCCGGCGATCCCGGTGATCGACACGGCGAGGTCGGCCGCCAGCGCCCGGCGTGCCCCCTCGGCCATCGCCCGAGCCACCTCGGCGCTGACGGCACCGTGGCGCTGGAGCAGCTCCCGCGGCACGCCCAGCAGCCGCTCCTTGATCTCGTTGGAGTAGGCCACGACGCCGCCCTTGAAGTACGCCGAGCTGCCCGGCTGGTCGGTGATCGCGGCAGCCAGCATGCCGCCCGTGCACGACTCGGCCACGGCCAGTGTGAGGCCGCCGCCGCGCAGGCGCTCGTGCAGGCGCCGGACCAGGGGGTCGACGGGTGACTCCGCCCCCGGAGCCCCCCCGCCGGTCGGCATCGGCCGCTCCATGCGCGCGAAGACGGACCGGAAGCGCCACAGGTAGTCGACCCCGCTGGCCACGGTGAAGATCACCGCCAGCGCCACGACCACAGAGGCCGGGAGCGTCAGCTCGGGGTACGGGCGCTGCAGGATCAGCAGCAGCACCGCCGCGACCTGCAGGACCGTCTTGGTCTTGCCGAACGGCGTGGCCGCGATCACGTGTCCCTGGCTGGCGCTCATCGAGCGGAGGACCGTGATCAGGAGCTCGCGGCCGAAGATCACGACCACGATCCACGCGGCCAGCTCGCCCTCCTGGACCAGGACGATCAGGACGGACAGGATGAACAGCTTGTCCGCCAGCGGGTCCAGGAACTTGCCCAGCTCCGTCACCTGGCCGCGCCGCCGGGCCAGGTTGCCGTCCAGCGTGTCGGTCAGCGAGGCGGCGAGGAACACGCCCGCAGCGATCTGGTCGTGGTACGGGAACCGCACGACGAGCAGCACCATCAGCGCCGGGATCGCGAGCAGCCGGCTGATGGTCAGCGCGTTGGGCAGGTTCATCTCACCGCCCATTCTCGCCCAGGGGAGGTGGCTACCCCTCCACGCCGAGCTGCTCCAGCAGCTCGTCCACGTCCGGCAGGTTCATCAGCACCTCGCGCGACTTGCTGCCCTGGTAGGAGCCGATCACCCGGTGCTCGGCGAGCTGGTCCACGATGCGGCCGGCCCGGGAGTAGCCGACGTTGAACTTGCGCTGGACCAGCGACACCGACGCGGCGCCCTCGGCCGCGACCGCCCGCGCCGCCCGCGCGAACAGCGGGTCCAGGCGGCGATCGGACCGCCCCTCGTCGCCGGCGGGCGCGGCGGCCGCCTCCAGGACGCCCTCCAGATAGCGGGGATCGCCCTGCGCCGTCCAGAACTGGACCAGGCTCTCGACCTCGCGGTCCGAGATGAACGCGCCCTGCAGCCGGGTCGGCTTGCCCGCGTCGACTGGCTGGTACAGCATGTCGCCGCGGCCGAGCAGCTTCTCGGCCCCCACCGAGTCCAGGATCACCCGGCTGTCCACCTGCGATCCGACCGCGAACGCGATGCGCGACGGCACGTTCGCCTTGATCAGGCCGGTGATGATGTCCGTCGACGGCCGCTGCGTCGCGATCACCAGGTGGATGCCGACCGCCCGCGCCAGCTGGGCGATGCGGCAGACGAGCTCCTCGATCTCGCCGGCCGCGACCATCATCAGGTCGGCCAGCTCGTCGATGACGATCACGACGTACGGCATCTCGCGGGCCCGCTTGACGACCGCCCGCTCGTTGTAGACGGTGATGTTGCGCACGCCCTCGTGGGCCAGCAGCTTGTACCGCCGCTCCATCTCCGACACCGCCCAGCGGAGCGCCGCGGCGGCCTGGTGCGACTCGACGATCACGGGCACCGCCAGGTGCGGCAGGCCGTTGAAGCCCTGCAGCTCCACGCGCTTCGGGTCGATCATGATCATCCGCAGCTGCGCCGGGGTGACCTGCAGGAGGAGGCTGCAGATGAGCGTGTTGATGCAGACGCTCTTGCCCTGACCGGTGGCGCCGGCGATCAGCAGGTGGGGCATCCGCGTCAGGTCGGCGGAGATCGGCATACCGGCCACGTCGTTCCCCAGGACCACGCCCAGCAGGTGGCGGCCGCCCAGGAAGCCGGGGGCCTCCACTCCCTCGCGGATGGTCACCAGCGTGGCCGCCTTGTTGGGCACCTCGATGCCGATCGCGGACTTGCCCGGGATCGGGGCCTCGATGCGCAGCGGCGACGCGGCCAGCGCGAGCGAGATGTCGTTGTGCAGCGACACCACCTTGCGCACGGCCACCCCGGCCGCCGGCTGGAGCTCGTACTGCGTCACCGCCGGGCCGGAGTTCACGCCGATCACCCGTGCCTGGACGCCGAACGTGGCCAGCGTGCCCTCGATGATGCGGACGTTGCGCTTGATCTCGTCCTGCATCCGCTCCTTCTTGGCCGTGACGCTGTCCAGCAGGCTCGTCGGGGGGAGCTTCCAGTCGACCTCGGGCTCGTCGTCCCAGTCGCCGGCGACCGGGGCCACGCCCTCACGACCGGGCGGCGCGGGCTCGTCTCCCGTGGGGGCCGGCGTCCAGACGACCGCCGCCTCCTGCTGGGCGCGCAGCCGGGCCGCGGCCAGGGCGCGCTCCTCCTGCGCCTCGTGCCCGTCGGGCGTCCATGCCGGCAGCGGCTCGGGCGGCGCATCCGGCAGCGCCGCCAGCGCGACCCCGGCGGCGGGCGGCCCGACGCCGGCTCCGGCCAGGGCTGCCGCGAGCGCGCGCGTGCGGGACTTCCCGGACTGGGCCGCCGTGCCCTCCTCCGCCCGGGGCCGCCGGACCAGGCCCTCCAGCCGCTGCCGCTCCGCGTACGCGGCCCGCGCGGTGGCCACGGCCGCTACCAGCACCGTGCCGACGCTGAACCGGAAGGTGACGATGGCGGCCAGCAGGAGGACCAGCGTCAGGATCAGCGTCGCGCCGGCGGCGCCCGCCACGGCGGACAGGACCCGCGCGACCACGTGGCCCACGAGGCCGCCCGCGGGCGCGTCCGCGACGCTGAAGAGGCCCAGCACGGCGACGGCTCCGGCCAGGCCGGCCCCGATGTGCGCCGCGCGCAGCGGTACCGGGTGGGGCCAGATCCAGAGCACCCCCAACGCCATAGACGCGGCCACCGGGAGCAGCCAGCCGTAGCCGAATGCGTCCTGGATGTCGCGATGCAGCCGGTCGAGCAGCGGCGCGCCCCCGACGAGGACGCTGACCAGGCACAGCAGGGCGACGCCGACGAGGAGGACGCCGGCGACCTCGCGAGCCTGCGTGGGCGTGAGGAGGGGGGCGACCGGCCTGCGGGACGCCCTTCGTCGCCGCGACCGGCTGGACGGGCGCCGGGTCGTGGAGCCGCTGGAACGGGCGGATCGAGCTGTGGTGCGACGCAATGGCAGAAAGTGTGGTAGGCCTGCCGCGATTATATCGGCGGGGGCTCCCGTATCACGATCGTCCTCACGAAGCTGCTGCCCATCCAGCCGACGACGATCAGGTACGTGCCGGGTCCCGACACGGTCCACACGTCGTCCTCGGTGAAGTCCGTGGGCGTGGCGCCGTTCGCCAGGGCGGAGCGCAGCGGAACGAGGTCGTGGCCGGCCGGGTCCACCAGGTCCATGCGCCATCGCCGCGGTCCCGGCGGCACCGTCGAGCCTTTGGCTGCGTCGGCGTCGCTCGGCAGGTCGAGCACCTGGCCGATCGTGGCGCCCTGCAGGTGCGCCGAGACCTGCACGTCCGTGCCGGCGACGGAGGCGGTGAAGCTCACGGCCAGGTCGCCCAGGCGGCCCGGGCGCGGCGCCGGCACCGCCGCCGAGCGGTCCAACGTCAGTCTGAAGCGCAGGGTCCAGTCGCCCTGGACGCGGCCGAGGCCGCCCGCCGGCGGCCCGCCGGGACTCAGGATCGGGCCCAGCTCGGTCACGTGCAGGGTGAGCACGTTGCCGCGCGGCGCGGGGTCCACGATCGGCCCGAAGACCAGAACCACGTCCCCCGTGGCGGTCGGGCTGATCACCGGCTCGGCCAGCGGCGCGCGCGCCCCCTCGACGCTGAGGGTGACGGGCAGTTCCGGCATGCGTGCCGGGTCGACGTGCAGGATCACGACCGTTCGCTGGTTGTCCGCGTAGCCGCCCATGAGCGAGATCGTCTCGCCCGACGAGGTGGCCTGGCCCCGCAGCCGCGTCACCCGCTCGCCGGCGGCGTCCAGGCCGCCCAGCCGGAAGAGCGACTGGGCGATCGGTCCGAGCACCGGCGCGGTGGCGAGCGCGTCGCGCGCGCCAGGCACCGACACCGCCGCGGCGACGAGGAGCACGGCCACCGCGGCGGCGAGCGCGGCCAGGCGCCGCGGCGAGGCGAGTCGCGGGCGCCGGCGGGCCGCCTCGGAACGGTGCCGGTCGATCACGCGCAGCGCGAGGCCGGCCGCCTCCGGGAACTCGATCGCCCGCAGCCGGGCCGCCAGCGCGTCGTCCTGCATCGGCCGGTGCTCCGCCGTCACCGGTCGGCCTCCAGCCGCCGGCGCAGCGCGCTCAGGGCGCGGTAGGTGGCCTGCTTGACCGCCTGCTCGCTGTCGCCAACCAGGGCGCCGATCTCGCTGTAGCCGAGGTCGGCGCCGAACCGGAGCGCGATCAGCGTGCGCTGCCGCTTGGGCAGCGACCGCACGGCAGCGAGGAGCTGGGCGTCGCGGATGCGGTCCAGCGCCAGCAGCTCCGCGGAGGGCGCGGCCTCCGCCCGGGCACGGACCACCAGGCCGGCCCACAGGGACTCGGAGCGGCGGGCCGCACGGCCCCGGTCGGTCGCGAGGTTGACCACGATTCGCCAGAGCCAGCCCTCGATCGACCCCCGGGCCGGGTCGAACCGGTCGAGGGCGCGCATCGCACGAAGCAGCGCCTCCTGCGCCAGGTCCTCGGCGTCGTGGGCGTCACGACAGACCATCGCGCAGAAGCGATACACGACCGGCGCGTGCTCCTCGGCCAGGCGATCAGCCGTGAGCGCGCCTGCCGCGGCGGGCGCCGCCGCCGCGCCGGCCAGGTCCGACTGCATCGCGATGATTACGCTGGATGCGCTCGCAGGGGAACGGTCAGGACCGCGTGCCCGGCCTCATTCGTCGTC
>DASQZW010000146.1:0-4400 GCA_035638495.1 Terriglobales bacterium
CACCGGAATCGCCACCGCGCGCCGCACCGCGGCCTCCGCGGCGGCAGCGATCTTCTCCCGCGCGTCCAGCGGGTGCAGCTGCGTCGCGGAAAACCGGGTGATCGATTCCTTCACCACGACCCGTTCGGCATCGGAGAAGAAGGGATCTGCCTCGGTGATGGTCTGCCGGTCACCGGTGATCAGCGCGACCGGCGCCCGGCAGCCGAGCGCGACCAGCCCGTTGATCCCGCTCTCCCCGCACTCGACGCCGTTGAGCTCGGCCTTCGAGATGACGGACGGGTTGTAGGTGTGCGACAGCACCGAGCTCGCCCCGGAGATCGACCCGTGGTAGCCGACGAAGAACACGGCATCCACGGAGGAGTCCATGCCCTCCATCATGTACAGCGGCTTGTGCCGCCCGGCGACGTACGTCGCCCGGCCGCGCAGCTCGGCGGGGTTGAGGTTGTTCATCGTCCCGTGTGAGTCGTTGCACACGATCTCGGTCGCGCCGCCAGCCAGCGCTCCGTCGATCGCCGCGTTGACCTCGCCGAGCAGCAGCGCGCGCCCCTCCTCGTACGGCTGGCCCGGCGCCCGGCACTGCGACCAGTCGACGATCCCCGCGACGCCTTCCATGTCAAAGGAAATAAAGATCTTCACTCGTCGATTATCCCGATGGCATCCCGACCAGACCTGGAGCCGCCATGGCTGTCCGCCGCCTGAACCACGCCGTGCTGTACGTGAACGGCCTGGAGCGCGAGGTCGAGTTCTACACGCAGACCCTCGGCTTCGAGGTCCGGATGCAGATCCCGGGTCGCGCGGCGTTCCTCCGCTCGCCGGGCTCGGCCAACGACCACGACCTCGGCCTGTTCGACATCGGCTTCGGCGCGGCCTCCGGCCGGCCGCAGGTCGGGCTCTACCACCTGGCCTGGGAGGTCGGCACGCTGGCCGACCTCATCGAGACGCGGCAGAAGTTGCTCGAGGCCGGCGCGCTGGTGGGGGAGAGCGACCACCGGCTGTCCAAGTCGGTGTACGCCAAGGACCCCAGCGGCATCGAGTTCGAGGTCATGTGGCGGGTCCCCGCCGAGGACTGGGAGGCCGAACTAGCCCAGGGCGACGCCTACACGGTTCCCCTGGACTGGGATCGCACCCTGACTCGCTGGGACACCAAGCACGAGACCGGCGCCGCCGCCGGCTCCCCGACCTGACCACGAAACCCTTCGCGCTACACGCACCCCACTACCCACACGCCTGGCTCCGGATGCCGCTGGCGCCGCGCCAGCGGCCGTGGAACCGGCTCCCATCCTTGACTCCTTCTGTTCGGCGTCTCGATGCCTGCCGGGACTTAGGGCGCATTCGCCTACGGCAAAACGGGCATATAGCACCGAAAAGCGTCGGACAAACGCCCTAAGTCATTCTCGCGCCCGGATGGCGGGTGCGCGCGGGCGGGCAAGCGGCACACGGGAGGGGCCAGTGTGACGGAAGGAAACACTGCTGGCTGGGGGCTATTCACTGGTGGCGCCGTCGATGCGTTCGCGGAGGAGGTCGGCGAGCGGAAGGGGATGCCGTCGGCTGGGGGTTATTCGCCGGTGGCGCCGTCGATGCGTTCGCGGAGGAGGTCGGCGTGGCCCAGGTGGCGGGCGTACTCCTCGATCATGTGCAGGTAAATGAAGCGCAGCGACATGGTCTCGCCGTTGTGGGTGAAGGTGGCCTCCAGTGGCGCGTTCGCCGCCGCGGCGTCGGCCAGGCGGCACTCCTCGGTGAACCGCGCGTAGTCTGCCGCCGCCCCCGCCGGGTCGGTCGCCTTGAACGCGCCGTCCCTGTCGTAGGCGTCCTCGATCGGCTCATCGGCGAACCGCTGCCGGAACCAGGCGCGCTCGACCCGCGTCAAATGCCGGATCAGCCCGAGGAGCGACAGGTCCGACGGAGGCACGGCGCGCTCGGCGATCTGCTCGCCGGTCAGCCCCGCGCACTTGAACAGCAGCGTCGCCCGCTGCCAGTCGAGGAAGGCCTGCAGCATTACGCGCTCGCCACCGGTCAGCGGCCCCTCGGGCCTCGTTACCTCGGGCGCGGTCCAGGTCACGCCCCCCATCATGACACGCGCGCCGGTCCAGGATTTCGAGCGGGGGAGCCGGGTGGGGGAGTCGGCGCTAGCTGCGGCGGGTCGGAGGGGCGGGCTGGTTCCGGCCGGCGGGCGGACCGGGCTGGTTCCGGCCGGCGGATGAGCGGAGCCGGGCAGTGGCCGCCATCCTCGCGGCGATCGTGACGATGATGGCGATCGGGAGCGTCTGCGGGAGTTCGGCGGACGGCACGAAGGCGACCGCCGCGAACGCGACGGCTACCCCGCCGAGGACGACCGCCAGCGCCGTCACGACCCGGCGGGTGCGCAGCGTGCGGCGGACCAGTCGCCTGGCCTCGTACGGCATCCGCAGCACCAGGATCGTGAAGCCCGCCATCGTCCCGGCCACGAGCACGCCGAAACCGACGGCGAACGGGAACCTGTCGATGTGCGCGACCGCGGGAATCCACAGCATGATCAGCGCTACCAGTACGAAGATGTAGATCATCCGGGACAGCGTGCGCAGGATGACCACGTCGATGTTCCTGCTGTAGATGTGCTCGCCTGGCGTGGTCCGCGCCGCGCTGATGAAATGCCTGATCGCGCCGACGGTGTCGTGCCGTCGCAGCCTGATCCGGCCGAGTTCGTTCATCGCGCCGCTGTGCGCCGGGTCGAGGGCCAGCGCACGCTCCTGGTGCGTGCGGGCGCCGTCCAGGTCGCTGCGAGAGAGCGCCACCTTGCCGGACAGGAAGTGCACGTCGGGCTCGTTCGGCGCGAGCCGGCGAGCCTCCGCCGCCGCCGCGGCGGCCAGGGCAGGCTGGGAAGCGGCCAGCGCGGCCTGCGCCACACAGACGTGCGTCTGCCAGTACGACGGGGCCAGGCGGCGCGACTCAGCCGCCGCGCGCAGCGCTTCGGCGTGATTGCCCAGGTGCATCAGCGCGTTGCTGGCCAGCCGGTGCGGCCATTCCTCGGCCGGCTCGATCGCAGCCGCGCGGTTGGCCGCGTCGACGGCGGCCTGATAGCGATCCGCGCCCAGGTGCGCGCGGGCGAACAGGCACCACGCCCGGCTGCTGCCCGGCTCGGCGGAGACCACCCGGGCAAGCAGGTTCGATGCCTCGTCATAACGCCCGAGGTCGAGCATCGTGGCGGCCCGCGCCAGCTCCTCCCTAAGCTCCGTCAAGTCGCCGGTTCCGTCAAATCAGCCGGCGCTTTCGCAGGTATGCCACCAGATCATCGTAAGCGCCGCCCTCGTTGGCGAACAGTGCGACATTCCGCGCGGTGTCGAACCAGGTGCCAAGCGACGGCCGTACCTCGGCGGCGGCCGCCTCCAGGTCGGCCTGCCCGATCAGCCGGGGCTCGCCGCGCCGGACCGAGTCGAGCAGCGCGCGTTCGGCGGCGGTCTCGCAGATGTGCGCGATGTCGGCACCCGAGTAGCCGTCGGTGATCTTGGCCAGCTTGGCCAGGTCGATCCCGGCGACCGGGCGCTCCCGCAGGTGGTAGCGGAATACTCCCTCACGCGCCGGTGCGTCCGGCGGCAGCACGAGCAGCGTCCGGTCGAACCGGCCCGGGCGGCGCAGCGCGCTGTCCACGTCCCACGGGTGGTTGGTCGCGGCCAGCAGGAACACCCCGGTGTTGTCGCTGGCCACGTCGTCGAGCTCGAGCAGCAGCTGGTTGACGGCGCTGCGCATCGGCGTGTTCCGCAGCTGGGAACGCTTCTGCCCGATCGCGTCCACCTCGTCGAGGAAGAGCACGCACGGCGAGTTGCGGCGGGCGACCTCGAAAAGCTCGTGAATGTTCCGCTCGCTGCGGCCGACGAACATGTCGATCAGGTCGGCGAACGACACGGTGATGAACCGCGCGCCGAGCTCTCCGGCTACCGCGCGGGCGATGAACGTCTTGCCGCACCCCGGCGGCCCGTACAGCAGCAGCCCGCCGCGCAGCGACTTGCCGTAGAGCTTGCGGAGCTCCGGGTTGCGCATCGGCGCGAGGAACGCCGCCTCGAGCCGCTTCTTGACCTCGGTCATGCCGGCCACATCGTCGAGCGTCAGCCCGGCATGCTCGGCGTCGTACGCGCGAGCTTCGTCCAGGCCGGCCGACGTCGACCCGGCGTCGCCGACGAACATCGAGGGGAGCACGTCGCGCAGCTCGGCTTCGGCCTGCGACCAGTCGTAGCTGGCCGTCACGTCATCGCCGGTCGGGCGCCCCGGGCGCCCCGGGCGCCCCGGCCGGCCCTGCTGCTCGCCAGCCGCGCCCTCGGCGGCGCCATCGGACGCGGGACCGACCGGGGGGTCGGCCGCTCCCCGGCCCGGGTCGCCATCCGCCAGATCCGGGCCACCCGCCGCGGCGTCCGGGACCGCCGAGGAGG
>DASQZW010000147.1:0-11885 GCA_035638495.1 Terriglobales bacterium
GCGCCGAGAGATTCGGCGGTCAGGTGGTCCAGATGCAAGGAAGCGCCGAGGAGCGCAGGGAGCGCATTCGGAGAATGCGTGACCGAGCACCGCAGAAGCTGACGCCGCAGATGGGCCGCATGAGCGTCGAAGATCCGGCGATGGCGCGGAGGGGTCATCCCAACTGCTCCAGGAAGCGCATGTCGTTTTCATAGAAGAGGCGGAGGTCGTCGATGTCGTAGCGCAGCATCGCGATGCGCTCGATGCCGAAGCCCCAGGCGAACCCGGACCAGCGCTCCGGGTCGATGCCGCCGTTGCGGAGCACGTTGGGGTGGACCATCCCGCAGCCGCCGACCTCGAGCCATCCGGTGCGCCCGCAGCTCCGGCACCCGGCGCCGCCGCAGACGCCGCACGACAGGTCGAACTCGAAGCTGGGCTCCGTGTACGGGAAGAACGTGGGCCGGATGCGGATGCGGCGGTCGGCGCCCCACAGCGACTGGGCGAAGAACAGGATCGTGCCCTTCAGGTCGCCCACCGTGATGCCCTCGTCGATCGCGAGCGCCTCGATCTGCATGAACTGCGCCAGGTGCGTCGGGTCGGTCGCGTCGCGCCGGTAGCAGCGGCCGGGGATGATCACGTACATCGGCGGCTCGCGCAGCCGCTCCATCGAGCGGATCTGCATGGGCGACGTGTGCGTCCGGAGCAGCAGGTCCTCGCATTCATTGAAGAAGAACGTGTCCTGCATGTCGCGCGCGGCGTGGCCCTTCGCCAGGTTGAGTGCCTCGAAGTTGTACCAGTCGGTCTCGACCTCGGGTCCCAGCTCGACGTGGTAGCCCATCGACTCCATGACGGTCTCGATCTCGCGCTGCACGCGCGTCAGGACGTGCAGGCGTCCCGCGGCAGGCGGGACGCCGGGGAACGAGATGTCGACGGCCTCCGTTTCGCCCAGGTCGGCCATGCGTGCGCCTTCCAGCGCGGCGGTCCGCGCGCTCAGCGCCTCGGTGATCGCGTCCTTCGCGGCGTTGAACGCCCTGCCGGCCGCCGCCTTCTCCTCGGCCGGCAGCGTCGCAAACGTGCGCGTGACCGCCTGCAGCTCGCTCTTCGAGCCGAGGAACTCGACGCGAAGCCGCTCCAGCTCCTCCAGGTCCGGCGCGGCGGCGATCGCCGCCAGCGCCCGCTCAGCGATGGCCGCGGGTGCGCTCACTTCCTCACCAACCTCCGACGTACTTCGAACAGCAGAACCGCCGCCGCCGCGGCGACGTTGAGGGATTCCACCCCCGGCGCCATGGGAATGGTGACCAACTCTAGATCCTTCCGGCGCAGGCCGCGGGCCTCGCTGCCGAGCGCGAGCAGGCCCGCCGCCGGCAGGTCGGCCTCGTCGTAGGGGCGACCGCCGGACGCCGCGGCGCCGCATCCGGCCACGCCGTCCAGGTCGGCCCAACCGCCGCGCGCGACGGCCAGACGCAGCACCGCGCCGGCCGACGCCCGCACGGCCTTGGCGCCGTACGGATCCGCGCTGCCGTCCAGCACGGCCACCGCCGGGGCGCCGGCCGCGGCCGCCGTCCGGCAGATCGTGCCCACGTTGCCCGGGTCCTGGAGCCCGTCCAGGACCACGAGCGGCCAGGCCGCCGCGCGCGCGGCGGCCAGCGCGGCCCACATCGGGACCTCGTCCCGGCGGGCGATCGCCAGCACCCCCTGCGGGGTGACGGTCTGGCTCGCCGAGGAGAAGGCGCGCTCTCCGAGCACCACCACCCGGTCGGCCGCCGCCTCGAACCGCACGCCGTCGCGCAGGACGAGCACCTCGAGCCGGACGCCGCAGGCGACGGCCTCCGCGACGACGCGCGGGCCTTCGAGGAGGACCTCGCCGGGCTCACGCACGCGGCCGAGCCGCCGCAGCCTGCGGACCAGTGGGTTGTCGGGGCTTTCGAGCGGCTGGCTAGAGGTGGTTCCGGGCAACCTCCACCAGCCGCGTAAAGGAGCCCCGGTCGCGCACCGCCAAATCAGCGAGCATCTTCCGGTCGATCTCTACCCCGGCCTGGCGGAGTCCGTGCATGAGCCGATTGTAGGGCAGGCCCTCGAGGCGCGCCGCCGCGTTGATCCGCGCGATCCACAGACGGCGGAAGTCCCGCTTGCGCGCGCGACGGTCGCGGAACGCGTAGGCCAGCGAGTGCAGGACCGCCTCGTTCGCCGGCTTGAAGAGCAGCTTCCGCGAGTAGCGGAAGCCCTTGGCCCGCTCGAGGATGGTCCTGTGCTTGCGATGGGCGACGACGCCACGCTTGACTCGAGCCACGCTACACCCCCAGTGCGCGCCGCACCTGCTTCACGTCAGCAGGGTCGACGGCTTGGGCCGCGCGGAACGCACGCTTCCGCTTGGCGGACTTGTGCTCCAGCAGATGGCTCTTCCAGGCGTGCTTCCTGATCAGCTTCCCGTTCCGCGTGACGCGGATACGGTCACTGAGGCCCTTGCGCGTCTTGAGCTTAGGCACTTTGTGAAGCCTCCTTACGCTGCGGTGCTGCGGACACTGCAGCGGCGGGCACCGGGGCCGCCGCATGCGGTTTGGCCTGAGGCTTGTGCAGGGGGGCCAGGATCATGAACAGGTTGCGGCCCTCCATGATCGGCTGGCGCTCGATGACCGCGACGTCCTTGGCCGCTTCGGCCACTCGCTCGAGGAGCCGCCGCCCGATGTCCTGGTGGACCATCTCACGGCCGCGGAACATGATCGTGACCTTTACCTTTTCGCCCTGCTCCAGGAACGTCCTCATGCCTCGGAACTTGGTCTGGAAGTCGTGGTCGGCGACCTTCGGGCGGAGCTTCATCTCCTTGAGCTTGATGACGTTCTGCCGCCGTCGCTGGTCCTTCTCCCGCTTGATGGTCTCGAACTTGAACCGGCCGTAATCGAGCAGGCGGCACACCGGCGGGTTGGCCTGCGGCGCCACCTCCACGAGGTCGACACCCTTCTCTCTTGCGATCCGCTGAGCCGTGTCGAGGCTCAAGACGCCCAGCTGGTTGTCCTTGTCGTCGATCAGGCGAACCTCTTGGGCGCGGATCTGTTCGTTGATCCGAAGCTCCTTAAACGGGATGGGCCGCTCCCTCAGACGTGTTCAGAGTTTTCGTGTTCTCCTTCGTCAAATCAAAAAACGGACGGCTGCCGTGCCATCCGCTCACGGACAACAGGTGGAGCGGTCGTCCTGATTCCCTCGAGGAGGCCGGGACGGCACCCCGGCACGGGGTCCAGGCGACCCTGCTCGCGAGTGCGGATCTTACCAAAGCGCGGGCGCCCCGGCTACTCTTCAAGGAGGGTTGCGTGTTCTCTGCGTCGCCGTCCTGATCACGGCCGTCGCGTGCGGGCCGTTCGGCGGCGCCCCCGACCGCGGTCCGGGCGCCGGCGCTGGTGCGGGCCACCGGGCGGCGACCCCCGGACCGGGCAGCACTCCTGCGGGCCCGGCCGCCGTGCTCCTCCAGCTCGTCTCGCCCGACTCGTACGGCGTCAGCCTGGTCTTCGACGACGGCCACGTCGTCGGCCCGGTGACCGCGCGGCTGCGCACGGTGACGCCGCCGCTGGCCGGCTCCGCCCCGCCCACGATGCCGGTCTTCAGCACCTCCGACGCGCGCCTCTACTACCTGGACGGCGACGCTGAGGTCCGCTACCTCGATCGCGACGGCGGCCACGGCAGCGCCGCCCGGGTGCCGGGCGGCCCGCACGCGCAGTCCGGCTTCGCGGTCAGCCCCGACGACCGGCGCATCGCCGTAGCGGCCGTCGACTACTCGGCCGTCCCGCCGGCCACCCGGCTGTACGTGGAGGACGTGACCGGCGGCACCAACCACGTGGAGCTGCCGTTCCCGGTCGGCGCCAACGTGTGGCCCGTGGGCTGGCACGACGGCGAACTGGTGGTCGCGGTCGGGTCGGCGCCGACGCAGAGCGTGCCCGGCAACCCGTACGGCACGTTCGCCGGCTATCAGCTGATCGACGCGACGACGGGCGGCCGCCTCGGCTCCCTCCCGTGCGATCCGGCCGGCCCCCTGACGCCGGCGGGCAGCGCCTGCCTGGTCGGCGGCACGCCCCTCCAGGTCGAGGACTTCTCGGGGCAGACCCGCTCGCTCGGCGGCGCGGTGCCGGCCGCTCTGACCAGCGCGGCGGCGGCACCGGACGGGGCACGCGTCGCGTTCTGCTGCGCGGACGGTCAGCTGCAGGTCTGGGACGTGGCCGACGGCTCGGTGGCCAGCCTGGGGCCGGCCGAGAGCCCGGACTACGGCTGGATCGACGCCACGCACCTGCTGGTCTCGGACCGCCTCACGCAGCACCCGCGGGTGCTGGACGTGACTGCCGGGACGTCCCTGCCGGTCGCGGCGGGGCAGGGCCGGGTGGTGGCACGGGTGCCGGGCGCGTTCTGAGCGGCCGGCCGGCGAACCGCACATGCGGACCACGGTGCGGTTCCGCGGCGCGGGAAGCGCACGCGCGGACCGATGTGCGAATCCTCGCGACCGGTCAGCGGCGGCGCTCGGCGATCTCCTGCGTGACCCGCTGGGCGAAGTCCTCGAGCGGCTCCGTGGACTGCTCGCCCGCCCGGTTGCGGACCTGCACCGTGCCCGACTCCGCCTCTCGGCCGCCGACCACCGCCAGGTACGGCACCCGGCGCCCGCGCGCCTCGGCGATCTTGCGGCCCACGCGCTCGGGCCGCTGGTCCACCTCCACCCGCACGCGGGCGCGGCGCAGGCGGGCGGCGACCTCCTGCGCGAACGGCGCGTGCGCGTCCGTGATCGGCAGCACCGCGACCTGGACGGGCGACAGCCACGTCGGGAAGGCGCCCCCGTAGTGCTCGATCAGGTACGCGATCATCCGCTCCATGGCGCCGAACGCGCCCCGGTGGACCATGATCGGCCGCTGCCGTGAGCCGTCCGCCGCGACATACTCCAGCGCGAACCGGTCCGGCAGCTGGAAGTCCACCTGCACGGTGTTGTTCGTGAACTCGCGCCGGTGCGCGTCGCGGACCTGGAAGTCGATCTTCGGGCCGTAGAACGCCGCGTCGCCGACGCCCAGCTCGTACGTCTCGCCGATCGCCTCCAGCGCGCCGATGAGCGCCGCCTCCGCGTTCGCCCACTGCTCGTCCGTGCCGACGTACTTCGTCCTGTCCGGGTCCCGCACCGACAGCCGATAGCGGTAGTCCGTGACGCCGACCGTCTCCATGAAGTACCGAGCCAGCTCGATGACGCCCACGATCTCGCCATGGAGCTGCTCAGGCGTGCAGAAGATGTGCGCGTCGTTCAGCGCGAAAGAGCGCACCCGGATCATGCCCATCAGCTCGCCGGACTTCTCCCAGCGATAGTTGTTGCCGATCTCGGCGATGCGCAGCGGCAGGTCGCGGTAGCTGCGCAGATCCGACTCGTAGACCAGGATGTGGTGCGGGCAGTTCATCGGCCGCAGCTCCAGCTCCTCGCCGTTGTCCGCGCGCATGGGCGGGTACATGGAGTCGTGGTACCGCTCCCAGTGGCCGCTCTGCCGATAGAGATCCAGCTTCCCGACCACGGGGGTGACCACGTGCTGGTAGCCGCGGCTCAGCTCCTCGTCGACGATCCAGCGCTCCAGCTCGCGGCGGATGGTCGCCCCGTTCGGCAGCCAGAGCACGTTGCCCTGGCCCGCCCGCTCGTCCAGCGCGAAGATCTTGAGCTCGCGCCCCAGGCGCTTGTGGTCGCGCGTCTCGGCCTCGGCCAGCGCACGGAGGTACGCGTCGAGCTCCTCCTTCGTGAACCACGCCGTCCCGTACACGCGGCTGAGCTGCGGGTTGTGCTCGTCGCCGAGCCAGTAGGCGCCGGCGACCCGCATCAGCTTGAAGGCGGGGATCTCGGCGGCCGAATCGACGTGCGGCCCGCGGCAGAGGTCCAGGAAGTCACCCGTCCGGTACGTGCTGACGAGCTCGTCTGCGCTTGCCTTCTGGTTGATCCAGTACAGCTTGTACGGCTGGTCGAGCTCCTGGAAGCGCATGAGCGCGACGGACTGCGGGACCAGCTCGTGCTCGAACCGGTCGCCGCGCGCGACGATCTCGGCCATCTTCTTCTCGATGGGCTCGAGGTCGTCCTCGCTGAGCGGCCGGGGGACGTCGAAGTCGTAGTAGAAGCCGTTCTCGACCGGCGGTCCGCCCGCGTACTTGGCCCCGGGAAAGAGCTCGGTCACGGCGGCCGCCAGGACGTGGGCGGTCGAGTGGCGAAGGACGTAGAGCGGGTCGTCCGAGACCTCGGCGTCGTACTCGGCCATGGGCCATCCAGTATATGGAGGCGTCACTCCCGGACCGTCCGAACGCGCCGCGGACCAAGATATGGGTCTTGCACTTCGACATCCGTGCCATCGCAGACGCCATCGGCTACCCAGCCGCCGGGCTCGGCATCCTCGTGGAGAGCGCCGGCGTCCCCTTTCCAGGCGAGACCATGCTGCTGGCGGTGGCCGCGTACGCCGCGCTCGGCCGCCTGGACATCCGGCTCGTCGTCGCCATCGGCGCGCTGGGAGCCATCGCCGGCGCCAACCTCGGCTACGGAATCGGGTACTTCGGCGGGCGGCCGTTCGTCGAGCGGATGGGCCGCTTCCTGCACATCGGGCCGGGTCACTTCGCCCGCTCCGAGCTGTTCTTCGCCCGCCACGGCGCGGTCACGGTGCTGTTCGCGCGGTTCGTGCTCGGGCTGCGGACGTGGGCCTCGGTGATGGCCGGCATGTCGCACATGCCGTTCTGGACGTTCCAGCTGTTCAGCACGCTCGGCGGGGTGGCCTGGGCGATCCTGATCGGGACGGTCGGCTACACGCTCGGCTCGAACTGGAACCTGGTGGAGCGCCTGATCAGCTACCTGGGGATCGGCGGCCTGGTGGTCGTCGCCGCCCTCATCGCTGCGGCGCTCCTGCTTCGAAGACGCGCCGCGCGTATCTGACCACCAGCCCTCCCGCCGCCACGAGCAGCAGCCCGAGACCGGCGATCACGCGGTTGATGCCGAACCAGTCCGACAGCGCGGCGGTCAGCAGCACCGGCAGCGCGGTGACGCCGTTGACGACCATGAAGAGCAGCGAGAAGATGCGCCCGCGCACGCTGTCCGACGTGTTCTCCATGAGGTAGCTCAGCGCGGGGATCATCAGCACGCCGAACTCCAGCCCGAGCAGAAGGCTGAAGCCGGCGCTCACCCAGCGCGTGTACGAGTGCAGCGCCTCCATGTGCCGCAGCGCCGCGGGCACGCTCGCCAGCAGGACGAGCGTGAGCCCCGTGGCGACGAGCGCGCCGACCAGGAGCTGTGAGGGCCGGAAGCGGCGGCCGGCCTGGCCGAGCGCCGCGGCGCTCAGGAGCGCGCCGATCGTGGCCGGGACCAGGATCACGTAGCTGTCCTGGTCGGCGATCCCCAGCACCTGGCTCACGTAGGCGGGCGCCAGCGTGAAGATCATGAACATCACGAGCACGGCCAGAGACAGCTCGGTGAACGCCAGCAGCAGACCGGGGGAGCCGGCCAGCGTGTCTGCCCCGGCCTTCAGCTCCAGCGCGAGCTGGTAGAACGGATGGCGTCGCCCGCGTGTCGGGTCCATCCGCGCCAGGGGCCTCGGGATTCGCGCTAGCGAGATCAGCACCCCGGCGACGCTGAAGAGCACCACCGCGGTCCAGTACGGCGCGTAGATGTCGACGCGGGACACGATGGGAGCGAGCGCGCCGCCCAGGACGAGCGTGATGACCATCGTGGCGAGGACCATCGAGTTCGCCGTGATCAGCGCCCGACGGGAGACGATGGTCGGGATCGCGGCCGCCTCCGCGGGACTGAAGAGCTGGCCGACCGCGGCGAACGCGAACGTGATGACCAGCAGGTGCAGGTAGTCGCTCCGCAGACCCGGCACGAGGCCGGCGATCGGGATCAGCGCGATCAAACCCGCGCGCAGGATGTTGGTGCCGACCATGATCAGCTTGCGGTCGTGGCGGTCGGCGAACACCCCGGCGAGCGGGGCGATCGCGACCGCCGGCACCGTGTAGGCCAGCAGCGTGACGGCCACCGGCGTGCTCCCCTGCGACAGCCGGTAGGCCAGGATGATGAGCGAGAACATCAGGAACTTGTCGGCGAGCTGGGCCGCGACCTGCGCGAACCAGACCAGCCGGAAGTCACGGTTGCCGAGGACGTAGCGGAAACCGGAGCGCTCGTTCTGTTCCTCGGCCGCAGCTCGGCCTCCAGGACCGGGCCCGTGACCCTGGGGCATCGCCATCGGTGCGCTCAGCTTATGACGCCGAACGCATGGAACGTCGTCTCCCACTCCTCGAGGGAGAGCGTCTCGGCGCGGCGGGAAGGCTCGATCCCGAGGCTCGTCAGCCGGGCCGCGGCCGCCTCGCCGTCGAGGCCGGCGACGCGCGCCAGCGCGGGCCTCAGCTGCTTGCGCCGGAACTGGAAGACGGCCTCGACGAACCGGAAGAACGCGTCCAGGTCGGGCACCTGGACGGCGGGGTGGTCGCGGACCTCCAGGACGGCGAGGGCGGAGGTGACCCGTGGCGGCGGCTCGAAGGCCTCGGGCGGGAGCTCGAAGGCGAGACGGGGCTGGGTGAACGTCTGCACGGCCACGGTCGCCAGGCTCCACCCGTCGAGACCGCACCAGCGCCGGGCCACCTCCCGCTGGACGACCAGGCTCAGGCGCTTCGGCCGCGGCTCGCGTCCGAGCAGGTGCGGCACCAGCGCGCCCGTCAGGTAGTACGGGATGTTGCCGACCACGATCTCGCCTCCCTCTGGAAAGAGCACCGCCGGGTCGACCTGCATGACGTCCGCATGGACGATCTCGGCCCCGGGCGCGGTGGCGCGCAGCCGGGGCAGGAGCCGGGCGTCGAGCTCGATCGCGACGACGCGGCGGGCGCGGCGGACCAGCTCTCCCGTCATCGTGCCCGGGCCGGCGCCGATCTCGAGCACCTCGTCGGACGGCTCGATGCCGGCGGCCGCGACGACCCGGTCGCGCAGCTCGGGATCGGCCAGGAAGTGCTGGCCGAGGCTCTTGCGCGGCTTCGGCGCGTTCATGAGCAGTGCGCTTCCCGGCGGCCGGCGGCGGCTCCCTTCGAGGCTTCGCGGCCCGGACGCTTCAGCCCGCGATCGCCGCGAGCCGGGGGAAGAGCGTTCTCACGTTGCCCCATTCCAGCTCGGCCAGCTCCTCCAGCGAGATGCCGCGCACCTCCGCCAGCGTCCGTGCCGTGTCGACCATCCAGGCGGGCCGCATCGGGCCCTCCCGGCCCCGGGGCGTCCCCCACGGCGCGTCGGTCTCGACGAGCAGCCGGTCGGCCGGCACCCGGCGGGCCACCTCGCGCAGCTCGCCGCGGCTGCTCCTCGTCACGACTCCGGAGAAGGACAGGAAGAAGCCCAGGTCGAGGAACCGCCGGGCCCACTCCCAGTCAAGCACCCAGTAGTGCATGACGCCGGTCAGGCCGGGGTGGGCGCGCACCGCCTCGTAGATCGCCTCGGTGCACTCGCGGGTGTGCACGCAGACCGGCAGGCCGAGGTCCAGCGCCAGCTCGCAGCAGCCGCGAAACCACTCCTCCTGGGCGTCGTGCGGCCCCCGGTGCTCGTCGGCGTGGTCGAGGCCGACCTCGCCGATCGCCACGACGCGCGGGCGCCGCGCCAGCTCGCGCAGGAGCGCCAGGTCGGGGCCCGCCTGGTTGAGCGGATGGTGGCCGACGGCCGCCCAGACACCGGGCTTGCTGCCGGCCCATTCCGCGACCTGACGGCTGGTCCGCGCGTCGACGCCCATCGCGATGAGGTCCGTCACGCCGGCGGCACGTGCCTCGGCGACGACGTCGTCCACGTCCCCCTCGACCTCCTCGAGGTGGACGTGGGTGTCGACCAGCCTCACGCGGTACCGGTGCGCTCGCGCATCCGGTCCAGCTCGGCCTCCACGACGCTGTCGTCCAGCTTCTTGAACAGCGGCGCCGGCGCCGGCAGTGGCCGGCCGGCCGCGATCCGGCTGGGCGCCCAGCGCGGCGTGCAGTCGTACTCGCCGCCCAGCACCGCGTGGCGGGCGCCACCCTCCTCCTCGTACTCGCGCACGGTCGGCTGGGGGGCGATCACGTCCTGGTAGCCGAGCAGCTCGTGCAGCCGCTGGCCGGAGAACGGGAGGACCGGAGTGAGCAGCGTCTTCAGGCTGTCCACGCAGCGGATGGCCACGAACAGCGTCGTCGCGGCGCGCTCGCGATCCTCCTTGATGCGGTGCCAGGGCTGCTCCTCGCCCAGGTACTGGTTGACCAGCGCCGCCAGGCGCAGCGCCTCCGTGATCGCCGCCTTGAACCGGGCCGTGCCCAGCAGGCCGCCCACGCCGTCGAAGCCGGCCTCGACCTCCGCGACCAGCCTGCGGTCGCGCTCCGTGAGCTCGCCCGGCTCCGGCACCGCGCCGAAGTTGCGATGGGCGTTGACCAGTGTCCGGTGGACCAGGTTGCCCCACGTCCCGACCAGCTCGTCGTTGTTCCGGCGCACGAACTCGGCCCACGTGAAGTCCGTGTCGGTCGTCTCCGGCCCCGCGATCGTGAGGTAGAACCGCAACGCGTCGGCGTCGTACCGCGCGAGCACGTCGCGGACCTCGATGACGTGTCCCCGGCTGGTCGAGAACTGCCGGCCCTCCATCGTCAGGAACTCGCTGGAGACCACGTCGTACGGAAGCTCCAGGTCGCCGGCGCCGAGCAGGATCGCCGGCCACATCACCGTGTGGAACGTGATGTTGTCCTTGCCCATGAAGTAGTAGCCGCGGGCGGCGGGGTCCTGCCACCACTCGCGCCACGCCTCCGGTGTGCCCCGGTTGGCGGCCCACTCGATCGACGCCGACAGGTAGCCCATCACGGCGTCGAACCAGACGTAGATGCGCTTGTCGGGACGGTCCTCCCAGCCCGGGAGCGGAATCGGGACGCCCCAGTCGAGGTCGCGCGTGATCGCCCGCGGCTTGAGGTCGGACACGTAGTTCAACGAGTACCGGCGCACGTTCGGCCGCCAGTGCTCCTGCCCGCGGATCCACTCCGCGAGCTGCTCGCCGAACGCCGGCAGGTCGAAGAAGAAGTGCTCGGTCTCGCGGAACTCCGGCACCTCGCCGTTGATGCGCGAGCGGGGCTCGATCAGGTCGATCGGGTCGAGCTGGTTGCCGCAGTTGTCGCACTGGTCGCCGCGGGCGCTGGGGTAGCCGCAGATCGGGCAGGTGCCCTCGATGTAGCGGTCGGGCAGCGTACGGCCGGTGCTCGGCGAGAACGCGCCCATCTGGGACCGCTTCACGATGTAGCCCTTGTCGTAGAGCGTGCGGAACAGGTCCTGCACCACCCGGTAGTGGTTGAGCGTCGTGGTCCGGGTGAAGATGTCGTACGTGAGCCCGAGCCGGCGCAGGTCCTCGACGATGATCGCGTTGTTGCGGTCGGCGAAGGCCCGCGGCGAGATGCCCTCCTGGTCCGCGCCGTACGTGATCGGGGTGCCGTGCTCATCCGTGCCGCTGACCATGAGCACCTGCGCTCCGCGCAGACGCTGGTAGCGCGCGAACACGTCCGAGGGCACGCCGAAACCGGCCACGTGGCCGATGTGGCGGGGCCCGCTGGCGTACGGCCAGGCGACGGATATGAGGATGCGGTCGCCGGGGCCCCCACGAAATCGCGGTGGCGGGGTGCGGATTTCGTGGGGTGGCTCGCCGGGGCCCCCACGAAATCGCGGGACTCCACCCTCCTCGCTCCGCGGGGGGTACCCGGGGGTGCGGATTTCGTGGGGTGGCTCAGCTGGGCTCATGCGAGATGACAAGGGTAATCTCGCCCTTCACGGGCTCGCCCAGGCCCGCCAGCACCTCCGCGGCGGTGCCTCGGAGCACCTCCTCGTGCACCTTGGTCAGCTCGCGGCACAGCGCCACCCGGCGCTCGGGGAGCGTCCCGGCAAGCGCGGCGAGCGCGCGGCGCACCCGGTA
>DASQZW010000148.1:0-15105 GCA_035638495.1 Terriglobales bacterium
TCGGCCGGGCCGATCCGCGTCTCGCGGGTGGTGAGGACCGGTCCGTGGTCGAGCTGCTCGTCCATTCGCATGATCGTCACGCCGGTCACCGCGTCACCGCTCAGGATGGCGTGCGCGATGGGGGCGGCGCCCCGGTGGCGGGGCAGCAGCGAGCCGTGCACGTTCAGGACACCGCGGGGCGGGATCTCGAGGACGGCGCGCGGGATGATCTGACCGTACGCGACGACGACGATCAGCTCGGGCGCCGCCGCCGCCAGGCGCGCCACGCTCTCGGGCGCGCGGACGCGCTCGGGCTGGTACACCTCCAGGCCCAGCTCCTGGGCGGCGGCCTTCACGGGCGGCGGGGTCAGGCGGAGGCGGTGCCCCGGCCGATCGGGCTGGGTGACCACCAGGACCACGTCGTGGCCTGCGCCGTGCAGCGCGCGGAGCGACGGCACGGCGAACGCCGCCGTGCCGATGAACGTGAGGTTCAGGCTGGGACAGCCTCCGCTTCGTCGTGGCCGCCGTCCGCCTCGAGGTCCTCGACCCGGCGGAGCGTGTCCAGGCTGGTCAGGCGGTCGGTGAACAGGACGCCGTCCAGGTGGTCGATCTCGTGCTGGAACGCGCGGGCCGTGAAGCCGGCGGACTTGATCCGCACCTCCTTGCCCTTGCGGTTCAGGCCCTTGACCATCACCGTCTCGTACCGCTCGACCTCGCCCACCCAGCCGGGGAAGCTCAGGCAGCCCTCGTAGCCGACCTGCGAGCCCTCGCCCCTGACCAGGACGGGGTTGACCAGGCCGTAGTGCTGGTTGTCGTCGCCCTTGACCACGCAGACGCGCAGGGGGACTCCGATCTGGTTGGCCGCCAGACCGGCACCCGGCGCCGCGTACATCGTCTCGGCGAGATCGTCGAGCAGCCGTACGATCGACGCGTCCACCCGGGCGACCTTCTTCGCCTTCTGTCGCAGCACCGGCTGGTCGAAGCTGAGGATCTCACGAACCGCCATGGTGCTGTTGGGATTCTACCGAGCCGTCGATTCCGATAATCTCTTAAGGACCAGATGGCTCCCGCCGACTTACTGCAGCCCCTGGAGGGGCAGCGTGCGGAGACCCTGCGGCTCATCGAGTCGCTGATGGCCGGCGACCTGGACGTGGTCGTCCGGGGCGACGGCCGCACGGTCCAGCAGCTCCTGTGCCACCTGGTCGACCGCGAGCACGGCATCAACTTCGCGATCCGGCGCGCCCTGGAGGGCGAGGTGCTGCACCTGAGCCAGGAGGAGCGCGAGCAGATCAGCAGGTCCGAGGCCGCGCCGGCACCGGCCGGATGGGACCTGCTGCGGATCCGGACCGAGCTGGTCGAGGCACGGGAGAGCCTTCGCCAGACGTTCCTGGTCATGCGGGAGGACGACCTGGACCGGGCGATCCGGTGGCCGGAGTGGCCGGCCAGGACCATCAGGACGTCGATCCCGTACATGCTGGAGCACGAGGACAGCCACCTGGACGAGCTGCGCGCGGCAATCGACCGGGAGCGCAAGCTGGTCAGCTGACGCCCGTCAGGGGTCGGTCAGGGCTGTGAGTGCTCCGCCTCGGCCGCGGGCGCCGGTCCCGTCCCGGTGGCCGGCGCGGGTTCGGAGGGCGTCTCCTCGTCCTCGTCCTGCTTCTGGGCTCCGAGCTGCTCCAGGAACCCGAAGAGGTCGCTGAGGGCCGCCTCCTGCTTCTCCGGGGGCACGATGACGTCGCCCTGGGTGAGGTTGATGACCTTCGGCGGCTCGGGCTGGGGCTCGGCGAGCCCGGTCACCTCGCCGACGGCCTTGAGCAGATCCCCGGCGAGACCGCGGAAGAACTGGCGGCGGCTGACGGCGGGATCGTCGTCCATGGCGCTGGTCAGAGTACCAGGCGCCGGACCTGGTGTCGCGCCCTGGGGGCTGCGCATCCTTCAGCTCACCGGGTCGACGTCGTACGACCACCCGCGCCCGCGTGGCACGAGCCGGCGCAGGCGCTCCAGCCGATGCCCCCGCACCGTCAGCTGCCACCGGTATTCGCCGCGCAGACGGTGGATGAACGCCGGCGAGGGACCCTGCAGCTTCACCCCCTCCACTCGCTCCCGCAGCAGCGCCGCCGCCAGGACCTCTGCCGCCTCCCGGGCTGTCGTCGCCGCGCGGTCGGCGTCCACGTGGCCGTACGTCAGCACGGCCAGGTCCGCGTACGGCGGGAACTCGAACGCCTGCCGTGACGGCAGCTCGTCCAGGTAGAAGGCCTCGTAGTCGCCCGTCTGCGCGTGGCGCAGGCTGTAGTGGTCCGGGTTGGACGTCTGCACGATCGCCCGCGCCCGCCGGCCCGAGCGCCCGGCGCGTCCGGCCACCTGCGTGACCAGCGCGAACGCCGCCTCGGCCGAGCGGTAGTCCGGGAAGTACAGCGGCAGGTCCGCGTCCACCACGCCCACGGTCGTCACCGCGTCGAGGTCCAGCCCGCGCGCGACGAGCTGGGTCCCAACCAGGATGTCTGCCCGCCGGGAGGCGAACGCCTCGAGGATGTCGTAGTAGCCGTCCGGCCCGCGCGCCGCGTCGCGGTCGAGCCGGAGCACCCGCGCTTCCGGCCAGAGCTTGCGCACCATGCCCTCCAGCCGCTGTGTGCCGAGGCCCAGGTTCCGGATGTGCAGTGAGCCGCAGTAGGGGCACGAGGTGGGCAGTGGCCGCCAGTACCCGCAGTAGTGGCAGCTCAGGCCCTCCAGCTCGGCGTGCTCGACCATCGAGACCGAGCAGCCCAGGCACTGGACGGACCGGCCGCACTCGCGGCAGAGCACGAACGTCGCCCCGCCTCGCCGGTTCAAGAACAGGATCGTCTGCTCTTCGGCGCGCAGCGCGCCGTCCACCGCCTCCACGAGGCGGCGGCTGAGCGGCATGCGGTTGCCCTGCCGCAGCTCCTCGCGCATGTCGACCAGCTCGACCTCCGCGGGCTGCCCGCGCACCCGCGACGGCAGCTCCGCCAGCGCGAGCGCGCCGCTGCGCGCCTGGCTGTACGTCGCCACGGTGGGCGTGGCCGAGCCCAGCACCAACCGCGCGCCCGTCGCCGCCGCCAGCCTGCGAGCGACCCAGCCGGCCTCGTACCGCGGCGTCCGGTCCTGCTTGAACGCGCTCGATCCCTCCTCGTCCACGCACACCAGGCCCAGGCGGGGGATCGGCGCGAAGACTGCGGACCGGCTGCCGATCACCAGGTCGACCTCGCCGCGCCGGGCCCGCCACCACTGCTGGGCGCGCTCGAGGTCGGTCAGGCCGCTGTGCAGCACCGCGAGCGGGACCCCGAGCCGGACCGAGAATCGCTCGACCAGCTGCGGCGTCAGCGAGATCTCGGGCACGAGCACCAGCACGCGCAGGCCCTGCCGGAGCGCGTCGGCCGCGGCGGCCATGTACACCTCGGTCTTGCCGCTGCCGGTCACTCCTCTGAGCAGCACGCATCTGGCGGCTCGAATCGTCTCCAGTGCCCGCGCCTGGTCCGCCGTGAGCGACGGGCCCACGACGGCGGGTCCCCGCGGCCTGGCGAACGCCAGCAGCTTGCTGTGCCGGGTCTGGCGCGAGGACGGCCCGGCGCCGGAGGAGCGGCCGCCGCGGATGCGGGGCGGGACCATCGCGCGCAGGCACTCGATCAGGGGCGCCCAGTAGTGCTCGGCGACCGTCCGGGCCAGCTCCACCTGGTGCGGCAGCAGGAGCGGCTCCGCGTCCGCGCGCTCGATGGCCTTGACCTCGATGCCCGGGTCCTCCGCCTGCAGCCCGACCACGTACCCGGCCGAGGCGCGGCGGCCGAAGGGCACCCACACCCGGTGCCCGGGCACGACCTCCATCCCCTCGGGGACGGAATACGTGTACGTCTCGTGATCCATCGCGCGGCCGGCCTCGACCGCGACCTCAGCGTAGAGCACCGGGAGTCCCTCGGGTCAGGTCAGGAGGTCGCTCGGGGCCACCAGCTGGGCATCGGCGGGGGGCTGGATCGCGGCAACCTTCGCCGAGTGCAGGTCGATGCTGCTCAGGATCTGCTGCTGCTCGCCGTTCGACGGGTCGACCCCGCTGACGTGGACCTCCACCCGGCCAAGGCTGTTGTCCGGGACGATCAGGAACACGTCCACCTCGGCCGACGCCGACCTCAGGAACTGCTGCTCGGCCTGGCCGTCGACCGCGATCGACATCAGCTGCTCGACCTGGTCCGCACCCGGCCGCACGGTGTACCTGCGCGCGAACCCGGCGTCGATGTGACCGAAGCTGCCGGTCGACACTGAGGTGGCGAGGAGCACCGTCTCGCGGAGGACGTCCAGGCGCAGCGCGGGGAACAGCGTGGTCGTGTTGCCCACCGGCGTGGCCTTCCAGCCCGAAGCCCCGTGCTTGCGCACGTAGAGGCGGCCGTTGACCACGCGCATGTCGTAGGTGCTCGCCTGCTGGCCCTGCTGGATGCGATAGGCGAACTGCGCCGCGTCGTCCCGAAGGACGCCGCTGCTCGACGTGGCGTGGAGCTGGATGGCCTGCCCGCTCGGGATGTCGCCGCCGGTGATCAGGAGCTGCTGGTCCAGCTTGAAGCTCACGCCGTCCATGTCCGCCGAGCGCATCGCGCCCGCCAGCATCGTTCCGTCCCTCTGCTGGTCCGCCGTCGTCCGCGTTCCTCCGCAGGCAGCCAGCAGGACCACGGATCCCAGGAGCCCAGCGAGCAACTTGTTCATACCTTCAGCCTCGGCACGACGGCGTCCAGCAGCCGGTCCGCCACCTCGCGCTTCGTCGCGCGCTCGATGTCCAGCCGGGTGCCGTCGCGCAGAAGGAGGATACCCGCGTTGTGGTCAACGGCGAAGCCGACATCGCTGCGGCTGATGTCGTTGGCGAAGATCGCGTCCAGGCCCTTGCGCTCGAGCTTCTCCTGCGCCTTCGCGAGCAGCTCCGAGTCCTCGGCCGCGAACCCGAGCCGGTAGACGCCCTGCGTCCCCGGCTGGCGGGCCAGGTCGCGCACCACGTCCTCGTTCGGCTCCAGCTCCAGCACCAGGTTCCCCGTCTGCTCGCGCCGGATCTTGTGCTCGGCGCGCGCGACGGGCCGGAAGTCAGCCACCGCGGCCGCCATCACGAGCAGGTGCGAGCCCGGCTGCTCCTCGAACAGCGCCGCACGCATCTCGTGGGCGGTCTCCACCGGGCGGATGCGGACCCCGGGGTGCGCCGGGTGGTGGGCGGTCGTCACCAGGACGACCTCGCCGCCGCGGTCCGCGGCCGCCTCGGCGACCGCGAACCCCATCTTCCCGGACGAGTAGTTGCTGATGAACCGCACAGGGTCGATCGGCTCGCGGGTGCCGCCGGCGCTGACCAGGACCCGCCGGCCGGCCAGGTCGCGTCCAGTCCCGACCGCCTGCGCGAGCGCGGCGAGCAGGACCGCCGCCCCCGGCAGGCGGCCCGCGCCCACGTGGCCGCTGGCCAGGTGGCCGGACTCCGGCTCGACCACGGTGAAACCCCGGGCGCGCAGCGCGGCCACGTTGTCGGCCACGGCCGCCTTGGCCCACATCGCGTCGTTCATCGCGGGTGCGACGACGACCGGGCAGCGGGCTGCCAGCACGGTGGCGGCGACGAGGTCGTCGGCGTGGCCGTGAGTGAGACGCGCGACCAGGTCCGCCGTAGCGGGGGCCACCAGCGCCACCTGCGCCCAGTCGCCGAGCTCCACGTGCGGCTCGGCCGGTCCGCCGGGAGCGAACAGGTCGGTCTGGACCGGCCGCCCCGTGAGGCCGTGGAACGTCGCCTGACCGACGAACCGCGTCGCGGCGCCGGTCATCGCGACGCGCACCTCGCAGCCGGCCTGGACGAGCCGCGAGACCACGTCGGCGACCTTGTACGCGGCGATGCCGCCGGACACCAGCACGGCCACGCGCAGGCCGCGGACCGCAGCGGAGACCTCAGCGGGCTCGAGCGGGCTCATCGCGCTTCCCGCGCCTGCCGCGCTCGCGCTCCAGGATCGCGAGGATCTCCCCCACGGCCCGCTGTGCGTCGTCGTTCACCACGATGTGATCGTATTTCGGCGCAAAGCCCATCTCGAGTTCGGCCAGACGCTGCCGCGCCTCCATGACCTCGGGAGCCTCGCTGCCGCGCCGTGCCCGGCGCCGCAGCAGCTCCTCCATCGAAGGCGGGCTGATGAACACGGACACGGCATCGGGACGGCGCTCACGCACCTGCTCGGCGCCCTGCACTTCGATCTTGAGGATCACGTCCCGGCCGCGGTCCAGCGCCTCCGCGACGCGCCCGGCCGAAGTCCCGTAGAGGTGTCCGTTGACGCGCGCATGCTCCAGCAGCTCGCCCTCGGCGACGAGACGCTCGAACGCGGGCTCGTCGACGAAGGAGTAGTGCTCGCCCTCCACCTCGTAGTCCCGGCGGGGCCGCGTGGTGTACGAGACCGAGTACGTCAGCCTGGGGTCGCACTCGCGCAGCATCCCGATCAGGGTGTCTTTGCCGACGCCGCCGGGCCCGGAGATCACCACCAGGAGAGCGGTCATGCCAGGCTCTCCCAGAACTCGGCGAAGTCGGGCGGCGGCGGAGACTCGAACGTCATCTGCTCGCCCGTCGCCGGGTGGCGGAATCGCAGCCGGTATGCGTGCAGCATCGGACGTTCGGGGTCACCGGGCCGCCTGCGGCCGTACAGGTCGTCTCCCGCCACGGGATGGCCGTGCGCCGCGAGGTGCACGCGGATCTGGTGGGTCCGCCCGGTGTCGAGATCGCACTGCACGAGTGTATGACCGCCGCGCCGGTCGATCGGAAGGACCCGGGTTCGCGCCGGCCGGCCGCCCTCGACGACCGCCATGCGGAGGCGGTCCCGCGGGTGCCGCGCGATCGGCCCCTCGAGCACCCGCTCGCCCCCGGCCAGCTCACCGCGCGCGATCGCCAGATACGTCCGCGAGAGCGTCCGGTCGGCGAGCTGCGCGGCCAGGGCGCGGTGCGCCCGGTCGGTCCGAGCCGCCAGCATCAGGCCGGACGTCCCCCGGTCCAGCCGGTGCACGATGCCCGGCCGCGCCGTCCCGCCGATCGTCGACCAGCGGCCACCGAGGCCCAGCAGAGCGTGCACCAGGGTGCCGGCGTGGTGGCCGGCGGCCGGGTGGACCACCATGCCGGCCGGCTTGTCGATCACCACGAGGTCCGCGTCGTCGTGGACGACGACAAGTGGGATGGCCTCGGCGACCGGCTCCAGCGCCTCGGCGACCGGCGGCTCGTACTCGAGCACGTCGCCCGGCCGCACCGCATCGGAGGGCCGTCCCGGCCGACCGTTGACGGCCACGCGGCCGCTCCGGGCCAGGCGGCCCGCGGCCGACCGGCTGAGCTCGGGGTCGAGGTCGGCAAGCACCCGGTCGAGCCGGCCGCCGTCGCCCACCGGGACCGCGAGTCGTCTGGTCACCCCGCGGCCGCACACGCGAAGAGGTACCGAGGCTGCCGTAAGACTCGGCTTCGCCGGGCGTGTGAGTCCCTCCTCCCGACTTCGCCCGCCCCCTCTTGCCTTTTCAGCCGCTTCGTTGCGACCGCACCAAGTATCCGAGCAGGAGGAGCGCCACGCCGACGCTGATCGCCGAGTCAGCCACGTTGAACACGGGCCAGAAGTGCACGGCGATGAAGTCCGTCACGGTGTGGTTGACCAGCCGCTCATAGCCATTGCCGACCGTGCCACCCATGATCAGCCCGAGCAGCACGCCGGCCGCGACGGAGATCGGGGTCCGGGCCACGTAGTACACGAGGCCGACCGACACCGCGATCGAGCCGATCAGGAAGACGGCGAGCAGCGCGCCCTCCTGGGCGAAGCCGAACGCCGCCCCGGCGTTGTGCGTGTTCGTGATCCACACGAACGGCAGGACCTGCTGCTCGGTCCCGACCGGCACGTTGGCCGAGACCAGCATCTTGGTCACCCGGTCGACGACGAACACCACGACCGCCACGACGGCGAACAGCAGCCGCCCCATGGTGAGGCTCGTTACGCTCGCTTCAGCCCGATCCAGAGTCCACCTCCTTCCGTTTCGCCATCCTGGCCGGTCTCGCGTCCGGCCCGCACCTCCACCGCCAGCGTTTCGGCCGCGATGGTAGCGCCGAAGGGCTCGAACACGCGCTCCCACTCCGAACCGCCATCGTAGCGAAGCCGGATCCGGTCCTCGACCTGCAGGCCGCTGCGCTTGCGGAGCTCCTGCACCATGCGGACGGCGTCGCGGGCCATGCCCTCGAGCCGCAGCTCGTCGGTGATCGTGGTGTCGAGTGCCAGCTCGTCGCCGAGCCGCAGTTCTTTGACGTTGAGCTCGTCGCGCACGATGGCGGCGACCTCGGGCAGGAACTCGCGGGTCACCGTGAACGCCGGCAGGGGCTGCCGCACCTTCACGCGTGCCTCGTCCCGGCGGGCGAGCCCCGCCTGCACGGCGGTGCGCGCCTGCGCCATCTCCTCCTCCAGCGCGTGGTCACGGGCCGTCCCGTCCGCGACCGGGAAGTCGGCGAGGTGCACGCTGCGGCCCTCGGTGAGGTTGCGGTGGATCGCCTCGGATACGAACGGCGTGAACGGGGCGAGCAGGCGCGTGACCGTGACCAGTGCCTCGTACAGCGTCTGGTGCGCGGCCAGCTTGTCGGTGTCGGACTCCGCCTTCCAGAACCGCCGACGCGAGCGCCGGACGTACCAGTTGGACAGGTCCTCCACGAACTCCTGGATCGGCCGCGCCGCGCCGTTGACGTCGTAGCGGTCCAGCGCCCCGTCGACGGTCTCCACGAGGTGATCCAGGCGCGACAGCAGCCAGCGGTCCAGCACGGCGCGCTCGGCCAGCGGCACGGGCGGCTCCCCGCCAGGCACGAACCCGTCGATGTTCGCGTAGGTGACGAAGAACGAGTACACGTTCCAGAGGGTCATCAGGAACTGGCGGACGACCTGTGTCAGCGCGGCCTCGCCGGTCCGGTAGTTCTCGCCGACCGGCTGCGTGAAGAAGAACCATCGCAGCGCGTCGGCCCCGAAGGTGTCGAACAGGTAGTTCGGGTCGAGCACGTTGCCGCGCGACTTGCTGGACTTCCTGCCCTGCTCGTCGAGCACGAGTCCCAGGCAGATCACGTTCCGGTACGCGTTGTGGCCGAACAGGATCGTGGCCTCGGCCAGCAGCGAGTAGAACCAGCCGCGGGTCTGGTCGAGCGCCTCGCAGATGAAGTCGGCGGGGAACGTGGCCCGGAACTCCTCCGCGCCCTCACGCGGGTAGCCGCGCTGTGCGAACGGCATCGCGCCCGAGTCGAACCAGGTGTCCAGCACCTCGGGCACGCGCTGCATCCGGCTGCCGCAGGCGCACGGGAGCTCGACGCCGTCGATGAACGGCCGGTGCAGGTCGGCATCCGGGTCCAGCCCGAGCTCTTCGGCAGAGCTCACGCACCGCTGGGCGCCGCACGACTCGCAGACCCAGAAGGGCAGCGGCGTGCCCCAGTAGCGGGTGCGAGAGAACTGCCAGTCGACGTTGTTCGCCAGCCAATCGCCCATCCGCCCGTTCTTGACGTGTGCGGGGATCCAGTTCGTGGCCTGGTTGTGGGCCACGAGCTGGTCCTTGTAGTCGGTCGTGCGCAGGTACCACGCGTCGAGTGCGTAGTAGATCAGGGTCGTGTCGCACCGCCAGCAGAACGGGTACGTGTGCCTGATCTCCCGGGCGGCGTACAGGAGCCCGCGCTCGCGCAGGTCCTCGATGATCTCCGGGTCGGCGTCCTTGACGAACATCCCCGCGAACTTCTCGACCTCGGGCAGGAAGCGGCCCCGCAGGTCCACGGTGTGGCGGACGGGGATGCCCTTCTCCTGGCACAGGCGGAGGTCGTCTGCGCCGTACGCGGCCGCGGTGTGCACCACACCGGTGCCCTCGTCGACCGAGACGAAGTCAGCCGAGACCACGTACCAGGCGCGCTCCTTCGGGGGCAGGTAGTCGTAGAGCGGTTCGTAGTCGAGGCCCACGAGCCCGGCGCCCTTCATCCGGCCGACGACCTCGTACTCGCCCTCCAGCGCGTCCAGCCGCGCCTCGGCGAGGATCAGGTACTCGTCGCCCTGCCTCACCTTGACGTAGTCGACGTCCTCGCCCACCGCCAGCGCCACGTTGCCCGGCAGCGTCCACGGCGTCGTGGTCCAGGCCAGGATGCTCGTCGCCGGATCGTCCTTCAGCCGGAACCGGACGTACACGCTGGGGTCCGCCACGTCGTCCAGGTAGCCCAGGGCCAGCTCGTGGCTGGACAGCGGGGTCATGCAGCGCGGACAGTAGGGCGCCACCCGGAAGCCCTTGTAGATCAGGGCCCGATCCCACATCGACTTGAGCGCCCACCAGACTGACTGGATGTAGTCGGACGTCAGCGTCCAGTACGCGTCGTCGTAGTCCTGCCAGAACCCCATGCGCTTCGACATGTCGGTCCAGGCGTCCACGTACTCGTACACGCTCTGCCGGCACAGCTCGTTGAAGCGCTCGATCCCGAACTCCTCGATCTGCTGCTTCCCGGAGATGCCGAGCTTCTTCTCGACCTCGAGCTCGACGGGCAGGCCGTGCGTGTCCCAGCCGGCCTTCCGCTCGACGTAGAAGCCCTTCATCGTGCGGTAGCGCGGGAACAGGTCCTTGAACGCGCGCGCCAGCACGTGGTGGGTGCCCGGCTTCCCGTTCGCGGTGGGCGGGCCCTCGTAGAACACCCAGCGAGGCGCGCCGCGGCGGCGGGCCAGGCTGGCCTGGTACGTCCCCTCCCGCTCCCAGAGCGCGACGATCTCGCGCTCCAGGCCTGGCAGGTTCGCCCGGGCCGCGACCTCCTCGAACCTCTTCGCCCCCACCTTCGCCGGGGTGTCAGGGGGGCCGGGTCGTCTTCCCTGTTCTGTCTGCATGCGCGTCGTCCTCCTTGCGTGGGCTCTGGGACGAGCTGCGCGCAGCCCGCGGTACCACCCAGATTCCCGGCTGTCACCGGGCGCTCGTTCGGGGGTTCGGCTCGGGAGTGATCTCGGCCCGCGACCGCCGCCCGCATCTCACCATCGCGGGCTCTCTGTCGGCGGCTGTGACGAACCTACCTGTCTCCTTCGTCGCCGAGGAGCTTCTAGTCTACCCGCTCAGAACGACCTCTGAACCAGCGACAGGACGAGCGACACCATGATGAACACGAGCAGGAAGGCGATGTCGAAGCCTCCGATCGGCGGCACCAGACGGCGCACGGGCGCCAGCAGTGGCTCGGTGACGTCGAAGGTGAGGCGGTGCACCCGGTTCTTCGGGTACGGCTCGATCCAGCTGAAGACCGCGCGGACGAGCAGGCACGCCATGAAGGCGTAGAGGACGAGCTCGAGAACGATGACCATCTTCGCTGAGAAGCCTACCCGGCTCGGGCCGCCCGTAACCGCGGATCAGTTCTGCCGCTCGCCGAGCAGGGCGCGGCCGATCCGGACCATCGTCGTGCCCTCGGCCACGGCGGCCTCGAGGTCCTCGCTCATGCCCATCGAGAGGACGGGCAGCGGCCGTCCCAGGCGCTGCTCGGCCTGCTCGCGCAGGCGTCGCAGCTCCGCGAACGCGGGCCGCGGGTCACCGACGGCGGGTCCCATGCCCATCAGCCCCTGCAGGTCGACGAGCCCCGCGACCGCCGCCGCGGTCTTGACGGCCTGCTCGGGCGCCACGCCGCTCTTCTGGGCCTCGCGCGACACGTTGACCTCCAGCAGCGCCGCCACCCGGCCGCGTGCGGCGAGCGCCTCGGCCAGGCGCAGCGAGTCGAGCGACTGCACGAGCGTGAACCGCCCCGCGTGGCGCGCCTTGTTCGTCTGCAGGTGGCCGATCAGGTGCCACGTGGCGCCCGGGACCTCGCCCATCTTGTCCAGCGCCTCCAGCACGCGGTTCTCGCCCAGCACGGTCAGCCCGGCCGCGACCGCCGCGCGGCAGACCTCGGCCGGCTGGCCCTTCGTGACGGCCACGATCGCGATCCGCTCGGGGTCGCCGCCGGCACCCTCGATTCGGGCCCGGACGGCGGCCAGGTTGGCGGCTATCGCGTCCCCCCTTCCCGGCCGGGGAGTCAGGGGGAGCATGTCGTCTTCCTCAGCGACGCGATGCACGCGAACCGGGTCCCGTCGGGCGAGCGCCGGTGCGAGGGCAGGACGCCGCTCTCACGGGTGCAGACGCCGTGGTCGTGCACGCGCTCCGCGCGCACCCCCGCTGCCTCCAGCTGGGCGCGGTTGGCGGCCGCAAGGTCGAGCAGCCGCCGTCCGGCCGGCGAGGGGCGCACGAACGCGGGGTCGAAGCGCTCGGCGACCTCCTCCCCCACCTCGTAGCAGCATCCGCAGATGCCGGGCCCGAGGCCGGCCACCAGGTCGGCGGGCTGGCTGCCGTACTCGCGGAACAGCGCCTCGACCGCCCGCGCCGCGATGCCGGCCGCCGTACCCCGCCAGCCGGCGTGCACCAGCGCGAGCGACCGGCGCACCGGATCGTGGACCACAACCGGGTAGCAGTCCGCGAAGGTGGCCAGCAGCGGCACGTCAGGGCGGTCGGTCACCAGCGCGTCGTGACCCTTCACCGCGCCGGCGGGACCGTCGACCCGCGCGACCTCGGCGCCGTGCACGGCGCCGGCCACGGTCAGTCGGGCGCCGTCCAGGCCGAGGGCGGCCGCGAAGGCCACACGGGCCGGCGTGAGCGGCTCGCCGCCGGGCACGGGCAGGCGCATGCTGCCCATCGCGAGCGTGGAGAATCCGTGCAGCAGCCCGGTCTCCGCCTCGAGGGCGGGTATCCGCAGGACGTCAGTAGACGACCGGGGCATCCCAGCCGCGGTAGGAGCCCTGGTGCGCCGAACCGACCTTCTCGAACTGCTCCCGCAGCTTCTGGATGGCGCCCGGCGTCGGCACCACCTGGGTGACCGCGGTGGCCGTCCAGGTGCCGTCCTGGCCGGCGCGGACGGCGCAGCGGAAGCCCTCCTTGCGCAGCTGCTCAGCGGCCTGCCGGGCCGGCTCCTCCGCCTCGAACACCAGGAAGCCGCGGACCGGGTGAGGCAGGTTCAAGCGCGAACCCTGGTCGCGCAGCTCGGCCAGCCGCTCCAGGTCGGCCTCGTCCGGCTCGTTCAGGCTCTCCAGGGACGGCTTCCGGAAGTTGATGCGGGGCACGAACATGCCCAGCCAGTCCATTGCGAGAGCCTACGCCCGCTCGGCCGGCGCCCGCGCGCCGTCCGGTGTGCCGCCGACCCGCTCCATGAGGGGCCGGATCAGCTCGACCGGGATCGGAAACACGATCGTCGTGTTCTTGTCCACGCCCAGGTCGAGCAGGGTCTGCATGTAGCGCAGCGCCAGCGCCGCGGGCTGGTTGGACATCACCTGGGCCGCGTTGGTCAGCGTCTGCGCGGCCAGGAACTCGCCGTCCGCGGCGATGATCTTCGCGCGCTTCTCGCGCTCGGCCTCGGCCTGGCGGGCCAGGGCGCGCTGCATACCGCCGGGCAGCTCCACGTACTTGATCTCGACGTTGCTGACCTTGATGCCCCAGGGCTCAGTGTGCTGGTCGATGATCTGCTGGAGGCTCACGCTGATCTTGTCGCGACCGGCCAGCAGCTCGTCCAGGCTCGACTGCCCCAGGACCGAGCGCAGGGTCGTCTGCGAGATCAGCATCGTGGCGTTCGAGTAGGAGAACACCCGCGTGATCGCCGCCCGCGCGTCCACGACCTGGTAGAAGACGACCGCGTTGACCTTGACGGTCACGTTGTCGAGCGTGACCACCTCCTGGGTCGGCACGTCCTGGGCGACCACGCGGAGGTCCACCTTGGTCAGCCGGTCCACCCCGAAGGGAAGGATGAAGAAGATGCCCGGGCCCTTCAGGTTGATGAGACGGCCCAGGCGGAACACCACGCCGCGCTCGTACTCCCGCGCGATCCGGATGCTCCCCCACGCGATCAGCAGCACCAGCAGCACCACGACCACCAGGACGACCGCCGTGATCGGGTCCATCACCTCATCTCCTCAGGATCGGCAGGCCGGACGGCCCGCGCGGTCATATCGTAGGCGGGCCGGTTGCGTGCGCCGATCGCCTTGCCCAGCACGAATCCGAAGAGGCCGGCGCAGGCGAGCGCCGCTCCGATGATGAGCAGGGGGCTGAGGGCGACGCCGCCGATCGGGCCCGTGTTGAAGAGGAATGCCGATCCCAGGACCAGCGATACGATCCCGCCCACCGTGAGCACGCCGTGGGTGGGCGCCTTCAGGTCGATCACGAACAGCACGAACGCGAGGACGACGAGCAGGGCGCCGGCGAGGTTGATCGGCAGGCTGCTGAACGCGAGCAGGGCCAGGACCGCGCTGATGGCGCCGACGACGCCGGGCAGGATCGCGCCCGGCATGGTCACCTCGCCGAGCAGCCCGAAGATGGCGAGCAGCAGGAGCACGTAGGCCACGTTCGGGTCCGTGATCAGCTGCAGGAACCGGAGCTGGAGCGGCATCGGCACGTCCTGGACCGTGGCGCCGGCCACGTGGAATGCCGTCTGGCCGCCGTGCGGTCGGACCAGCTGGCGGCCGTCCACCGCGGCGAGGAGCGATGGCACGTCGTTCGCCTGCAGGTCCGCGACGTGCAGGGACACCGCCTGCGCGTCGCTGACGTTGACGCTCTGCCGGACCGCCTGCTCGCACCAGTCGGCGTTGCGGCCGTGGCTGGTGGCGAGCTCGCGGATGCGAGCAACGGCGTCGTTCACGATCTTGGTCTCGAGCTCGCCGCCGATGTTGGCGCCGCTCGAATCGATCGGGTGCGCCGAGCCGATGTTGGTGCCCGGCGCCATGGCCACCACGTCGGCCGCCTGCGCGACGAAGAGCCCCGCGGAGTCGGCCCGCGCGCCGGCGGGCGTGACGTAGACGATCGTGGGCACTCGCGCGTTCAGCAGGCTCGTCACCATGTCGTCCATCGACGTGGAGAGGCCGCCGGGCGTGTTCATCAGCACGACCAGTGCGGCGGCGTGCACCGACTCGGCGCGGCCGATGGCCTGGCCGAGGAAGGACTGGGTGGCGCCGTCGATCTCGCCGTCGAGCGAGGCGGTCACGACCGTGGGCTGTGCGCCGGCGGCCGCGGCGTTGGTGACGCCGCCCGAGAGCAGCGCGATGGTCGCGGCGGCAGCGGTGAGCCAGAACCGCCGGCCTGGCATGATGCCGTTGAATATACGTCGCGGGCACG
>DASQZW010000149.1:0-18242 GCA_035638495.1 Terriglobales bacterium
CGCCCGCCGTGGTATGGGTTCGCCAGTGGCCCCGCCATCCCGGTCGATTCTGCCGTGACGCGCCCCCGGCCGGCCGCAGGCGGCGGGCGCTGGCTCGACGTGGCACCCGAGCGCCTGGCCGGCTGGCTTGCCGACTTCGACGGCCGCCACGGCGTCGTCCGCTCGGTCTACACGCCGGCGCTCGTCACCTTCGAGGCCGCCGACGGCGCGCTCGCCGAGTTCCACCCGCCGTTCCCGCCACTGTCGCACGACGGAGCGCACGAGGGCGCGGTCGGGGAGCCGCTGCTCGCCCACGCCTGCCGGGACCGCGTGGTCGGCGTCCTGCTGGTCCGGCTGGGCGGCCACGCCGCGGGCGTCTTCGAGGGCGAACGCCTCGTGGCGGCGAAGGTGGGCTCGCGCCTCGTGCACGGCCGGCACGCGGCGGGCGGCTGGTCGCAGCTGCGCTTCGCCAGGCGACGTGCCGGCCAGGCGAGGGTCGCCGCACGCGCGGCGGCAGACGACGCCGCTCGCGTGCTCGTACCCGCGCTGCCGGCGCTCGAGGCTGTGGTGCTGGGCGGGGACCGCCGGGCGGTCGAGCCGCTCCGTGCCGACCCGCGACTCGCCGGCGTCTTCGCGCTGGCCGTCGACCGGTTCCTGGCCACGCGCGAGCCCCGGAGAGCGGTGCTCGAGCGGTCGGCCGCCGCGTTCCGCGCCGTCCGCGTGCGGCTCGTCGCCGACTACTAGCGGGAAGAGAAGTGGTCGGCGATCGCGCGCACGAACGGCGCCATCTTCGGCTGCTCGGGTCTGATCACGACGGCGACCTCGCGCTGCTCGAGCGCCCCGGCGCACGTGGGGCCGATGGCCGCCGTGATCGTTCGCTCGTTCAGCCAGCCGGCCAGGTCGGCCGCCACGCCGTGGTCCGCAGCCACCATGAACAGGTTCTCGACCTGGGACGCGCTCGTGAACGCCGTCACGGCAACCCCGCCGTCGCGGAGCTCGTCCAGGAACCGGACGATCGGGCCGACGTCGTCGGGCAGCGCCCAGCGGTAGCTGTGGAGCTCGATCACCTCGCCCGCGCGAGCACGCAGGTGGCCGACGAGACGCTCGTTCGCGGACCCGTAGTGCTGCAGGGCGACGCGCCGGCCGGCAAGCTCGACCGCGTCGAGGAGCAGCAGGAGCTCGACGGTCGTATGCGGGCTCGACGTACGGCGGTCGACGCGGAAGCCACGCTGGAGCAGCACCGCCAGCGGCTTCGGCCCGCGTGCCACGACCAGCGCGCCCCGAACCGACTCCGCAAGCGGCTCCGCCAGCCCCGCCTCCGCAGCCAGGTCGAACAGCGCGGCGGCGCCCACGCCCGTCTGGAACACGAACACGTCGACCGGAGCCGCGACGACCGCCCGCAGCCGGCGGCGCAGCTCCTGGTCGTCCTCGCCGCGCACCTCTCGCAGGCAGGGCGCCACCATCGGCACCCCGCCGATGCGCTCGAGCAGCGCGGCCAGCTCGCGCGCGTGCCGGGTCTGGAGGACGCCGACCCGCATGCCGAGCAGCGGGAGGTCACCGGACATCCCGCGTCGGCCTACTCGCTCGCGCCCGCCTCGTCCTTCTCGAGGTCGAGGGCGCAGGAGTTCATGCAGTAGCGCTGGCCCGTCGGCGCAGGCCCATCGTCGAAGACGTGGCCCAGGTGCGAGCCACAGCGCCTGCACAGCACCTCGGTGCGCACCATGAAGAAGCTCCGGTCGGTCCGCAGCTCCACGCTCCCATCCTGGATGGGCTCCCAGAAGCTCGGCCAGCCGGTGCCGGAGTCGAACTTGGTGCCGGAACTGAAGAGCTCGGCGCCGCACGCCGCGCAGTGGTACGTGCCGTCGTCGTGCGCATCCCAGTACTTGCCCGTGAAGGCCCGCTCCGTCCCGTGCTCGCGCAGCACGTGGAACTGCTCCGGCGAGAGCTGCTCGCGCCACTCCCGCTCGGTCTTCTCGATCTTGGTGGTCATGTCTGGAATGTACCCTCTCCACCGGTCGGCAAAGCACGGATTTGGAGGGCACGCACGTTGGCACGACACGATCGCAGGTTCCGGTTCGCCGTCCAGGTCGGGACGGCCGGCGGCGGGCAGCAGTGGGCCGACCTGGCCAGAGAGGCGGAGTCGCTCGGCTACTCCGTGCTGACGATGCCCGACCACTTCGGCGACCAGTTCGCGGTCGGGCCTGCGCTGGCGGCGGCCGCCGCGGCCACAGAGACCCTGCGGCTCGGCGCGCTGGTGTACGACAACGACTACCGGCACCCCGTTCTGCTGGCCAAGGAGGTCGCGACCCTCGACGTCCTGTCGGGCGGCCGGGTGGAGCTGGGACTGGGCGCCGGCTGGCTGACCACCGACTACGAGCAGTCGGGAATCCCGTGCGATCCCATCGGCGTGCGCATCGACCGCATGGTCGAGGGGCTGCGAGTCCTGCGCGGTCTGATGGCCGAGGGCCCGTTCACCTTCGCTGGCGAGCACTACCGCATCGCCGAACTGGACGGGCAGCCCAAGCCGGTGCAGCGGCCGCACCCGCCGGTGCTCATCGGGGGCGGCGGCCGCCGGATCCTCTCGATCGCCGGCCGCGAGGCGGACATCGTGGGCATCGGCACGAACCTGCGCTCGGGCAGGATCGGTCCTCACCTGGTGGACAACGTGACGGCGGACGCGACCGCGCAGAAAGTGAGCTGGGTGCGCGAGGCGGCCGGAGACCGGTTCGACCAGCTGGAGCTGCACATGCAGGTGTTCCTCTTGACTCTCACGGACGACCGCGCTGCCGCCGCGGCCGGCGTGGCACAGTTCATGGAGACCACGGTCGACGAAGTCCTGAGCGCACCGATCGTGCTGATGGGGACCGAGCAGGAGGTGGTCGACCAGATCCGGAGGCAACGCGAGATGTACGGCATCTCGCACCTCACGGTGGGACAGCCGTCGATGCGGGCGTTCGCTCCGATCGTGGCGCGCCTGGCCGGAACATGAGCTCCGTGCGTCACATGGGCGTCTGTCGCGGCGTCTGCTGCCGCCAGGCGAACACGGCGCTCCGAAGACAATCGTGTTCGGTGAAGACGTGTCGATGTTTCCCTGTGGCTATCGGACAACGGCGATACGTTTCCAGGCTGTGATACAGTCCGCCACATCTAGACCGTGAGGTAAGGGAAGTGCCAAGGACTTCGACAGCAAACAGGACGATCACCGGGGGTCGGCGACGCAGCACACGTGCCGCGTCGGGTACCCGAGCCATCGTGGATCAGATTGCGCAGCTGGTGTCATCCAACGAGTCGCTCCAGCGTGAGAACAGGGAGCTCACCGAGGAGAACCAGCGGCTGCGCAGCGAGCTGACAGAGATCGGGTCCGCGCTCGGACGTCTCACCGGTCCGCGCGGACGGCGCGGGCGCAGGGGTGCCGAGCCGCTCGCATTGACGGAGGCGAAGCCGCGCCGCACGCGCCGGCCCATCACTGACCCAGAGGTGCTGGCGAAGCGGAACCAGGCTCTTGCGAAGGCCCGCGCGGCGCGAGCCGAGCGCCTGGCGGCGGCGAGGGCGGCAGCCGGCGCCCAGGCCGAGTCGGCTCAATAGCCGATCGCCTCTCGACTGTGTGAACGGAACAGCGCCCGGCGCTGGAGTCTCAGGGCAGGCCAGCCTCGGAGGCGAGGCGGGCGCCGTCGACGAGTGACCGCATCTTCGCCCACGTCACGCTGGGAACCACCGTCGCCGTCGTGGCGAAGGTGCCGAAGCCGCAGTCCGATCCGCCGACCACGCGGTCCGGTCCGACGATGCGCGCGTAGCTCAGCAGGCGCTGCGCGACCAGTTCCGGATGCTCCACGTAGTTGTTCGTCGAATCGATCACGCCCGGGACGAGGTACCTGTCGTCGGGCAGCGGCACGTCCTCCCAGACACGCCATTCGTGACCATGCCTGGGATTGCAGCCCTCGATCGAGATGCCCGCGGGCTTCGCTCGCAGGATGACGTCGACGATGTCGCGCAGCGCCAGGTCGTGGTCGTGCGGGCCCTCGTAGTTGCCCCAGCAAACGTGCAGCCGCATCCGTTCCGCCGGGATGTTCGCCACCGCGTGGTTGAGCGCCTCGACGCTCAGCGCAGCCTCACGCCGGAACTGATCGACCGTCAGATCCGCGAACACCGAGTGCCTGCTCATCGCGAGGTCCGGACAGTCGACCTGCAGCGTGATGCCGGCTGCCGCGATGGCCTCGTACTCGCTGCGCATGGCGTCCGCCAGAGCGGCCAGAAACGTCTCGCGGGTGGGATAGTGCTGGTTGCCGAAGAAGTGCGCGATGACGCCGGGCGATGCCGCGCTCATGAACAGCCTGTCATGTGAGACGCCGGCCGCATCGGCCGCGTCCTTCACTGTGGCGATGTCACGCAGGACCGCGTCCGGGTCTGCCAGCCGCACATCGGCGGTGCACGCCGGGGCTGTGATGGCGCGCCGGTCGAGGCGCGCGGCCCAGCGCTCCGCCCAGTCCGGATGGTCCTCCAGTTCCGGCCGCCGGCGCGACGCCCACTGCGACTCACCGCCGAAGCCGGTCAGCCGCTCCTTCACATAGGTCGCGTAGCCGATCTTCCCCATCTCGCCGTCGTTGAGGACGTCGATGCCGACGTCCGACTGACGGCGCACCACGTCGTTCACGGCCTCACGTACCCGTGTCGCCAGCTCTGGCACCGCCTCTCCCCCGTCGTGCGCGGTCAGCAGGTCGGCCAGGTCGCCGGGGCGCGGCAGACTGCCCGTGTGCGTCGTGCGAATACGTGCCATGTCCGCGAGGATATCCCGCGGTCCCGATTGGTCTACGCTCTTCGGCCATGCAGCACGAGGGGATGGGACGACTTGGCATCTTCAGCGGGGAGCTCGCCGCGTTTCCGGCGGCTGTTCAGCGCCGCGTGGTCGCCGAGCTGGAGGAGCTCGGCTACGGCACGATCTGGTACGGCGAGGCCTTCGCCAGAGAACCGTTCGTCCAGGGCGCCATCTTCCTCACTGCGACGGAGCGCATGACGGTCGCTACCGGCATCGCGAACATCTACGCGCGGGACGCGACCGCGATGGCGTTCGGCGGCCGTTCGCTGAACGAGCTCGGCGGCGGCCGCTTCGTGCTCGGCATCGGCGTGGCGCACATGGCGAACGTCACGATCCGCGGCCACCAGTACGGCCGGCCCATCGCAACGATGCGGGCCTACCTGGACGCGATGGACGAGGCGGAGTCCCGCTGGCGCGGTCCGGACGCCGCGCAGCCGCCACGCGTGCTGGCCGCGCTGCGTCCGCGCATGCTGGCTCTGGCCGGCGAGCGCACCTCGGGCGCGCATCCCTACTTCGTGCCGGTGGAGCACACGCGGCGGGCCCGAGCGGCGCTCGGCACGGACAAGCTGCTCGCTCCCGAGCAGGCAGTGGTGCTGGCCGGCAACCGCGAGGAGGCGCGTGCCATCGGAGACCGCCACACCGCGTTCTACCTGCGCGCCCCGAACTACCGCAACAGCCTGCTGGACCTGGGCTGGACTGAGGCCGACCTGGAGCCGCCCGGCTCGGACGCGCTGTTCGACGCGCTCATCGCCTGGGGCGGCGTGGAGGAGGTCCGCCGGCGCGTCAAGGAGCACCGCGACGCGGGCGCCGACCAGGTCGTACTGAACCTGGTCACGAAGGACCCGTCGAAGCCGTACCTGGAGGAGGCGCGCCTGCTGGCCGGCGTCTGACCGGCGCGGGCCGGACCTGGAGTTCCGAACTCGGCTGCTGGCGGAGAGGGTGGGATTCGAACCCACGATAGGGTTGCCCCTATAACGGTTTTCGAGACCGTCGCCTTCAACCGGGCTCGGCCACCTCTCCGACGGTGGAGGTTGGGCAGTGTGTTTGGCGGTCCCGACCGGATTCGAACCGGCGTTCTCGGCCTTGACAGGGCCGCGTGTTTGGCCAGGCTACACCACGGGACCGACGGCAGAAGAGTGTACCAGCCCGGGTGTACTCTCCTACGTACCCGAGTGGCCGTCCCGTAACGGCGCGCCCGGCCTGGCCGTTCAACTTTCCGGCACCTGTCACCGGTGCTGTAACAAACTCTGGTGGGAAGAGATGCAATTTCTGGGCGCGTTTCGGTGAGTGCCGAAACTCCGCGCGGGCCGTACTACCCGAACCCCTATAACCCGCCTCCCAACCCGCCGCCGCCTCCCGGCTCCGGGCCCGGACGCCGGCGCGCATCCATGTACGGCGGCCGTCCGCCGGCGGGGGGCGGCCCTACCAGGCGCGGCTGGCTCAGGCGGTACGGCCCCTACATCGCGCTCGGCCTCGTCGTGCTGATCTCGGGCGTGCTGGCCTACGTCCTGTACACGCTCCGAGACGTGCCCGATCCCGGCAAGGCGCCGGCCCTGTCCCGCACCGTGACCGTCTACGACCGCAAGGGCCGGGTAATCGAGACCCACAACGACGCCGGCGAGTTCTACGTGAACCTGCACCTGGCCCAGATGGGCGGGCTCAACAAGTACGCCACGCTGGCCGCGGAGGACCGCGACTTCTACCAGCATCCCGCGATCGACTTCGCGAGGACCGCCGCGGCCGCCGCCTCCGACGTGCTGCACCGCGGCAACCTGCAGGGCGGCAGCACGATCACGCAGCAGCTGGTCAAGATCTCGGTCCTGACGCCCCAGCGGTCGGTGTTCCGCAAGATGCAGGAGGCGACGCTGGCCTTCGGTCTCGAGAGCCAGTACTCGAAGGACCAGATCCTCGAGATGTACCTCAACCGCGTGTTCTACGGGCACAACGCCTACGGCATCGGCGCGGCGACCCGGGTCTACTTCGGCGCGGGCAAGCAGCCCACCGACCTGACCGCCGGCCAGGCCGCGTTCCTCGCGGGCCTGATCAACGGCCCCTCCTACTACGACCCCCAGGTCAACTACGACGGCGCCAAGCAGCGCCAGCTCTACGTCCTGGACGGCATGGTCAAGAAGGCCTGGCTCACGCAGGCGCAGGCCGACCAGGCCGCGCAGGAGGACATCAAGGCCGAGCTCAAGTACGACGTGAGCTCCTTCAAGAGCCTGGCTCCCCACTTCGTCCGGTACGTGCTGGGTGTCGTCGAGTCGCAGCTCCAGGGTCAGGCGGAGCAGGGCAACATCAACGTCTACACGACGCTCGACCTCGACCTCCAGGCGCAGGCGGAGAAGGCCGTGACCAACGCCGTCGCGAGCGCGAGGTTCAAGCGCGAGGGGGTCAACAACGGCGACCTGATGGCGGTGAAGCCCGGCACCGGGGAGATCCTCGCGTACGTCGGGTCCGCCGACTTCAATGACGGCGACATCGCCGGCCAGGTCGACGTCATCCACAGCAAGCGGCAGCCCGGCTCCACGTTCAAGCCGTACGTGTACGAGGCCGCGTTGAAGGACGGCAAGATCACGCTGGCCTCCACGCTCCACGACGTGCCGACCAACTTCGGCAACGGTCCTTACTGGCCGAAGGACTGGGACTATCCCAAGACTCCGATGGGCAATATCACCCCGCGGACGTCCCTCGTGGAGTCGCGCAACATCACGGCCGTGGAGACGGCCCAGCTGGAGGGGATCGACAACGTCATCAGGCAGGCCCAGGCGCAGGGCATCAACAGCAAGCTCGATCCGAACCTGTCCACCGCGATCGGCGGCTCCGACATCACGATGTTCGAGCAGATGCAGGGCTACCAGGTCTTCGCGAACCAGGGCACGCTGATGCCGCTGATGGGGGTCACGAAGGTGACCGACGACCAGAACAACGTCCTGTACGACCAGCAGCCAGGGTCGCAGCCCAACATCTCGCATCCGATCACGCCGGCCCAGGCCTATCTGATCACGGACGTCCTGAAGGACTACAACAAGACGTGGGGCCTCGGCTGGAAGCGCACGATGGCCGGCAAGTCGGGGACGACCGGCGCCAACGACCAGTACCACCAGGACGCCTGGATGATGGCCTACAACCCGGACATCCTCATCGGCGGCTGGACGGGCAACACGTCGCCGAACACGGTCAACAACGGCGGCGGCTACTGCCCGCCCTCGCAGCCGCACTGCACCAACCCGGGCGCCATCAGCGCGTTCGGCACGGAGACCGGCGAGTTCATGCTGGCGCCTTTCATCAACGGCCTGCCGAGCGGCATGAACGACTGGTACAAGCGGCCGGACGGCATCGTGACGGGCGGCGGGTGCTCCGGGAACGCCAGCGAGATCTTCCTCGCCGGAACCCAGGGCGGCGCCAACTGCCCGTCGCCCAGCCCGACGCCCACGCTGTCGGTGACGCCGACGCCCACCCCGACCGTCTCCGAGTCGCCGTCGCCGACCATCCGGCCCACGACGACGCCGACCCCGACCCCGACCCACACGCCGACCCCCGGCCCCAGTCCGACGTGATGCGGACGCCGGGCGATCTCGAGGGCCTGTTAGGATGGAATCGAACTCGTCCTTGGGAGGTAATCTGAACAGCGATGATCGAGCAAGCGACTGTCACGCTCACCACGGAGGCCCTGTCGCAGCTCCGGTCGCTGCTGGAGAAGGAGGCCAACCCGGAGCTCGGCTTGCGGGTCTTCGTCAGCGGCGGCGGCTGCTCCGGACTCCAGTACGGTATGGCGTTCGACGACAACGTGCGACCGGGTGACGAAATCGTGGAGCAGGACGGCGTCAGGATCCTGATCGACGACTTCAGCGGCCCCTACATCCAGGGCTCGGAGATCGACTACGTCGACAGCCTGATGGGCGCCGGCTTCACGGTGCACAACCCGAACGCGGTGCGCTCGTGCTCCTGCGGGCACTCGTTCGACACGGGCGACGACGCGACCTCTGCGCAGTCCTGCGGCTGCGGCCACTGAGCCGCCCGACCCGAGCAAGACGACTCAAAGAGGGCCGGCCACGAGGCCGGCCCTCTTCGCATCTCTGGCCTATTCTTGGAGGGGAGATGTCCCGGCTTGGCGCGGAGCGCACCAGAGAAATCGTCTTCCTCGTGATCGGGGCCTCGACCCCGGTCGGCATCCTGGCCGTGAACGCCTCTGCGTTCGTCATGCAGCACCTGAATCAGTTCGCCGTCGGGATCGCCGCCTGCGCGCTGATCAGCGGCCTGTCCCTCAACGGGCTCACCGCCTGGCTCGCCCTGGGTCGCGCCGAGCGGTTCGCGCCGCAGCTGTTCGCGGAGTACCGCATCTGGCTGCACACGGCGGCCGTGCTGATCGTGCTGGTGACCGCCGTCGTCGGCGCCTGGCTCACGTACCTCAGCATGCAGCGCCGTGACCAGCTGCCCAACGTGTACGGGGTGCTCACCGCCCTCTGGCTGCTGTTCCTGCCGGTGCTGATGACGTTCGTGGCGCGCCGGCTCAAGAACGGCATCGGCCTGGGCATGCAGGCGTCGGAGGCAGCCGTCCGCGACTCATAAAGAAAGGGCCCCCGGCGGAGGCCGGGAGCCCTTCTGGTTGATCGCTCGCCCTACATCATGTCCGGCGGCATGGACGGGGCGGCCTCCTTCCTCTCGGGGACCTCCGTCACCACCGCCTCGGTGGTCAGGACCATGGCCGCGATCGACGCCGCGTTCTGCAGCGCGGACCGGGTGACCTTGGCCGGGTCGACGATGCCCGCTTCGAGCATGTCGACCTGCTTGCTGTTCAGGGCGTCCCAGCCCTGGCCAGCGCTGGACTTGCGGATCAGGTCGACGATGACCGACCCCTCGTCACCGGCGTTCGCCGCGATCTGGCGGACCGGCTCCTCGAGGGACTTCCGAACGATGTTCACGCCGGTCGCCTGGTCGCCGCTGAGCTTCAGGCTCTCAGCCAGGACCTTCTGCGCCTGGAGCAGGACCGTGCCACCGCCGGCCACGATGCCCTCCTCGACGGCCGCCTTGGTCGCGCTCAGCGCGTCCTCGATGCGGTGCTTCTTCTCTTTCTGCTCGACCTCGGTCGCGGCCCCGACCTTGATCACCGCCACGCCGCCGGCCAGCTTGGCCAGCCGCTCCTGCAGCTTCTCGCGGTCGAAGTCGGAGGTCGTCTCCTCGATCTGGGCCTTGATCGCCTTGATCCGCGCCTGGATGGCGTCCGACTTGCCGGCGCCGTCCACGATCGTGGTGTCGTCCTTGGTGACGGTCACGCGCCGGGCCCGGCCCAGCTGCTCGATCCGGGTCTGGTCCAGCTTCAGGCCCAGGTCCTCGGAGATCACCGTGCCGCCGGTCAGGATGGCCATGTCCTCGAGCATCGCCTTGCGGCGGTCACCGAAGCCGGGCGCCTTGACCGAGGCGGCCTGGAAGGTGCCGCGCAGCTTGTTGACGACCAGGGTGGCGTGCGCCTCGCCCTCGACGTCCTCGGCCACGATCAGGAGCGGGCGGCCCTGCTGGACCACCTTCTCCAGCACGGGCAGGAGGTCCTGCACCGCGGAGATCTTGCGGTCGGTGACCAGGATGAACGGCTCCTCGAGCACGGCCTCCATCCGGTCGGGATTGGTGACCATGTACGGCGAGGTGTAGCCGCGGTCGAACTGCATGCCGTCGACCGTCTCGAGATCGGTGCCGACGCCCTGGCCGTCCTCGACGGTGATGACGCCGTCCTTGCCGACCTTGTCCATCGCATCGGCGATCAGCTCGCCGATCTTGTCGTCCTGGGACGAGATGGCCGCGACGTGGGCGACATCCTCGTGGCCCTTCACCGGCACCGCGACGCGCTTGATCTCCTCGACCACCGCCTCGACGGCCTTCTCGATGCCGACCTTGAGCTGCATGGGGTTGGCGCCGGCAGCGACGTTCCGGAAGCCTTCCTTGATCATCGTCTGGGCCAGCAGCGTCGCCGTGGTGGTGCCGTCCCCGGCCACGTCGTTGGTCTTTGTGGCGACCTCGCGCAGGAGCTGGGCGCCGGTGTTCTCCTGCGGGTCCTTGAGCTCGATCTCGCGGACGATGGTGACGCCGTCATTGGTCACGGTCGGGGCGCCGAACTTCTTCTCGAGCACGACGTTCCGACCCTTGGGCCCGAGCGTGATGCGCACGGACTCTGCGACGATGTCGATGCCCCGCCTCAGGCCCTCGCGGGCATCGACATCGAAAGCAACTGACTTCGCCATGTTGCTAGACGAACCTCCTCGTGTGGTCTCTGGTTACTGGGCGCCGTTGCCGACCACGGCGAGGACGTCCTTCTCGCTGATGATCAGGTACTCGACGTCTTCCAGCTTGAACTCGTTGCCGGCGTACTTGGCGTAGAGGACCTTGTCGCCGACCTTCAGCTCGTTGGGCACCTTCGTCCCGTTGTCGAGGATGCGGCCACCCCCGACGGCCTCGACGATCCCCTCCTGGGGCTTTTCCTTGGCGGTGTCGGGCAGGACGATCCCGCTCTTGGTCTTCTCCTCACGCTCCACGGGCTTCAGAACGACCCTGTCGCCCAACGGCCTCAACTGCATGGTTTACTCCTCCGCAGGGGATTTCTTCCTGGCACTCACCGGCGCCGAGTGCTTAGCACTCCCACCGGCCGAGTGCTAATTCTATAGAGGCCGCCGGAAAGAATTCAACCTTCGGGTTCGGATTCGGGCTCGGGTTCCGGCTCGGCTTCGGTGAGCGCCTTGCGGGCGGCCTCGGCCTGGTCCAACGTGACGTAGACCTGGCAGTCCTCCATCACGGAGCCGGACCACCAGCTGTGCGGGCTGAGCTGCTGCCGCACCGGCTGCAGGCCGTTGGACTCCAGGATGGCCACGATCAGGTCGGCCTGCAGGCAGGGGCCGCGGAAGACCTCCTCCCAGCCCTCGGGCGCGGCGTCGTTTGCCATCGTGCCCTACCAGCCCAGCGAGGGGTCGGCGCGCAGGTCGCCCCCTCGCGGCGCGTGCGGCGCGGCCGCCGCGATCATGGCCGCGTTGTCCGTGCAGAGCGCGAGGGGCGGGACGGTCAGCCGCGCCCGGCCCTCCAGCGCCGCCGCGGCGCGCTCGCGCAGCAGCGTGTTGGCCGCCACGCCGCCGCAGACCACCACGTCCCCAACCGGCCACTCGTCCAGGGCCCGCCGCAGCTTCTCCACCAGGGCCTCGACGACCGAGCGCTCGAAAGCGGCCGCCAGGTCCGCGCGCGCCTGCGCGCCCAGCGCCTCGGCGCCGCCCAGGTCCCGCACGCGGTACCGCAGTGCCGTCTTCAGCCCGCTGAAGCTGTACTCCAGGCCCGGTAGCGCCGGGACCGGCAGGGGCTGGCGCCGCCAGTCGCCGCGGCGCGCCTCGCGGTCCAGCGCCGGACCGCCCGGATAGCCCAGGCCGAGCGTGCGTGCCGCCTTGTCGAACGCCTCGCCCGCGGCGTCGTCTCGGGTCCTGCCGACCACGTGGAACTCGCCGTGCGCCGGCATCCTGACGAGGTCGGAGTGGGCGCCGCTGACCACGAGCGCCAGCAGCGGCGGCACCAGCTCCGGGCGCGCCAACAGGGCCGCATAGACGTGGCCCCACAGGTGGTTCACGCCGGTCACCGGCCGGCCCCAGGCGGCGCCCAGGCCCTGGGCAAGGCCCACACCGACGAGCAGACAGCCGACCAGGCCGGGGCCGCGCGTCACCGCGACCCGGTCGACGCCCTCGCCGTCCAGCCCGACCTGCGCCAGCGCCGAGCGGACCAGGCCCGGCAGCTTCTCCAGGTGGGCACGCGCCGCGAGCTCGGGCACCACGCCGCCGAACGGGGCGTGCGCCTGCTCCTGCGAGTAGACCAGGTTGGCGAGCACGCGCCGGCCGTTCTCGACCAGGGCCACCGAGCTCTCGTCGCAGCTCGACTCGATCGCGAGCGTCACCGACATCTGAGCAGCAAGTGTCGCTCATCCGCACCAGCGGGCACCGGTTGCCGCGTGCCAAGATCGTGCGCCATGCGCTTCACCGCGGACCTCCACGTGCACTCGAAGTACTCGCGGGCCTGCAGCCGCGACTGCGACCTCGAGCACCTCGCCTGGTGGGCCGCGCTCAAGGGTGTGGCGGTGGTCGGCACCGGGGACTTCACGCATCCGGCCTGGTCCGAGGACCTGCGGGCGCAGCTGGTGCCCGCGGAGCCGGGCCTGTTCCGCCTGCGCGCCGACCTGGAGCGGGAGGTCCTGCGCCGGCTGCCGGCGCCGTGCCGCACGCCGGTCCGCTTCCTCCTGTCGACTGAAATCTCCACCATCTCGAAGCGGGCCGACCGGACGAGGAAGGTGCACCACCTCCTCTTCGCCCCCGACCTGGACGCCGTGCTGGAGATCACGCGCCGGCTCGGCCGGGTGGGCAACCTCGCCGCCGACGGCCGTCCGATCCTGGGTCTCGACCCGCGCGACCTGCTGGAGATCACGCTGGCGGGCGGCCCGGACTGCCACCTGGTCCCGGCCCACGTGTGGACGCCCTGGTTCTCGGCGCTCGGCTCGAAGTCCGGGTTCGACTCCATCGAGGAGTGCTACCTGGACCTCGCCGGCCACGTCTTCGCCGCCGAGACCGGGCTCTCCTCCGATCCCGAGATGAACTGGCGCGTCTCCGGCCTCGACCGGTACCACCTCGTGAGCAACTCGGACGCCCACTCGCCGCCGATGCTGGGCCGCGAGGCGACGCTCTTCGACACCGGTCTCGACTACTTCGCGATCCTCGACGCGATGCGGACGGGCGCCGGCCTCGACGGGACGGTCGAGTTCTTCCCCGAGGAGGGCAAGTACCACCTGGACGGCCACCGCGCCTGCGGGGTACGGCTGGAGCCCGAGCGGACGCGCGAGCTCGGCGGGCGCTGTCCGGAATGCGGAAAGCCGCTGACCGTCGGCGTGCTCCACCGGGTCGAGGCGCTGGCCGACCGTCCCGCCGGGCACCGGCCGGACCGGGGCCGCCCCTTCCGGTGCCTGATCTCCCTGTCGCAGGTGCTGGGCGAGCTGCTGAGCGTCGGTCGCCGGAGCAAGTCGGTCGCCGAGGAGGTCACCGGGCTGGTCGGCCGGCTCGGGCCGGAGTTCGGGATCCTGACGGACGTGCCCCTCGAGGACGTGGGCCGCGTCGGGCCGCCGCTGCTCACCGAGGCGCTGGACCGGCTCCGCCGCGGCGAGGTGATGCGGGAGGCCGGCTACGACGGCGTGTACGGCACCATTCGCCTGTTCACGGCGACCGAGCTGGCTGCCGCGTCCGGCCCGATGCTGTTCGACCTGGGGTTCGCGGAGCCGGCCACGCTGGCCACGCCTGCGCGTCCGAGCGCGGCCGTGGCCGCAGAGCAGCCCGGCCTGGCGCTGTTCGCGGAGCGGGAGCACGCGGCGCTCGACGGCCTCGATCCCGATCAGCGGGCAGCCGCCTGTGCGCCCGACGGGCCGCTGCTCATCGTGGCCGGCCCCGGAGCCGGCAAGACGCGGACGCTGACCCACCTCCTGGCATATCGCGTGCGCGATCTCGGGGTCGCGCCCGATCGCTGCCTCGCGCTGACGTTCACCCGCCGCGCCTGCGGCGAGATGCGGGATCGGCTCCAGGCCCTGATCCCCGAGCACGCCGACCGGGTGCTCGTCGCCACGTTCCACGGCCTCGGCCTCAGGCTCGTGCGCGAGCTGCACGGCCGGCTCGGGCTGCCCGCCGACGTGGGCGTGGCGGACGACGAGACGCGGCTGTCGCTGCTGCGCGAGGCCACCGGGTCGGAGGACGGCCTGCGGCGCACGGCCTCCCGGCTGAGCGAGGCGAAGCACGGCCGCGACGACCTCGGCGATCTCGTGGCGCGCTACGACGCCCGACTGCGCGAGCGCGGGCTGGTCGATCTCGACGATCTGGTGACGCTGCCGGTCCGCGCGCTCCGTGACGACGGCGACCTGGTGGCCGCATACCGGCGCCGGTGGTCAGAGGTCTGCGTCGACGAGTACCAGGACGTCGACGCCGCGCAGTACCAGCTGCTCCGGCTGCTCTGCCCGACCGACGGCAACGTCCGCGTGATCGGCGACCCGGACCAGGCGATCTACGGCTTCCGGGGCGCCGACGTGGGCTTCTTCCTGCGCTTCCACGAGGACTTCCCGGCGGCCCGCCGGATCCAGCTCACCCGCAACTACCGCTCCACGCCGACGATCGTCCGCGCCGCGCTGCAGGCGATCGCGCCTGCGGCCCTGGTGCCGGACCGCGCGCTGTCCCCCGTGCGACGCGACGTCCCCGACGGTCCGATCGCCGTCCACCGCGCCGCCGGCGAGCAGGAGGAGGCGGCCGTGATCGCGGAGTCGATCGAGCGCCTGCTCGGCGGGTCGTCCTTCCTCGCACTGGACCGCGGCGAGTCCGACGGCTCTTCATGGCTGCAGCTGTCCTTTTCGGACATCGCGGTCCTGTATCGCACGGCGGCGCAGGCCCAGCCGATCGCCGAGGCGCTCGCGCGCCGCGGCTTCCCGTTCCAGCGGCGCTCGCACGAGCGGCTCGCGGATCAGCCCGGCGTGCGCGCGGTGGTCCACGCGCTGCGCCGTCAGGAGGCCGGGTCGCGCACCGTGGCGGCGGCGCTGGCCCGGGCAGTGCGGGCGGCGCTGGACGAGGCGGCGGCGTGCGACGAGGAGATCGTCGCGGCGGCCGAGCTGCTCGGCCCGCTGGCGGCCGACTGTGGCGACGACACGGGCCGGTTCCTCACGGAGCTGGCGCTGGGCGCGGAGGTCGACACGTGGGACCCGCGGGCCGACCGCATCTCGCTGCTCACGCTGCACGCGGCGAAGGGCCTGGAGTTCCCGGTCGTGTTCATCGCGGGCTGCGAGGACGGCCTGCTGCCCCTGCGCTGGTCGCGGCGCGAGCCCGCGGATGACTCCGAAGAGCGGCGGCTGTTCTTCGTCGGCATGACGCGAGCGACCACGCGGCTGGTGCTGACGTCGTCGGCGCGGCGACCGCCGTCACCATACGTGGCGGACATCGACCCGGCCCTGCTCGACGTGCACGAGGGTCCGGCTCGGGCGCCTCGGGAGGCTCGGCAGCTGCGGCTGCTGTGAGCTGGCGGCGGGTTCGGGCCAGGGGTGCCGCGGTAGCGCGCCCCGAAAGCGTGACGGAGACGTCCAATTGCCGGCAGTTACCCCTCTCGACAGGCCACGAGACGTGGAATTGCCGGCAATTCGACGTCTCCCCCCGGTTTGGCGCCGGCGCTAGCCGTCTCGGGTGGGGCCGGCTTCGCGGCGAAGGCCCCGCACCTGGACGTCGATGCGCGCCAGGTTCGACTCGTAGGCGGCCCGGAACCGCGGCGAGTAGATCGAGTCGGACCACATGACGATCGCGTCCTCGCCGTTGTCCGTGTAGTAGCCCTTGCGCCGGCCGATCACCTTGAAGCCGAAGCCCTCGTACATGCGCATGGCGCCGTCGTTGGACGTCCTGACCTCCAGCGTGATCCACTTGGCGCCCATGTCATACGCGGCCTGCACCAGGCCGGCGAACAGGATGCGTCCGAAGCCGCTGTGATGGAGGTCGCGCCGCACGCCGATCGTCGTCACGTGCGCCTCGTCGTACATCCGCCACATGCCGCCATAGCCCAGGACATCGCTGCCGTCGTCGTTCTCGCGGCGCAGCACGATGTAGTACGCGCTGTTGCGCGAAGACAGCTCGCGGTAATACGCATTCCGCGGCCAGGGCGTTGTGAAGATGTGCCGTTCGATCTCCTGCACGGTCGGCACGTCGGCCTCGCGCATGGGCTCGATCGCTAGCTGCTGTCGGATCTGGACCATCAGCCCCGCCTACACCCGTACCGGGCGATATCCCACGTACTTCAGTTTGACCGTATCATAGCCAAGCTTTTCGGCCGCCCCAACGAGCGCGGCCGCGGCCGCCGCGAAGCCCGCCACCTCCTCCCCCTCGAGCAGCCGCACGCCCGCGGCGCTCACCGCCTCCACGGTCTCCTGGCGCAGCCAGCCGACCGCGGGGAGGTCGCGCGGGAGCTCGTCCGGCTCACCCAGGCGCGGCTCGCCGCCGGCCGCCGGCCGCCAGTAGACGCGACCGCGACCGGCCTCGACGAGCGGGGTGGCGGGCACGCTGGCGCGGGCGCGCTGCAGGTCGAGCGAGCCGAGGCCGAGCAGCGGGACGCCCAGGCCCATCGCGAGCCCCACGCCGTAGCTGACCCCGACGCGAAGGCCCGTGAACGAGCCCGGACCGACGGCGACCGCCACCGCGGTGAGCCGGCGCGGCTCGACCAGCGCCAGGACACGCCCCGGCAGGTCGTGCTCGCGGCCGCCCGCCGCCACGTCCTCGGCGACCGCTTCCCCGTCGCGAACCAGCGCCAGTGCCGCGTACGGCGACGACGTGTCGATCACCAGGACCACCGGTTCGGTGCCTCCTCCCCGGGTGGGTCGATCCTCAGCCGGCGCCGGCGCTCGTCCAGCACCTCGATGACGATCCTGACCGCCCCCGGCTCGCGGAGCCGCTCGCCCCACTCGACGACCGCGGCGCCCTCGTCCAGGAGCTCGTCCAGGCCGAGGTCCGCCAGGTCCGCTGCGACCGACAGGCGGTACAGGTCGACGTGCGCGAGCTGCACCTGTCCGCGGTAGACGCGGACGAGCTGGAACGTCGGGCTCATCACGTCCCCGGCCACCCCCAGGCCCCGGGCCAGGCCGCGCACGAACGTCGTCTTGCCCGCGCCCATCTCACCCTGGAGCAGGAGCAGGTCGCCGCGCCGGACGTGGCGGGCAAAGCGCGCGGCCGCATCCTCGGTCGCCTCGGGCGCGTCGGTCACCAGCTCACGCGAAGTGGTCGTAGCCACGCTCCTCCACCTCGACGGGGAGACCCCGAGCATCGACGACGACCACTGCGCGGTCCGCGGTCAGCTCTCCGACGTGACTGACGCCCGCGGGCAGCTCGGGGCCGCAGCACACGAGCTCGACCTCCTCGCCGCTGGCCAGCGCCGCCAGCGGCGAGGCGCCCTCCGCGCGCGGGACGCGGTCCAGGCGCAGTTGAGCGCCGACCCCGGCCGCGGCGGCGAACTTGTCCAGCTCGGTCAGCAGGCCGTCGCTGACGTCGCCGCAGCACAGGCCGGCGGCCGCCAGCTCGGCGCCCAGGGCGAGACGCGGCCGGGGGCGCTCCCAGGCCAGCGACGCGCCGCCGAGGGGCCCGGTGACGCCCACCAGCCAGCCCGCACGAGCGGCGGATCGGGGCAGCGGGGCGACCGCCGTGGTGCCGAGCAGTGTGAGAGTCAGCGACCCGTCGCTCGGCGCCGAGGTGGTGTCGCCGCCGACCAGACGCAGGCCGACCTCGGCCGCCAGCCCGGCCATGCCGCGATAGACGTCCTCGGCGACGCCGGCGTCCCACCGCCGTGGCATCGAGAGGGCGGCCAGGCCGTAGGTCGGCCGCGCGCCCTTGGCCGCGAGGTCACCCAGCGCGAAGCAGAGCGCGCGCCAGCCGACGGCCTCCGG
>DASQZW010000150.1:0-7521 GCA_035638495.1 Terriglobales bacterium
CGGGAGTGGGGCCGGGTCAGAAGTACGGATATCGGGTCACCGGCCCGTACGATCCCGGGCGCGGGCTGCGCTGCAACCGCCGGAAGCTACTGCTCGACCCCTACGCGAAAGCGACGACCGGCGATGTGCGGTTCGGCCCGCAGGTGCTCGGCTACGCGGCGGACAACCCCCAGGCGCCCAGCCCGCTGGACTCCGCCGCGTATGTGCCGCGCAGCCTCGTCGTCGACCCGGCGTTCACGTGGCGCGACCGCGCCGGACCTCGCCGTCCCTACAGCGACACGGTCATCTACGAGGTGCACGTCAAGGGCTTCACGATGACCCACCCGGGGGTGCCCCAGGACCTCCGCGGAACCTACGCCGGCCTGGGGCACGAGGCGGCGATCGCTCACTTCCGCGACCTGGGGGTGACCGCTGTGGAACTGCTGCCGATCCACCAGCACGTCCCCGAGTCGTTCCTGCTCGACCGCGGGCTGACGAACTACTGGGGCTACAACACCATCGGGTTCTTCGCCCCGCACGACGGCTACTCCGCCGCGGTGCGCCGTGGCCAGGCCGGAGGGCAGGTGGCCGAGTTCAAGTCCATGGTCGACTCGCTGCACCAGGCCGGGCTCGAGGTGCTGCTGGACGTGGTGTTCAATCACACCGCCGAGGGCAACCACCTCGGCCCGACGCTCTGCTTCAGAGGCCTGGACAACCAGGCGTACTACCGGCTGGTGCCCGGCGACCCCAGCCGGTACTTCGACACCACCGGGACGGGCAACTCGCTGAACGCCGGCGACCCGGTCACGCTCCAGCTCATGATGGACTCGCTGCGGTACTGGCTGACCGAGATGGGCGTGGACGGCTTCCGCTTCGACCTGGCCCCCACGCTGGCGCGGCAGGAGGGCGGCTACGACGTGGCGTCGGCATTCTTCGACCTGGTCGCGCAGGACCCCGAGGTCTCGCACGCCAAGCTGGTCGCGGAGCCGTGGGACGTCGGCCAGACCGACAGCTACGACCTCGGCCGGTTCCCGCAGCTGTGGCGGGAATGGAACGGCAAGTACCGGGACACGATGCGTGACTTCTGGCGCAGCCATGGCGGGCTCGTCGGAGACTTCGCCAACCGCTTCACCGGCTCGTCCGACCTCTACGGCAGCGGTGGCAGGCGACCCACGGCCTCCGTGAACCTGATCACGGTCCACGACGGGTTCACCCTCGCCGACCTGGTGTCGTACGACTCCAAGCACAACGAGGCGAACGGGGAGAACAATCGCGACGGCACCGACGACAACCGCTCGTGGAACTGCGGGGCCGAGGGTCCCACCACGGATGCCGGCATTCTCGCGCTCCGGAGCCGCCAGCGCCGCGCGATGCTCACGACGCTGCTGCTGTCGTTCGGCGTCCCGCTCCTGCAGGGCGGAGACGAGCTCGGACGTACGCAGAAGGGCAACAACAACGCGTACTGCCAGGACAACGCGATCACCTGGTACGACTGGTCCTCGACCGACCGGGAGCTGCAGGCGTTCACGAGGCGGCTCGTGGCGTTTCGACGGGCGCATCCGGTGTTCCGCCGGCGCCGCTTCCTGGCGGGAACCGAGGCCTCGGAGCTGGCCTGGTTCACGCCGGCCGGCGCGGCCATGACCCAGAGCGAGTGGGCGGACCCGAACGCCCGGAGCCTGGCGATCTACCTGGACGGCGCCGACGACCCCGACCGTGCCGCGGACGGTCACCCGCTCGTCGACGACGACTTCCTCGTGCTGGTCAACGCCTGGTGGGAGCCCCTCGACTTCACGATTCCCGTGACGCGTCCCCAGCAGACCTGGCACCTGGAGATCGACACCTTCGACCCGAGCGCGTCCCGCCCCGCGGGCGGTGCGGGCGAGACCGTGCACGTCGGCCCACGCTCCGTGCTGGTGCTTCGCGGCCCGCGCCAGGACCAGGCGCGGTGAGCCTCCCCTGCTGACGATGATGGAGGGCCGGTGGGCATGCGCGCCACGCCCACCGGCACGTCGAGCTACGACCGCACGGTCACGCCGTGGAGGGCGCAGCCGGCGCAGTTGGCGGGATTGATCGAGTCGGCGGGCGGAGCGAGGTCCAGGTACGTGACCACCGCCCGTTTCACGAGATCGATCACCGCCAGCTTTCCGCTCTTCCGCAGCGAGACCCAGGCCGTTCCGCCCCTGATGCCGATCGCATCCGGCTGATCGGTGGCGACACCTGGCGTGGGGTGGAGGGCGAGGACCGCCGCGGTCCGCGCCTGGCCCCCGGTCAGGTCGACCAGGAGCACCTCGTCGCCGCCCGGAACGCTGCCCACTCCCAGCTTGCCGTCCGCCGTCATGTTGAAGCTGTGCCAGTCGGGCGCGCCGAGGGCGCCCAGGTCATCGAGCCGATCCGTTGCGGTGTCCAGCCGGTAGACGTGTCCGCCGCCTCCGCTCGAGGCGATGGTCACGCTCCTGCCGTCCGCGGCCTTGACCATCCCGCAGGCGATGAACCCGGCGACCGGCAGCACGTCGACCAGCTGCATGGCCGCCACGTCCACGATCGCGAGCCCGCTGGGGTTCAGCGACACGTACGCCCGCCGGCCGTCGTCCCGGAAGATCGTGCAGACCGGGGCGCGCCCCAGCTGCGCGAACGAGAGCGAGCCGGCGACCGACCACCGCTCGTGGGCCACGTCCGCCGCGAGCTTCACCAGCGTCTGCGTCGCCACCTGCGCGGCGAGCAGGACCGAGCCGTCCGGCGACGGCTTCACCTGGTGGGTGCCGGCCGGACCCAGGTGCAGGGTCGCCACCACCTGCCGGGCGTCGGCCCTCAGGACGTCGAGGTCGCCGTTGCCCATGCCGCCGACGTACGCGTACCTGCCGTCCGGCGAGAAGGTCGTGATGTGCGGACCCGTGCCGGCCGGCAGATCGATGGTCGCCTGCGTGGGCTGGTCGCGCCGCCCGGACAGGACCTTCATCTTGCTCGTGGCCTGAAGTGCCGTCCAGAGCTCACCTTTCTCCGCGGGGCTCGGGCTCGCGGCCTGCTGCGGTGCGGATCCGGGGGACCCGCAGGCGAGCACAGCCAGGCTCAGCACCGCCGCCCATACCATGCGAAATCTCACTTCATGCGCTCCTCCAGGGCCGGGTTGGAGGGCCCTTCCCGCGGAGGCTAGGCGCGGCCAGGTGAGACCGGCATCCGTCCATGGACGGATGAACGGCACGGAGATTCCGGCGATCAGCCCTGCCGGGCTGCGCCCTCCGCGCTGGCCCAGGCCGCGATCTGGGCGCGCGTGCGGAGTCCAAGCTTGTCACGGACGTGGTCGACGTGCGTGTCGACGGTCCGCTCCCCGATGCCCAGGCGATCGGCGATCTGCCTGTTGGTGAGACCCTGGACGACGAGCTGGACGACCTCGACCTCGCGGGCCGAGAGCGAGGCAGCAGCATCGCGCTGGGCTGTCGTCACGTACATCTGCGTACCGAGCGCGTACGCGACGGCGTGCTCGACCGCCATGCCGCGCCCTTCGTCCTGCCAGGCGCGCCACCTGGTCCCCACGGCCCGCCGCGCCTCCATCATCGCTGACGCGACCTTGTCGCGCCACGGCTGCACCGCCCTCGCGCCGGCGGTCTGCCACAGCTCCGCGGCCGCCCCTGCCAGGCGGAACCCGCGGTCGTACCGCCGCTCGGCAACAGCCAGCAGCGCGTGGTCCTCGAGCGTGTAGGCCACCGCCGACAGCTCGCGCAGTCGCCACCGCGTGCGGAGGCTCTGCGCGAAGAGCTCGCGTGCGCGGTCGAGGCGCCCGGCGTCGAACTCGATCAGCCCCAGCATCCGCTTCGCCCGGGACAGGGCCAGCGGCTCGCCGAGCCGCTCAGTGAGGACCAGCAGCTCCTCGACGACCTGGCCGGCACCGACGGCGTCGCCGGCGAAGTACCGGGTGATCCCAACCGCCCAGACGGCATCGCTGACGTCGGCCGCGTCGCCGACCTCCCGAGCCAGGGCGAGCGCCTCCTCGGCGAGGGGCAGCGCGTGGTCCAGATCGCCGATCGAGTGGAGCACGATGCTCACCTGCTTGATGGCGGCCAGGAGCAGGGCCTCACCGCCGCTGATCCGCGCCAGGTCGAGCGCTTGCACCGCCGACGTTCGTGCCGCGTCGAACTCGCCGCGCCTCCACGAGATCCTCGAGGAGCCGAGCAGCGCCGACGCGCGAGCGGACGTGTCGGCCGGCGCACGCGCCAGAGCGGCGGACATCCACCGCTGCGCCTCGTGAAGCGGACCCCTGCGTTCCCAGTACCCAACGAGCGCCTCGGCCAGCGCCAGGGCGGTGACGGGCTCGGCCCCCAGGGCCCAGTCCAGTGCCGCTCGGAAGTTGCCCTGCTCCTCCTCCATGCGGTCCAGCGCGTCGAGCTGGTTCGGCCCGTACAGCTCGGTGCCGGCCGTCCGCGCCACCGCCAGGAGATACCGCGCGTGCGCGGCACGGACCGTCTCCGCCTCACCGGACTGCTCGAGCCGGTCGCGCGCGAACTCCCTCATCGTCTCGAGCATCGAGAAGCGCGACCGGCCGAACCGCGATCGGCCGCTGACGAGGAGGGACTTGTCGACCAGCCGCCGCGTGATGCCCATGACGTCGCCAGCGGTGACGTCGCCGGCCGCGCACACGGCCTCGGTTGCCTCCAGGGTGAAGCCACCCCCGAACACCGAGGCTCGCGTGAAGACCTCCCGCTCCGCGTCGGCCAGGAGCGCGTAGCTCCAGTTCACGGCGGCCTCCAGCGTCCGGTGCCTCGGCACGCCGGATCTGCCGCCCGTCAGCAGCTGGAACCGATCGTCCAGCCGCGCGACCAACTCGAGCTCCGACAGCACCGTGATCCACGGGGCCGCGAGCTCGATCGCGAGCGGGCTGCCGTCGAGCCGGCGGCAGAGGGTGGCGACGGCCGGCGCCGTCACCGTCGTGAGGCGATAGCCGGGCCGTACCAGCGCGGCTCGTTCACAGAAGAGGCGCCCTGCGTCGGAGGCGTGCACGTCACGTGGCCCGGTCCTCCCCGGATGGGGCAGCGAGAGGGGTAGGATGCGAAGTTCGACTTCACCGGGGACGCCCAGCGGCTCGCGCGACGTCGCGAAGACCGTGATGGCCGAGCAGCGTTCGAGCGACGTTCGGACCAGTTCGGTGCAGGCTGCCAGGACGTGCTCGCAGTTGTCCAGCACGAGCAGTACCGCGCGCCCGGCAAGCCAGCCGACGATCGCATCCAGCGGCGGGCGTCCGCTGACGTCCCGAACGCCGAGCGATGCGGCGAGATGGCCGGCCACCAGGCTCGGTTCCGTGACCGGCGCCAGCTCGACGAAGGCGACATCGGTTCGCCGGCGGGTCACCGCTTCGATCGCGAGCCGGGTCTTGCCGCTGCCTGCGGGGCCCAGCAGCGTGACGAGCCGGTGCGATGACAGGAGCCGCTCGATTTCGGTCAGCTCCTGCTGCCGGCCGACAAAGCTCGTGAGGGGCGCCGGGACATTGGCGGGCACGGTCGTGATCGCTGTCGACAGCGTACCTCCGAGGACACAGGTCCCTTTTCGTGCGGTCGCGGCGTCATCGGGGTGGATCGAAGTGAACGAGGCTCTTGCGCACGTTCGAGCTCAGGAGGTCGCGATGGACGCGAGCATGAAAGGAAAGACCGTGCTGTTCACCGGGGCGTCGCGAGGCATGGGGCGCTTCGCGGCGATCGAGCTCGCGCGGCGCGGGGCGGAAGTCCTCGTGGTCGGACACGACGAGCAGCGAGGCGCGGCCGCGATCGACGCGATCCGGTGCGCGGGCGGGTCGGCGGACTTCCTGCGCGCGGACCTGGGCGACGCGGCAGAGGTGCGCGCGCTCGCCGATGCGGTGCTCGCGCGCCGCGGGTCGATCGACGTGCTGATCCACAGCGCGGGCGGCATGCCGCGGTCGGACGCGCGCACGCGCGAGGGCGTCGACCGTGGCTTCGCGCAGAACTTCCTCGGCGCGTTCCTGCTCACGCGCCTCGTGGAGGCGCGCCTGCTCGCGAGCGCGCCGGCGCGCGTCGTCGCGGTCGGGTCGGCGGCCCACCGACTGGTGAAGCGAGTCGACCTCGAGGCTCTCATGCGCCCGGGCGGCGACGCCTCGCGGATGGGGAGCTACCGGCGCGGCAGCCACCAGATGCTCAGCTACCAGGTCGCCAAGCTTGCGGTGACCGCGTGGACGTTCCGTCTCGCCCGCCGCTGGGCGGGCCTCGGCGTCACGGCGAACGTGCTGGATCCTGGCATGGTGAGGACCGAGATGGGCGAGCAGTTCGAGGGCCCGGCGCCGCTCGGCCTCCTGATGAACCACGTCATCCCGTTCTTCGTCGCGGTCGGGAGGGAGCGCGGCGCGGAGCAGTACGTCCGACTCGCGGCCGATCCGCAGCTCGCTCGTGTGTCCGGCCGGTACTTCGTGTCGGGCAGGGAGAAGAACCAGGACAGCTCCCGGCTCTCCCTCGACCCCGCGCTGCAGCAGCAAATCGAGGACGTGGCCGAGCGCTGGGCCGAACCGTTCCTGCGCGACCGTTAGCCAGGGCCCTTCGCGGGCCGGGTGGCCCAGGCGGGATCATGGGAGCGATGCGAGGCTTTCGATTCGGCTGCAACGTCCGGACGATCCGCTCCAGGGAAGCGCTGACCGACCTCTGTCGCGACGCCGAACGGCGCGGCTACGACGCGGTGCTGGTCCCCGACCATCTCGGCCGCAACCGCCCCTCACCGTTCCCCGTGATGGTGGCGATCGCAGACGCGACCGACCGGCTGCGCGTCGGGCCGTTCGTGCTCAACGTCGGGTTCTGGAACCCCTCGCTGCTGGCGCGCGACGTCGCCACCACCGACCACCTGACCGGCGGCAGGCTGGAGCTCGGGCTCGGAGCCGGGCACATGAAGTCCGAGTTCGACGCGGCCGGCATCCCGTGGCAGACGTTCTCGGAGCGCGTGGACCGCCTGGCCGCGACCCTGGACGAGCTCGACCGCCTGTTCTCCGACGAGCAGGCCGGCTATGACGTGGCGCAGCGGCCGCGGCCCCCCCTGATGATCGCGGGCACCGGACGGCGGACGCTCGACCTGGCGGCCGAGCGCGCCGACATCGTCGGCTTCACGGGAATCCTGCAGGCCAGGGGGAAGCCACCCGGCAGCTTTCGGATCGCGACCGCGGATGAGATGGACGAGCGCGTGGCCGGGTTCCGTGCGCGCGCGAACGCGAGGGCCGGCGAGATCGAGGCGAACGTGCTCGTGCAGCGAGTTGTGGTGACGGACGATCGCAGGACGGCCGCGGTGCGGTTTCTCGACGAGTACGGTCCCGGGCTCACGGTGGACGAGGTCCTGGAGGCGCCGTGCCTCCTCTTCGGCACGGTGCGCGAGATCTCCGAGCAGGTCGTGGAGCGGCGCGAGCGCTTCGGCTTCTCCTACATCTGCGTGCACGAGCCGGACATCCAGAGGTTCGGCCCGGTCATCGAGGCGCTTCGTTAGTTGCGTCGCTCGCGGTCGCCCCGACGAGCGCGCAGAGGAGTCCGGCCGCGAGCCCGTACAGCCCTCCTGGGTGCTCATCAC
>DASQZW010000151.1:0-2346 GCA_035638495.1 Terriglobales bacterium
ACGCAGGTGGCGACGGTGCGCACGGAGTCCGAGGACGCGATCACGTTCGCGACCGCGACGGACCTCGACCTGATCCCGTGCGATCTCTCGGTCGTGGCCACGACGTCGGAGGGCGATACGCCCCGGCGGCGCGACGACGAGCTGGAGCGCGGCGAGGGCTTCCTCTGCTTCACCAGCCCCGTGCCGCGGTTCGGTGACACGTTCATGATCGGGCTGTCCGAGGCGGTGCCATCGTGTGCGGTCACGATCCGGCTGACGTGCCGGATCGAGGGCGTCGGCGTCAACCCGACCAACCCGCCGCTGGTGTGGGAGGCGTGGAACGGCACCGCGTGGGTGCCCTGTGAGGTGGACCGCGACGAGACCGGCGGCCTCAACCGCGAGGGCGACGTGATCCTGCACCTTCCCAGCACGCACACCGTCTCGGCGCAGGAGCTGCAGCAGCGGGCGGGCTGGGTGCGCGCCCGCGTGATCGAGGCCGACCCCGAGCACGACCGCCCGGGCTACAGCGCCTCGCCGCTCATCACGCGGATCGCGGCGTTCACGATCGGCGGGACCGTGGACGCGGTGAACGCCGAGACGGTCCTGGCCGAGGAGGTCGGGCAGTCCGAGGGCGTGCCGGGCCAGACCTTCCAGGTCCAGCGTCGGCCGGTCGTCCCGGGCGCGCCGCTGGTGCTGGAGGTCAGCGAGGGCGCCGGCTGGCAGGAGTGGACCGAGGTTTCCGACTTCTCCGACAGCTCCGCCGACGACCGCCACTTCGCGTTCGACCAGGTCATCGGCGAGCTGCGGCTTGGTCCCGCCGTGCGCCAGCCGGACGGCATGCTGGCCCGCCACGGCCGCACGCCCTCGAAGGGCGCCCACCTTCGCCTGCGCGCGTACCGAACGGGCGGCGGAAGCCGGGGCAACGTGGGCGCGCGCGCCCTCTCGGTGCTCAAGTCGTCGATCCCGTACGTCGCCCGGATCGAGAACCGCCGGCCGGCCGCCGGCGGCCGCGACGGTGAGGACATCGAGAACGCCAAGGTCCGGGGGCCGATGGTGCTGCGGACGCTGGGCCGGGCGGTGACGGCGGAGGACTACGAGTTCCTGGCCCGCGAGGCGGCGCCGGAGGTGGCCCGGGTGCGCTGCCTGCCGGCGACCAGCGCCACGGAGGCGGGCGTCGTCCGCGTGCTGGTGGTCCCGGCGGCGGCGGCCAGCGGCGGGCGGCTGCGGTTCGAGCAGCTCGCGCCCGCCGAGGAGACGATGCAGGCCATCTCCCGCCGGCTGGAGGAGTGCCGGCCGATCGGCGCGCGCGTCCTGGTCCAGTCCGCGCTCTACCGCGGCCTGACGGTGGTCGCGCGGCTGCGGGCGCGGCCCGGCGGCAGCCCCGCGCGCCTCCAGGAGGACGCGCTCGACGCGCTGTACGAGTACCTCAACCCGATCACCGGCGGCCCGGACGGCACGGGCTGGCCGTTCGGACGCCCGGTGCACGCCGGCGAGGTGTTCGCCGTGCTCCAGAGGCTCCGTGGCATCGAGCTGGTTGAGGACGTGCGGCTGTTCGAGGCGGACCCGATGACCAGGCAGCGCGGCGGCGTGGTGCAGCGGCTGGAGCTCGAGCCGCACGCGCTCGTCTACTCGTACGAGCACCAGGTCAGGGTGGAGGGCTAGGGATGCGCGCGCACGTCCCCAACCTGCCGAGCCCGCACCCGCTGGGCGACCGGCTGCCGGCGATGTACCTCGAGGACAGCCTGGTCCAGCGCATGACGGTCGCCTTCGACCAGGTGCTGGCGCCGATCTTCAGCAGCCTGGACAACCTGGAGGCCTACGTGGACCCCGACCTGGCGCCCGAGGACTTCGTCCTCTGGCTGGGCGATTGGGTGGGCCTGGCGCTGGACGAGTCGTGGCCGGTCGAGCGCCGCCGCGCGGTGCTGGCGGCAGCGTCCGGTCTGTACCGGGTCCGGGGCACCGCGCGCGGCCTGGCGGCCTACCTGGAGATCCTGACCGGCGCGGAGGTGAAGATCGAGGAGACGGGCGGGACCGCGTACAGCACGGGCTCGGACATCGAGCCGCCGGGCTCGCCCAACTTCGCGATGGTGGTCAGGATCCGCGCTCGCGAGGGTGCTGCCCTCGACATGGCCCGGCTCGAGGCCCTGGTGACGGCGGCCAAGCCCGCCCACGTGGTGCACCGGATCGAGGTGGTGGGCCTGACCCAGGAGACATACCAGGGCCGGGAAGGCTGCTGACGGGTCCGGCGTCGGCTCGGCTCGCCCCGTCTCGAGGCGACGTTCGGGAGAGCCGTTCGGGCGAAGGAGGGCTGGTGGGCTAGCATCGGCCCGCTTCTGGGTGGCAACTGACGCTCAAGCGTGCCAAATG
>DASQZW010000152.1:0-6751 GCA_035638495.1 Terriglobales bacterium
GAGATCCGCGTGCGCCAGGAGCGGAACTTCGGCCGGATACTGGTGGAGACTCGTTGAGCATCCTGGCACCCGCGATCGAGGCCATCCTGTTCAGCTCGAACCGCCCGCTGCGCGTGCGCGAGCTGCAGCAGGTCACCGACACCGATCGCCCCACCATCGAGCAGGCGCTGGAGGAGCTGCGTGAATCGCTGACCCACCGCGGCCTCATGCTCCAGCGCCACCACGACCACGTGCAGCTCGTCACGCGGCCGGAGCTGGCCGGCTACGTTCGCCGGGCGCTGCGGCCGGAGGTGACGGGCCGCCTCTCGACGGCCGCCTACGAGACGCTCGCGATCGTCGCCTACCAGCAGCCCGTGACCAGGGCCAAGATCGAGGAGATCCGCGGGGTCAACTCCGACGGCGTGGTGTCCAACCTCGAGCTGCGGGACCTGGTCCGGGAGGTGGGCCGGGGCACGGGGCCGGGCCAGCCGAAGCTGTTCGGCACGACGATCCGGTTCCTGCAGATGCTCGGCCTGGAGTCGCTGGAGGACCTGCCGTTCCCCGACGAACAGGAGCGGGCCGACGATGAAGGCGAGGAGGAGCCCGCGCCCGCCGCCGGGCCGCCCGAGGAGGCGCCGGAGGAGGAGCCGCCATCGCCGAGCGCTTGAACCGGTACCTGGCCCGCGCCGGCGTCGCGTCCCGGAGGACGGCGGACACGCTGATCGCCTCCGGCGCCGTGCGCGTGAACGGCCGCGTCCCCCCAGAGTCGGGCGTGCTGGTCGAGGACGCCGACCACGTCACCCTCAACGGCCGGCCGGTCGCGCCGCTGGTCCGCTTCCACTATCTGGCGCTCAACAAGCCGGCCGGCGTGGTGGTCACCGCCCGCGACCCCGAGTCGCGGGCGACCGTGTTCGACCTGGTCCGGGACTCGGGGGCGCCGCGGCTGTTCGCGGTCGGCCGGCTCGACGTGGCGACCACCGGCCTGCTGCTCCTGACCGACGACGGCGAGCTGGCCAACCGGCTGGCGCACCCGCGCCACAAGGTGCCGAAGGAGTACCTGGCGCTCGTCGCCGGCATCCCGGGCGAGCGCGACCTCAGGGCCCTGCGCGAGGGCGTCGAGCTCGAGGACGGGCGCACGCTGCCCGCCGAGGCAGAGGTGGTCGGCGCCAGCCGCGGCATGGCGCGGGTGCGGCTGGTCATCCGCGAGGGCCGCAACCGCCAGGTGCGGCGAATGCTGGAGGCCGTCGGGCATCCCGTCCGGCAGCTCGAGCGGACCGGGTTCGGCCCCGTCCGCCTGGGCCGGCTCCGCCCCGGGGGCTGGCGCAAGCTGCGGCCCGAGGAGCTCGAGTCGCTGCGCGAGGCGGTTCGGTGATCGTCGCCATCGACGGTCCGGTCGGCTCGGGCAAGTCGGCGGTCGGGCGCCGGGTGGCCGACGCGCTCGGCCTCACCTTCGTCGACAGCGGCCTGATGTACCGCGTCGTGGGCCGGCTGGCCGTCGAGCGGGGCCTGGACCTGGGGGACGCCGACGCCCTGACCCGCCTGGCCGGCGCCACCACCGTGCACATCGACGGCCCTTGCGTGCACGTGGACGGCCGCGACGTCACCGGCCACGTGTACGCGCCCGACCTCAGCGCCGCCGCGTCGCAGGTGGCGCAGGCGCCCGGCGTACGCCTCGCGGTGGTGGCCCAGCTGCGGGCGATGGGGAGGGGGGGCGTCGTCATGGCCGGCCGCGACATCGGCACGGTCGTCTTCCCGGACGCCGACCACAAGTTCTACCTGACGGCCAGCTCCGAGGTCCGCGCGCGGCGCCGTGCCGCGCAGATCGCGCAGCGCGGCGAGCACGCCGACCCCGAACGGCTGCGGGTCGAGGTCGAGGAGCGCGACCGGCGGGACGCGAGCCGCGCGGTCGCGCCGATGCGGCCGGCCGAGGACGCCGTGATCCTCGACACGGAGGACCTGGGCCTGGCCGAGGTGGTGGCCGAGGTGCTGCGCGGCGTGCGCGGGGCGGCGTGATGTACGCCCTCCTGCGGGGCCTGATGCGGGTGATGGTGGACGTGTACCTGGTCGGACTGTTCCGGACCGTGGGCCGCGCCCGGGTCCGGAGGCGCGGGCCGCTGCTGGTCTGCGCCAACCACGCGTCGACCATCGACCCGCCGCTGCTGCCCGCGTTCCTCCCCCGTTCGGACAGCTGGAGCATGGCCAAGGCCGAGTGGTTCGCGCACGGCGGATTCCTGTCCTGGCTGTTCACCCAGTACCACGCGTTCCCCATCGTCCGGCACTCGCCGGACCGGCGCGGGCTGCGGCGCGCGATGGCCGTGCTGCGCGACGGCGGCGCGCTGATCGTCTACCCCGAGGGCCACCGCGTCGAGTCGGGCGGACTCTGGCCGGCCGAGCCCGGCGCCGGCTTCCTCGCGCGCACCACGGGCGCGGCCGTCCAGCCGGTCGCGCTGGTCGGCACCCGCGACTGCTTCCCGAAGGGCGCGCACTGGCCCCGGCGGGCCCGGGTCGAGGTCCGTTTCGGGGAGCCGATCCGCATCCGGGAGCGGCGACCCGACGGGACCCGGGTCGAGAACCAGGAGGCGGCCGACGCGATCATGCTGGCCGTCGCCGAGCTCCTTCCGGCCGAGGCGCGGGGCGCGTACGCGGCGCTGGACGAGCTCCGCACGCGGGTCGACGGCGTCTGGGAGCCGGCGGGCGCGGCGCCGGTCGGCGAATCGGCGGTCGGCCGATAGAATCGCGCTCCTGATGGAATACGTCGCGCTCGATCTGGAGACCACCGGGCTGGACCCAGAGCGCGACCGGGTGATCGAGGTGGGTGCGGTGGTCTTCACCTTCGACGGAGTCGGCGCCACGCTCGACCGGCTGACCGATCCGGGCCGTTCGGTGCCGGAGGCGGTGCTCAAGCTGACCGGCATCACGCCGGACGACCTGGTCGGCGCGCCGGCGGCGGCCACCGTGATGACCGAGCTCGCCGGCCTGCTGCCGGACCGCCAGCCGGTCGGCCACGGCGCCCGCCTGGACGTCGACTTCCTGGTCGCCGCGGGCCTGTGGCCGCCGGAGCGGGAGATCCTGGACACGCTCGACATCGCGCGCATCCTCATGCCGGTCGCGCCGAGCCACAGCCTGCCGGTGCTGGCCGCAGAGCTGGGGCTCGCGCAGCCGCGGCCGCACCGCGCGCTGGACGACGCCGACGCGACGCGCCAGCTCTTCCTGCGGCTGCGCGACCTCGCAGCCAGCATGGACGACCGGCTCAAGGAGGCGATGCTCGGGCTGGTCGCGCCCTACGGCTGGGCGATCGCCAGCTTCTTCGCGGAGGCGCTGACGGCGCCGGTGCCGGACCCGCGCGTCCCGCAGCCGGCGCCGGCGGCGGAGACCGGCGTCCCGCGCCGCGGGCGGGAGATCGAGGACGACTCCCCCGCCGCCCTGGTCGCGCTGCTCGCGCCTGGTGGACTCCTGGCGACCTCCCTGCCGGGATACGAGCACCGCGAGGCGCAGCTGCAGATGCTGCTGGCGGTCACGCAGATCATGCGCCGCGGCGGCCGCCTGGTCGTCGAGGCGGGCACCGGAACCGGCAAGAGCCTCGCGTACCTGGTGCCGGCGCTGGCCCGGGCGGTTGGACGAGGTGAGCGCGCGGTCGTCGCGACGCACACGCACACGCTGCAGGAGCAGCTGGTCCTCAAGGACATCCCGGCCCTGCGACAGTGGCTGCCCTGGGACTTCGAGGCCTGCCTGCTCAAGGGCCGGTCCAACTACGTGTCGGTGCGGCGGTGGCGCCGGTACCTTGTCGAGCCCTGCCGGGACGCCGAAGAGCTCAAGTTCAAGCTCAAGGTCCTGGTCTGGCTGGAGCAGACGCAGACCGGCGACCGCGCGGAGCTGCGCATGCAGGGGACCGAGGAGTCCTACTGGGCGCGCATCGCATCCGACCCGCTGGACTGCGTCGGCCTCCGCTGTACGGAGGCGGACTGCTTCGTGCACCGGGCGCGGGCGCAGGCCGAGCGGGCGGACCTGGTCGTGGTGAACCACGCGCTGCTCCTGGCGGACGCCAGCACCGGGGGATCGCTCCTCCCTGCCCATGAGCACCTGGTGGTCGACGAGGCGCACCACCTGGAGGACTCGGCCACGCAGAGCCTGCGTTGCGACGTGGACGGGCCGGCCGTGGAGGGACTGCTCCGCCGGCTGGCCCACGACTCGGACGACCGCCGGCTGGGACTGCTGCCCGGGATGCGGCTGCAGCCCCACCTCGGCGAGGCGGAGGACTCCCTGGCCGAGGCCGAGCAGGCGGCCGTCGCGGCGGCGCCGCGCTGCGGGGCGTTCTTCCAGGCGGCGGCCGAGTGGACGCGCCGCCAGCTGCCGGACGACGGGATTCGCCGCGACGAGGCGGTCCGGCTGGTGCCCGAGCACCGCGAGCGGGAGGACTGGCCGGTGCTGGCCGGCCTGGCCGCCGACGCGGTCGTGGCGCTGGGGGCCCTCGATGCCCACGTCCGCCGGGCCCTCGCCCTGGGCCGCGACTGGCTCGGCGGGCAGCAGCCAGACCAGGACGTCCGGGAGCTCGAGATCATCCGCGGCCGGCTGGCCGAGGCGGCCGACCTCCTCGACCAGGCGTTCCAGCGACCCGACCCCAACCGCGTCTACTGGATGACCGTGCCCGGGCGGACGGGCGCACTGCTCCTTCGCTCGGCGCCGCTGGAGATCGGGCCGATGCTGCGGGAGCGCGTCTTCGCCGAGCTGAGCAGCGTCGTGATGACGTCCGCCAGCCTCGCCGTGGCGGGCAGCTTCGACTACTTCTGCTCGCGGGTGGGCCTGGGGGCGGAGGCGGAGACGCTGCTCCTGGCCTCGCCCTTCGACTACCTCCTGCAGGCGCTGGTGTGCCTGCCCACGGACGTGCCTGACCCCCAGTCCGAGGAGTTCGAGGTCGCGGTCGAGGACATCATGGCGGACGTCGCGGCCCGCCTGAGCGGGCGCACGCTCGCGCTGTTCACGTCGCACCACCAGCTCCGCAACGTGTACGCGGGCCTCAAGCACCGCCGCGACCTCGACGAGGTCCTGATCCTCGGTCAGGGGATCGACGGCCAGCGCCGGCACGTCCTGCGGGCGTTCGAGGAGAACGAGCGGCCGCTGCTGCTCGGGACGTCGAGCTTCTGGGAGGGCATCGACGTGCCCGGCGACCGGCTCTCCTGCGTGGTGATCGTGCGGCTGCCCTTCCAGGTCCCGACCGAGCCGGTGTTCGCCGCGCGCGCCGAGCGGCTGCGCGACCCGTTCCTGCAGTACGCGCTGCCCCAGGCGGCGCTGCGTCTCAAGCAGGGGTTCGGCCGGCTGATCCGCCGTCACGACGACCGCGGCGCCGTGGTGATCCTGGACAACCGCGTGCTGGAGCGGGACTACGGTCGGGCGTTCCTGGAGGCGCTGCCCCCGGCCTCGCGCTACCTGGGGCCCGCCGAGGGGATCGGCGAGCGGATCGAGGAGTGGGTCGGCGGTCTCAGCGGCAGTCCTCGACCACGATGAGCGTGCGGCCGTCGTCGAAGACCGCGTGGTAGCGAAGCACGATCGCCTGTCCTGGCTGAAACGGGCAGGCGGGGTGGCCGCCCTGCTGGTCGGGATCGGTGTACGCGATGGAGAGGGCGGGGTCGGCGGCGCTCGTCCCCTCGGCGATGGCTCCGCCGCGCGCGTAGACGCCGCGCACGCAGCCGCGGTCGCCCGTGACGACCTGGCCCACGTTCCGGGCGGTCCACCACCAGCAGCCCGGCGCCACGTGGTCGTGCGGCGTCAGCACCAGGAAGGCGCCGGTCGCGGCCGCGACGATCGCGCAGCCGGCTGCGGCGACCAGGGCTCGCGTGCGCACCCGGCTAAGGTAGCTCGCGCGTGAGCACGCTCTACGTGGTCGCGACGCCGATCGGCAACCTAGAGGACGTGACGCTGCGCGCGCTGCGCGTCCTCGGCGAGGTGGTCGCGATCGCCGCCGAGGACACGCGAGTCACCGGGCGGCTGCTGGCCCGGCACGGGCTCGAGCGGCGGCGGATGCTGAGCTACCGGGCTCCGGTCGAGGAGCGCATGCTGCCCCGCGTGCTGGAGGCGCTGGATTCCGGCGACGTGGCGCTGGTCACCGACGCCGGCACGCCCACGCTGTCGGACCCCGGCCAGCGCCTGGTCGACGCGGCGTGGGCGGCGGGGCACCGGGTGGTGCCGCTGCCCGGCCCGAGCGCCGTGACCGCCGCGCTCTCGGCCGCCGGCTGGGGCGGGCCGGGGTTCTGCTTCTCCGGCTACCTCCCACGCAAGCCGGGCGAGCTGCGCCGCTTCTTCGAGGGCCTGCGCGAGGCCGACCGGCCGACGGTGGCGTTCGAGTCCCCGCACCGGGTCCGGCGGGCGCTGTCCGTGCTCGCCGGCACGCTGCCGGAGCGGCGCCTTGCGCTCGCGCGCGAGCTGACGAAGGTGCACGAGGAGGTGCTGCGCGGCACGGCCGCGGAGGTGCTGGCCGCCCTTGGCGATCCCGTGCGAGGCGAGATTACCCTTGTCATCTCGCATGAGCCCCACTGATCGCATCCTCGTATCCGTCGCCTGGCCGTACGCCAGCGGGCCCCGCCACCTCGGGCACGTGGCCGCGTTCATCCCGTCCGACGTGTTCGCCCGCTACCAGCGGCTGCGCGGTGCGCGCGTGCTCATGGTCAGCGGCACGGACGAGCATGGGACTCCGATCACGTATGGCGCCGATCAGCTGGGGATATCGCCGCGTGAGTTCGCAGACCGCAACAGCGCCATCATCGTCGAGGACCTTCGC
>DASQZW010000153.1:0-14783 GCA_035638495.1 Terriglobales bacterium
GAGGACGGCGGTCATGATGATGAAGATGAAGGCCAGGGCGTACTGGTTGGTGTAGGGGTTGATCAGGCCCCACGCGATCACCTCGCCCACGATCAGCGAGCCCACCACCGAGCCCACGATGCTGCCGAGGCCGCCGATGACGCTTATGGCGAAGGCCAGCACCAGGATGTCGGTGTCCATGGTCAGGCCCACGGCCTGGCTGGGGGCGACGATGACGCCCCCGAGCGCGGCCAGGGAGGCGCCGATCACGAACACGGTCGTGAACAGGAGCGCCACGTTGACGCCGGACGCGCTGAGCAGCTGCGGGTCGGACACTGCCGCCCGGATGTTCCGGCCCAGCGCCGTCCGGTAGAGCATCAGGTAGACGCCGGCCGCGATCGCGATCGCGGCGCCGATCATGAAGAACGAGTACAGCGCGTAGCTGTGGCCGGCAAGCTGGACCGAGCCGGTGAACAGGTCGGGCGCCTTCATCGTCCGGTAGTTGGGGCCGAAGATGATCCGGACCAGGCCGGCGATGATCAACGTCAGGGCGTACGTGCCGAGGAGCTGCACCAGGTGTTCCTGGCGGTACACCCGGCGCAGCACGAAGATCTCGATCAGGGCGCCGACGGCGCCCGCCACCAGCACTGCGGCCACCAGGCCGCCCCAGAAGCCGAGCGCGGCGCCCAGGCTGTTGGCGACGACCACGGTGACGAACGCGGCGATCATGTAGAGCGAGCCGTGCGCCATGTTGATGACGCGCAGCGCGCCGAACACCAGCGAGAGGCCGGCCGCCACGATGAACAGGTAGGCGGCGTTGGCCAGCCCGCCAACGGCGAACAGCAGGAACTGGGACGCGTTCACGACTCGCTCAGCTCGGGGGACCTAGCTCTTCCAGGATGGGCAGAGCGCGAAGTCGGTCGTGCTCGCCTTGCCTCCCTGCTCGCACTGGCCGGCCTGGAGCTCCCTCACCAGGGTGAGCGGCATGATGATGTCGTCGCCTTTCAGATTCGTAATGCCGGACAGCGTCGGGAAGGGGTACTTCGTGCCGGTCACGTCGCTGGTCGTGCCGATCGTCTCGCCCACATTGGCCTGCTGGTCCTGCGTCCGGATCGTGAAGTTGTAGCCGCGCAGGCTGGGGAACGTGTGGCCGGCGAGCTGCTTGACGACCTTGTCGCTGTCGAGCGAGCCCGCCGCGTTGGCGGCCTTGGCCCAGGTCATCACCGCGTCGTAGTCCATGACCGCCCAGTCGGACGGGTACTCACCGTTGTAGGTGGCGCGGTAGTGGTTGATGTAGGCCGTCAGCTTCGCGTTGGTCAACGCGAAGAACGGCGCCCGCATGTACAGGTGCATGCCCAGCGGGTAGCTGCTGCCCAGCGAGTTCAGGTCGTCCACGCTGGAGAGCGTGGTCATCGGGTACGTCTTGAAGAAGTTGGGATCCACCGCGAGCGCCTGCTTGATGAAGTTGTCCTGGTCCGCGGCGAAGATGTTGGAGTAGATCAGGTCCGGCTTCGGATTGGACGCCTGGATGGCCGCGATCGTCGAGTCCCAGCGCGGGTTCGTCGGATACGGCACGTACCACGTGCTCTGGGGGTTCACGATGTTCGCGCTCGGGTTCACCTTCTTCAGCTCGGCCACGAACGCGTTCGTCTCGGACCGGCCGAAGAGGTAGTTGGGGGACACGATGAAGATGTTCTTGACGCTCGGCAGCTTGCCGACCAGCGTGCCCGCCGAGGTGCCTTCCATGTACGTGTTGGGCACGATGGAGACCCAGTACGGGTTGAGCAGGTCGGGCTCCGTCGTCAGCTGGTAGCTGTTGCAGGTGGCGGCCATCGTGATGACCTTGTTCTGCTTGGCGATCGGACTCGTGGCCGCGCACTGCGCCGAGGTCACCGGGCCGATCAGGGCCGCGACGTTGTCCTGCAGGATCAGCTGCCGGGTGTTCTCGACGGACTTGTTGACGTCGGTGCCGTCGTCGAGGATGTCCGCCTGCATCTTGTAGCCGGCCACGCCGCCGCTCGAGTTGAGGTCGGCGACGGCCAGCTTGACTGCCTGGCTGATCGCGTGCCCGTAGAGCGCGGACTGGCCGGTGATGGCGATGTCCAGCCCGAGGTTTCGCGTGCCCTTGAAGGACGTCGCGCCGGAGGACGAGCTGCTCGTGCCGCCGCAGGCTGCCACCACCAGCAGCGCGAGCATGGCGGCGGCGGTCGCCCACCGAATCGGGGTGCGTACGAGTGATACCACTCCTCTCCTCCTGGGGGAAGCCTTCTCTCCGTAGGAACGGACGCGCGCATTACTTGCGCGCGCATCGAAACGCATCCTAGCGGCGCCAGGACCCGTTGTCGAGCGCGGTACCGGCCTTGCCGAACGTGGTACCTGCGCTCCCCGGCGCTCAGTACCATTGAGCGCCGTGGCGACGCCGCAGGTCCGGATCCGGAATTTTTGCATCATCGCGCACATCGACCACGGCAAGTCGACGCTTGCCGACCGGCTGCTCGAGCTGACCGGGACGGTCGCTGAGCGCGAGATGGTCGAGCAGGTCCTCGACGCCATGGACCTGGAGCGCGAGCGCGGCATCACGATCAAACTGCAGCCGGTGCGCATGGTCTACGAGGCTTCGGACGGCGAGACCTACGAGCTCAACCTGATCGACACGCCCGGCCACGTCGACTTCTCCTACGAGGTCTCGCGGTCGCTCGTCGCCTGTGAGGGAGCCATCCTCGTGGTGGACGCCACCCAGGGCATCGAGGCCCAGACGCTGGCCAACCTCTACCAGGCCGTGGAGGCCGACCTCCAGATCATCCCGGTGGTGAACAAGATCGACATGGACGCCGCCCGGCCGGAGGTCGTCGCCGCCCAGATCACCGAGGTCACCGGCATCCCGCGGGAGCAGATCGTCCTGGCGTCCGCCCGGACGGGCGAGGGCGTCCCTGCCATCCTGGAGGCGCTTGTCCGCGAGGTGCCGCCGCCGCAAGGCGACCCCGAGGCGCCGCTGCGGGCGCTGATCTTCGACTCCAGCTACGACACGTACCGCGGCGTGGTGACGTACGTGCGCTTGGTGGACGGCGTGGTCAGGCCCGGCACTCGCGTCCGGATGATCGCGACCGGGCGCGTCCACGAGGTCGACGAGGTGGGGTGGTTCGAGCCCCGCCGCCGGCCTGGAGAGGCGCTCTCCGCCGGTGAGGTCGGGTACTTCACGGCCGCGATCAAGAACGTGGTGGACGCGCGCGTGGGGGACACGGTCACGTACGCGGAGCGCGGCGCCGTCGAGCCGCTGCCCGGCTATCGGGCGGTCAAGCCGATGGTGTTCGCGGGGCTCTTCCCGACGGACTCGGACGAATACCAGGAGCTGAAGGAGTCGCTGGAGAAGCTCCAGCTCAACGACGCGGCGCTCGTCTACCAGCAGGAGAGCTCGGCTGCGCTCGGCTTCGGCTTCCGCTGCGGGTTCCTGGGCCTCCTCCACATGGAGATCGTCCAGGAGCGGCTCGAGCGCGAGTTCGGGCTCGACCTGATCACGACGGCGCCGACGGTCGAGTACCGGGTCTACCTGCGCACCGGCGAGCTCGTCGAGGTGGACAACCCGGCGGCTCTGCCGAACCTGCAGTCCATCGAGCGGATCGAGGAGCCCTACGTCCGGGTGTCGATCATCGTCCCGTCCGAGTACCTGGGGGCGATGATGGAGCTCTGTCAGGAGCGTCGGGGGACGTTCCACCACCTGGAGCACCAGGCGGGGGGGCGCGTCACCCTGGAGTACGACCTGCCGCTGGCCGAGATCGTGCACGACTTCTACGACGTGCTCAAGTCGCGCTCGCGCGGCTACGCGTCCATGGACTACGACCTGATCGGCTTCCGAACCGGCGACCTCGTCAAGCTCGACATCCTGATCGCGGGCACGCCGGTGGACGCGCTCTCGATCATCGTGGACCGGCACCGGGCAGCGCCGCACGGGCGGCGGCTGGTGGAGAAGCTGCGCAAGATCATCCCGCGCCAGATGTTCGAGGTGCCGCTGCAAGCGGCGATCGGGGGCAAGATCATCGCCCGGGAGACGATCCCGCCGATGCGCAAGGACGTCCTCGCCAAGTGCTACGGGGGCGACGTCACCCGCAAGCGCAAGCTGCTGGAGAAGCAGAAGGAGGGCAAGAAGCGCATGAAGCGGGTGGGTGCGGTGGAGATCCCCCAGGACGCCTTCATGGCCGTCCTGAGCCTGGACGAGTAGGGGAAAGGTCCCTCCCCCCTCGCGGGGGAGCGGACTCCGTCAGGGACCCGGAGAGGGGTCGTCGAGTTCAGACAGCTCGCTTCCTTCCCGAGCGACCCCCCCTCCGGCCGCCGGGGCGGCTTCCTCCCCCGCGAGGGGGGAGGGATTGCCTTCCAGCGCGTCCAGCACCAGCGCGATCGCGCCCCGCAGGGCGCCGTCCTCCACGAACCGCGCGGCAACGAGCTCGGGCGGGAATGGGACTGCGCGCCCCAGCCGCGAGCCGAGCGCGCCCAGCACCACGTCCGCCGACCGCATGAGGCCGCCGCCGACCGCGATCCGGCCCGGGTCGACCAGCACCGCCCAGTTCGCGACGTGCACCGCGAGCTCTGCCAGCGTCTCCTCGACCAGCTCGCGGGCGCGCGCGTCCTTCTCCGCCAGCGCGAAGACCTCGGCGGCGCTCAGCGTCCGACCCAGCAGCTGACTGCCGCGCCGGCCGATGCCGGCGCCGCCCGCGAATTCCTCCAGCGGCGCGCGACCCTCGGCCACGCCGGCGTCGTCGCCCACGCCGCGCAGGCTGTAGCCGACCTCGCCCGCGGCGCCGTGGGCGCCGGTCATCACCCGGCCACCGGCGACCACGGCGGCCGCAAGGCCCGTGCCCAGGCTGACGAAGAGGGCCGGGTCCGCGCCCCGCAGGCTTCCCCAGCGGGCCTCCGCCTCGGCCGCCGCCTTCACGTCGTTGCCGACGGCGACGCACTCCAGGCCGAGCCCCTCGCGGAGCACGTCCTGCAGGGCGAGCCGCTCCCAGCCGGGCAGCGTGGGGACCAGGTCGACACGGTCCGGCCGGATGACCCCCGGACTGGCGACTCCCGCGCCCAGGCAACGCCCCTCGCGGCGAGAGACCAGCCCGGCCGCCTCGGCCAGGGCGCGCCGCAGGGCCAGCGGCGCGCCCCGCTCCGCCTCGGTGGGCAGGACGCGCCGCTCCAGCGGCCGCCCGTCCAGGTCGGCCGTGGCGACCGCGATCTTCGTCCCGCCGACGTCGATCGCCAGGACGAAGTCGCGAGTGGCCGTCACCGGGTCACGCGGTCGGGGTCGCCACCTCGGACGACTGCGCGTACTCCTCGGTGATCTCGGTCGGGCCGAACGGCCAGGTCCGCTCCACCCGTGCGTACACGAGGTAGGCGGCGATGCCGACGACGAGCCAGACGATCGACAGGTAGATCGGCACCCACTGAGGGCTGGCCTGCGAGCCGGACGCGAAGTACGTCCCCACCCAGAGCACGAACGCGACGACGGCCGGCACCGGGTAGAGCCACATCCTGTACGGCCGCGGCAGGTTCGGCTGCCGCCGCCGCAGCACGAACAGCGCGACGATCTGGCCCAGCGACTGCACGATCACGAAGACCGCGGTCAGCGTGCTGATCAGGAGGGCCAGCGGCAGCAGCGACGCGACGGCCATGATCGCGCCCATCACGAGCAGCGACACGTGCGGGAACCGCAGCGTCGGGTGCATGTTGCCGAACCACTTCAGGAAGACGCGGTCGTGGGCGGCATTGAACGGCACCCGGGAGCCCCCGAGCAGGCCGCAGAACACCGAGGCGAAGCCCGTGATGATGATGAGGACGGTCACCACGTCGGCGGCCGCCTTGCCCCAGGTCTGCTCCAGCACCACGGATGCGATCGACGTGGCGCCCGCCACCTTTGCGGCCGGCATGACGCCGAGCACGCCGACGTTCATGAGCAGGTAGACCGTCATGATCGCGATGATCGAGACGATGATCGAGAACGGCAGGACCCGGCCCGGCCTCTCGACCTCGTCCGCGATGTACGCCGTCGTGTTGTAGCCCAGGTAGTCGTAGATGCCGATCACGAGTCCGCCGCCCAGGCCGAGGAAGAACTTCGTGTTCGGGGTGAACGCGTCTGCGGGGTAGGTGAACGCCAGGGACGGGTTGAAGTGGCTGAAGGCCGCGATCGTGACCAGCGCGACGCTGGCCAGCATCACCACCCAGAGCACGACCGTGATCTTGCCGATCGACTCGATGCGGCGGTAGAGGAGCGCCACCACCACGACGCTGATGACGATCGAGAGCACCTTGCTCTCCCAGTCCGTCATGGTCGGCCACAGGTACGTCGTGTACTGGACCAGGCCCACCACGCCAGTCGACATGATCAGCGGGATGAACAGCAGGGCCGACCACACGAACATGAACGGCATCAGCCGCCCGGTGCGGTACTGGAAGGCCTCGCGCAGGTAGAGGTACGTGCCGCCCGCGCCGGGCATGGCGGCCCCGAGCTCGGCCCAGACGAGGCCGTCGGCCAGCGCCAGGATGGCCCCCAGGATCCAGCCCATGATGGCCTGCGGGCCGCCGAACGCGGCGACCATCAGCGGGATCGTGACGAACGGCCCGATCCCGACCATCTGGGTCATGTTGATGGCGGTGCCCTGCAGCAGCCCGATGCTCCGGACGAAACCGTGGGAAGGCAGCTCCCTGCCTGCGTCCATCTCCTCTTCCTCCTCCTCTCGGTGAAGCCGGCTTGCGCCACGAGCGCCGGCCGGCTATTCTCGATTCTGGAGTTAGGATAGTTTCCTAACCAAGGGTTGGCAAGACGTGAGCGCTGAGATCGACGGCCCGCCCGGCACGCCTCGCCTGCTGCGCGCGCTCAACGAGCGCTCGCTGCTGGGCCACCTGCGCCGGGACGGACCGGCATCGCGGGCCCAGCTGGCGAGGGCGAGCGGCCTGTCGAAGGTCACGGTGTCGCTGACGATGGCCAACCTCGAACGTGCCGGCCTCGTCCGCGTTGCGGGCGCGACCAGCCCGGGCCGCGGTCGTCTGGCGGTGCTCTACGAGCCCGACCCGACCGCGGGCCACGTGGTCGGCGTAGACATCGGCCGGGCGTGGGTGCGCTGCGCCCTCGCCGACCTGGCGGGCACGATCGTCGGGCGGCGGGACGTGCCCAATCGGGCGCGCAGCGCCGACAGCCTGGTCGACACGGTCGCGGGCCTCGCGCACTCGGTCGTGGCGGAGGCCGGGCTCGACCGGGACCGCGTGGTGCACACCCTGATCGGCAGTCCCGGCGTGTTCAACCCGACGGGGGGCCGCCTCCAGTTCGCCAGCAACCTGCCCGGCTGGGGCAGGGCCGGGCTGATCGAGGACCTGCGCCGGGCGCTCGGCCCCAGCCTGGACCTCGAGAACGACGCCAACCTGGCCGCGATCGGCGAGGGCGCGTTCGGGGCCGGCGCGGGCGTCGGCTCGTTCGTGTTCCTGACGGTCGGCACCGGCGTCGGCATGGGCGTGGTCGTGAACGGCAGGCTCCACCGCGGGGCGCGCGGCGCCGCCGGGGAGATCGCATACCTGCCCCTGGGCGGCGACGGGGAGCCGGGCGCGCCTCGGCCCTCCGCGCCGGCCGCGAACCGGCGCGGTCTGCTCGAGGAGGCGACGGCCGCCGACGCCGTGGTGCGCACCGCGGCCGCGCTCGGCATGGCTCACCCTCGCTCGGCCCAGGCGGTGTTCCAGGCGGCGCGCCGGGGCGACCCCGCGGCGCGTCGCGCGGTCGACCTGGAGGGCGAGCGGCTGGCGCTGGCGGTCGCGGCGGTGGCCGCCATCCTCGACCCCGAGCTGGTGGTGCTCGGCGGCGGCATCGGCCGCAACCTGGACCTGCTGCAGGACGCGCTGGTCAGGCGGCTGCACCAGGTGACCCCGCTGCGACCGGCGGTGGTCGTCAGCCGGCTGGGCGACGACGCGGTGCTTCGGGGAGCGATCGCGACCGCGCTCGACCTGGCGCGGGAGCTCGTCTACGAACGCAGAGCGGGAGCCGTCTGAAGCCGGCGCGTGGCGCGTCTAGCGGTTGCGCCCGTACCGATCGTGCGCCGCGACCCACTCGCCGCTCGCCGCGCCGACGAACTGCTCGATGTTGCTGCGCACGGTCGCCGGGTCCAGTGAGGTGCTGCCGACGTGGCGGAGGTCGGCGCCGGTGGCGTCGCGAAGGAACACACGCCGGGCCTCGGCCTGGGCCGGCGTGTAGTCGTCCGCCGCTGATCGCGGAACCGCCGCCATCGTCTCCATGCCGGCACCGGCCCGGCGTCCGGGCAACCAGGGCACAAGGTCCTGCACGAGTCGGGCCCACCGGCTCCCGTCGTCGCGCCGTGCGGAGCCGACGATGGAGGCAGGCGCCGGCGACGCCACAGCACAGGAATGGGCCATGCAGAGGATGAGCGCGCAGGACGCGATGTTCCTGTACATCGAGGACGCGAACAACCCGATGCACATCGGGTCGGTCGCCATGTTCGAGGGACCCCCGCCCCGGTACGGGGACCTCATCAGGATGGTGGCGCGCAAGATCCACCTGGTGCCGCGCTACCGGCAGCGCGTGCGCTTCGTGCCGTTCCAGCTGGCACGCCCGGTCTGGGCCGACGACCCGTACTTCCGGCTCCAGTACCACATCCGCCACACCGCCGTGCCTCCGCCGGGTGGCGACGACGAGGTGCGCAACCTGGCCGGACGGCTCATGGCGCAGCCGCTGGACCGGGAGCGGCCGCTCTGGGAGATCTGGATGGTGGAGGGGCTCGCCGACGGCCGCTGGGCGCTCGTCTGCAAGACGCACCACTGCATGGTCGACGGGGTCGCCGGCACCGACCTGCTCAGCGTCATCTTCGATCACAGCCCGCATCCCCGGGTCGGGCGTGAGGTGCCGTGGGAGCCGGCCAGGGAGCCCGGCGAGCTGCGCCTGGCGACCGAGGCCGCGGTCGACCGCCTGGTCGAGCCGCTTCGCCACCTGGGCGCGCTGCAGCCGATCGTGCGGGCGCCGCTGCGCGACCCGCAGCGAGCGCTCGACCTGATCTCCGGTCTCGCCGATACCTGGCTGCGGCCACGCCGGACGCCGCCACCGCTGAACGGCGCGATCGGTCCGCATCGCCGCTGGACCTGGATCAAGGGTTCGCTGGCCGAGTTCAGAGAGATCCGGCGCACGCTCGGCGGGACGGTGAACGACATCGTGCTCGCAGCCGTCACCGAGGGCTTTCGCGAGCTGCTCGTCAACCGGGGCGAGCCGCTCGACGGGCGCACGGTGCGGACGCTGGTCCCGGTCTCCGTGCGCAGCGAGGCCGAGCGGAACGTGCTCAACAACCGCGTGTCCGGGCTCCTGGTCGACCTGCCGATCGACGAGGCGGACCCCGTTCGGCGTCTGGCCGCGCTCAGCGGCACGATGCGGGCGCTCAAGGAGTCCGGGCAGGCGGAGGCGGGCGACTTCGTGGTCGGCCTGGTGGATCTCGTCCCGGCGCTGACGCTCGCCATCGCCGGTCGGCTGGGCGTCGGCGCCCCGCAGCGCCTGGTCCAGACCATCACGACGAACGTCCCGGGACCGCAGACGCCACTGTACGTGGGCGGCCGGCGCCTGCTCGCCTACTACCCGTACGTCCCGATCGGCGGCTCGCTGCGCCTGAACGTCGCGATCATCTCGTACGTCGGCGAACTGAGCTTCGGCGTCACCGGCGACTACGACAGCGTCCCCGACCTCGACGTCTTCTGCGCAGGACTGGAGAAGGGCATGGCCGAGCTGGTGAGCACCGCGCGGCGGCGAACGCGCCCGGTGCGGCGAGCGACGCGACTGCCGGCGGTCGCGGTCGACGGCGCGCATCCTGCCCCCCGCGAGGCGGTCCGGGCGGCAGCCTCCGGAGGGCAAGATGGGATTCAACCTCTGCGACATCCTGCGGCAGTCCGCCGCACGGCTTCCTGACAAGACCGCGGTCGTCCTCGACGGCCGCCGCCTGACGTACGGCGAACTGGACGCGCTGAGCGACCGCGTCGGCGGCAACCTGCGGGCCGGCGGTCTGCCGCCGGGCTCAGCGGTCGGGCTGATGCTGCCGAACCTGCCGGAGTTCCTGGTCGCGTACTACGGGATCCTGAAGGCGGGCGGGATGGTCGTCCCCATCAATCCGCTGTACCGAGCGTCCGAGGTGGCGCACTACCTGCGCGACTCAGGAGCCCGCACGATCGTCGCGTGGGAGGGCGCCACGCCGGCCGTCGCCGCCGCGGCGGAGGCCGTCGGGGACACCCGGACGTTCGTGGTCGGCCGCCCGGGGCCCGAGAGTCCTCCCGGGTCGACGTGGAGCTTCGAGCTCCTCCTGCAGGACGGGAACGTGCGCGACCCGGCTCCGACCACGTCCGACGACACGGCCGTGATCCTCTACACGTCGGGCACGACCGGCGGGCCCAAGGGCGCCGAGCTCTCGCACTTCAACCTGTTCATGAACTGCCACGTCTCCGGCCAGATGTTCGGCGTGCTCGTCGAGGACGTGGTGCTCGGCGCCCTGCCGCTCTTCCACGCGTTCGGCCAGAGCAGCGTGATGAACATCGCCGTGCACTTCGGCTGCACGCTCAGCCTCCTGCCCCGGTTCGAGGCCCGCAGGGCGCTGGAGGTGATCCAGCGCGACCGCGTGACGCTCTTCTCCGGCGTCCCGACCATGTTCCTCGCGCTGCTGGCGGAACCGACGCTCGATCAGTACGACCTCTCGTCGCTGCGCACCGCCTCGTCGGGCGGCGCCTCCCTGCCGGCCGAGGTGCTGGACGCGTTCGAGGCGCGCTTCGAGGTCCCGATCCTGGAGGGATACGGTCTGTCGGAGACCTCGCCGACGGCCACGTTCAACCAGTCGATCCGGGATCGCCGCGTCTACAGCGTGGGCAAGCCGATCTGGGGCGTCGAGGTGCGGGTGGTGGACGGCGACAGCCGAGAGCTGCCGCGCGGGGCGGAGCACGTCGGCGAGCTGGCGATCCGCGGCCACTGCGTGATGAAGGGCTACTACCACAACCCCGAGGCGACCGCCGAGGCGCTCGCCGGCGGCTGGCTGCGCACGGGCGACATGGGCTACCGCGACGAGGACGGGTTCCTCTTCATCGTCGACCGCAAGAAGGACCTGGTGATCCGCGGCGGCATGAACGTCTATCCGCGCGAGGTCGAGGAGGTGCTGTTCAGCCATCCCGCGGTGGAGCAGGCGGCGGTGATCGGCGTGCCCGACCGGCGCCTCGGCGAGGAGGTGATGGCGGTCGTGCAGTTCAAGCCGGGCGCCTCGGCGACCGAGGAGGAGATCATCGCCCACTGCCGGGAGCGGCTCGCCGCCTACAAGTACCCGCGCTACGTTCGCTTCGTGGACGTGCTGCCGCTGGGCGCCACGGGCAAGATCGAGAAGAAGCAGCTCAGGGAGTCGCTCGCCGGGGCGACGGCGGGAGGCGGCTGAGCCGGGTCGGCCGTCTCCCGCCGTGCGGCGGTACCCTAACCACCGATCCGCACATGACGTTCATCAACCTCGGCTGTCGCACGAACGCCGCCGAGACCGACGAGGTCGCCGCGCTCCTCGCCGAGGCGCGCAACTACGTCGTGGTCAACTCGTGCACGGTGACGGCCGCGGCCGATCGGGACACGCGCAAGGCCGTCTCCCGCGTCCGGCGCGAGCACCCCGGCGCGGCCCTGGTTCTGATGGGCTGCTACGTCGACGCGCACCCCGGCGACACGCTGGGCGCCGATGCGGTCGTACCGAACGCCTGGAAGCGGGCGCCGCTCGGGATCGAGGAGGCCGTCGAGCCGCCGGGCGCCCGCCGCTCCCGGTACGTGCTCAAGGTGCAGGACGGCTGCGACAACCGCTGCACGTTCTGCATCGTCTGGCAGACCCGCGGCCGGTCGCTCTCGCGCGTCCTTCCATATCTGGAGAGCCGGGCACGGGCCGCCGCGCGCGCCGGCTACCGCGAGATCGTGCTCACCGGCATCGACCTCGGCTCCTACCGGGGCGGCCTGGCGCCGCTCGTGCGCCGGCTGCTGGACGCCGCCGACCCGGCGCGCATCCGCCTGTCGTCGGTCGATCCGTCCCACGTGGACGCCGACCTGGCCTCGCTGCTCGCGCACCCGCGGCTGTGCCCGCACCTGCACCTCCCGCTCCAGGCCGGCTCGGACCGCGTGCTCGCCCGCATGCGCCGGAGGTACGACCTCGCCGCCTTCGAGCGGGCGGTGGCGATGGCGCGGTCGGTACGGCCCGACCTGGCGCTGACCGGCGACGTGATGGTGGCATTCCCGGGTGAGACGGACGAGGACTTCCGCCTGACACTGGAGGCGATCGAGCGAGCCCGGTTCATGGGCCTGCACGTCTTCCGCTTCTCGGCCCGGCCTCGTACCGCGGCGGCCCGCTACGACGGCCAGGTGCCGGCCGGCGAGGCACACGAGCGGTCCCGTATCGCGATCGCGCTCGGCCACCGGCTGCGCGCGGCGTACGAGTCGGGCTTCGAGGGCCGGCGGCTGCAGGTGATCTGGGACCGGCCGGAGGACGGCCGGATCCGCGGCGTCACCGAGAACTACCTCCAGGCGACCGCGTCGGCTGCCGGCCGCCGGGCCGGCCAGCTTGAGGAGGTCGTCTGGCGGCTCGGCGGGGTCGCGGCGTGAGCTCGGCGTCCCGCTTCGAGGAGTGGCTGGAGGGCCAGGGCCTGGACGTCCCGATCCGGACCTACCCGGCGGGCACGCGGACGGCGGAGGACGCCGCCCGCGCGATCGGCTGCGAGGTGGCCCAGATCGTGAAGTCGCTGGTCTTCACCGCGGGCGGCCGCCCGGTCGTCGCGCTGGTCAGCGGGTCCAACCGCCTGGACACGAGGCGCCTGGCCGAGCTGGCCGGCGGGCCGGTGGCCAAGGCGGGCGCCGAGCTGGCGCGGTCGGCGACCGGCTACGCGATCGGCGGCGTGCCGCCGTTCGGGCACGCCACCGCGCTGCCGGTCTACATGGACCGCGACCTGAACCGCCACGACCTGGTCTGGGCCGCCGCCGGCAGGCCCGACGCGGTGTTCCCGATCTCACCGACCCGCCTGGCCGAGCTCAGCGGCGCGCGTGTGGAGCGGCTGGCGTGACCGGCATCCTCCTCAGCTGCCGGCGCTGCGGGAAGCAGGTCTACAGCTCGGTGGTCCGCGACGGCCTCTGCCTGGACTGCCGGGTGGACGACCTGGTGGCCGACCTGCGGGACGAGCACCTGCGCCTGTGGCGCAAGCGGGAGCGGTACCGGGCCAACGGCGCCAACACCGAGTCGATCGGCCGGCAGATCGCGCGCCTCGAGGACCGCATGGCGGGCCGCATCGTGGGCCTGGTCCCTGACGAGAAGGCCGCCCTGGAGCAGCTCAAGCGGACGCTGGAGAAGGCGCGCAGCTCGCGCTACGACATCAGGAGCATCCGCTGAGCGCCGCTGGTCTGCAGCCGTTCCGACACCTCTACGTGCACATCCCCTTCTGCCGGCACAAGTGCGGATACTGCGACTTCAACGCTTACGCGGGGATGGACCGGCTGATGCCGGACTACCAGGAGGCCCTCGAGCGCGAGCTGGAGCGAGCCCGCGAGGCGCTGCCGTTCGGGCCGCTGCGCACGGTCTACTTCGGCGGCGGCACGCCGAGCCTCCTGCCTGCCGGACTGGCCGCCCGGATGCTGGCGCACGTCCGCGCCGTCTTCGAGGTCGAGCCCGGCGCCGAGGTGACCCTGGAGGCCAACCCGGCGTCGACCGACGAGTCGAAGCTCGCTGCGTGGCGGGCCGGCGGCGTCAACCGGCTCAGCCTCGGTGTCCAGGGGTTCGATCACAGGGCGCTGGCGGTGCTGGAGCGCCGGACGGACGGCGCCCAGGCGGAGCGTGCGTTCCGCCAGGCGCGGGCGGCGGGTTTCGACAGCGTCAGCCTCGACCTGATCTACGGCGTGCCGTTCCAGGCGCCGGCCGCGTGGGCGGACACGGTGGCCAGGGCGGTCGCACTGGCCCCGGAGCACCTCTCCTGCTACTGCCTCACGTTCGAGGAGGGGACGCTGCTGACCAGGCGCCGGGACCGCGGGGTCCTGGCCGAAGTCGACTCCGACGCGCAGTGGGAGCAGCTCGACACGGCGGATCGCCTGCTCGGCGAGGCTGGTTACGAGCGGTACGAGGTGTCGAGCTGGGCTCGGCCGGGCCGCCGCTCCCGCCACAACCAGGCCTACTGGGACTGCCGGCCGGTGTACGGCGCCGGCGCCGGCGCCCACTCCTACGCGACGGACGGCGAGCGGGCGTGGCGCTGGTGGAACGTGGCCAGGCCGCGCGACTACTGCGCCGCGGCCGCCGCCGGCCGGGTGGAAGAGGACCGCGAGGAGCTGCCCCCGGAACGGGCCCGCGCCGAGCGGGTGATGCTCGGCCTCCGCACGGCCAAGGGCCTGGAGCCGCCGGCGGGGTTCGAGCGGCCGCTGGAAGCGCTGGTGGAGGCGGGCCTGCTCGCTCGCGCCGGCCGCCGGTACGCGCCCACCCGCCGCGGTCTGGACCTGCACAACCGCATCGCGCTGGAAGTGCTGTGAGCGGTGCGGTGCGTCGGCGTGGGCCGACTGGCGTGGCGGTCGGGCCTGGGGTGTGGAGTTCCGGCGAAGGGGGCTGGCGGGCTAGCATCGGCTCACCTCTGGGTGGCAACTGGGCCGAGGGTGGACCGTTCTGCCGCGCTGCCGTACGTCGGCCACCTCATGGGCACGCGATGACGTGGCTAAGGTACGGCAAAGTCATTGCTGCATTGCACCTGTGCCGCATGTGGACCGCAAGTGACCGTTGCTGCGCGTGAGAGTCCTCATCAGCGTCGGATGGGGCCACTCA
>DASQZW010000154.1:0-23850 GCA_035638495.1 Terriglobales bacterium
GTCCACCGCGCCGACGGTGCGCGTGACGGCGGCGTCGATCCGGTTGCGCTGGCGGAGGGCGACGCCCAACAGCTCGGTCAGCTGGGGGATGGAGAGCCCCTCGTCGCAGGCGGCGCCGAGGGCGGCGACGATCTGCCGGGCACCGGCCTCGACGAGTTCGGCGAGCTCTGTTCCGCGCGTGGGCATGTGCTCACCGTAGGCCGTCGCCGGCCCATCGCCAACCCAACCCGTTAAGACCAGCTAGACGGTTAGGTGCCGGCCGGGCAGGGCGCCGCACCGCGCCGCATTCCGCACGGCACGAGTGCAGAGGTTCTGAGCCGGAGGGTAGAAACGCGTGGTCGGCCGACCCAGGGAGCTCAGGGGCGCGCCGCGAGGAACGTTTTCCACCACTCGTCGGGGAGCATCGTCAGCGACCGCTCGCCGAGGAGGCGCGCGGCCGGCGAGCGCAGCTTCGCGAGGTTGCTCTCCATCCACGGCCCCGTGTTCCTGAAGCCCTGCTGCTGGTACTCGCGTGCCTGCATGACGCACTCCAGCCGGTCCGCGTCCTTGGCCAGGAGCGCCTCCGGCGAGTCCTGGCGGGCGAACCGCTCGACCGCGCCCAGGATCGCGTCCCGCAGTGCGGCCGGCATGCCGTCCACCTGGTCGGCCGCCACCCGGACGTCCGGCTCGCGCGAGACGTAGGCCCTGGCCACGTTCGGGACGTCGCCGGTGCGCGCCTCAGCGACGTCGTGGAACAAGCAGAGCGCCGCGGTGAGGTTGGGGTCGGCACCCTCGAGCACGGCCAGCACGTAGCCGATGATCGCCGTGCGGAACGTGTGCTCCGCGACGCTCTCGGGCTCGGGCACGCCCGCGTGCCACCAGCCCGTACGCCGGGACAGCTTGAGCTGGCCGACCTCGAAGAGGTAGCGGACGGAGGCGTCGATGGTCTGCGGTGTCGGCGGGGTCACGCATTCCATCTTGGCCGCTGCGCCCGGTGCGAATAAGCGCCGCGCCGCGCGAATTGGACCCGTCATGGAGCAGAGCACCACCGCCACCGCGAGGACGGCGGCCGGCATCGTCCCGCGCGAGCGGAGCAGCCGGCCCATCGACGCGGGCGTCGATATCGGCCACGTGCACCTGAGAGCCGCCGACCTCGATCGGATCCGCGCGTTCTACGTCGACATCCTCGGCTTCGACGTCGTGTTCCACCAGCCCACCGCGCTCTTCATCGCGGCGGGCGGCTACCACCACACCCTCGGTTTCAACACGTGGGAGTCTCGCGGCGGCGACCCGCCCCCGCCAGGCACGACCGGCCTGTACCACGTCGCGATCCGCTACCCGACCCGCGCCGCGCTGGGCGACGCGCTGCGCCGGCTGAGCGCGGCAGGCTGGCCGATCGACGGGTTCAACGACCACGGGACCCACGAGGCGATCTACCTCCGCGACCCGGAGCAGAACGGGCTCGAGCTGTGCTGGGACCGCCCCAAGGAGGAGTGGCCGACCGACGAGCACGGGCACATCGACATGTCCGGCCGCCGCCTGGACCTGGCGGGGCTGATGCGGGAGGGACTGCCGGCCGAGGGCTAGCCAGGTGCGTTTCTCGACGGCGTCCGCCCCGGCGTCGCGCAGGAAGCTGTCGAGCACGCTGCAGAGCGATCCCTTCCAGTCCAGCTCGTCGATCTCGGAGTAATGGCGGGGCAGCATGTACGCGACGTCGGCATCCTCTCTCGTCGCCTCGTCGTCTCGATCCCCTCCCGTCGCGGCGGCACCTCCTTCGCGGAACGATCCCACGGATGAGCCTCCGATCTCAGCGCGCCGGCGCGAGCGGGACGCAGTAACCACTCACTGCCCGGTGCCCGTTGTGGCTGTCGTGACCGCCGATTCCGCGACCGCATCCCGACCGCGGGCCGGCGACGTCCCGCCATGGCTGCCGCCGCAGCCGCTCGCCGTCGCGCTCGTCGCGATCGCGGTGCTGCTGGCGTGGGCGGCACTCGAATACGCGCGGACGCTGGCGGCCGTGGGCGCGATGGGCTCGGACTTCGCGCAGTACTATGTGGCCGCCACGCTGACGCTGGCACACGGCTGGGCAGCGCCCTACGATGTCGCCCGCTTCATGACGGCGCTCCACGCCCAGACGAACGCGCGTGACGCCTACGCTAACCTCCCGGCCGCGACCGTGCTCGCGATGCCGCTGACCCGCCTGCCGCTCGGCGCCGCCTACGCGATCTGGAACACGCTGCTGGTCGGAGGATTCGCGGCCGCCTGCTGGGCGGCCGCGCCGGGCCGCGGCTGGGAGCGCGCCCTCCAGATCATGGCCAGCCTGGCGGGCTTCGAGGTGCTGAGCGCGATCGGGCTCGGCCAGATCGGCCTGGCGGTCGGCGGCCTGCTGGTGCTGCACTGGTGGCTGCTGCGCGGCGGGCGTCCGATCCTCGCCGGGATCGCGGCCGGACTGGCGTTCGTGAAGCCGCAGAACGTGTTCCTGGTGCCGCTGGCCCTCCTGCTCGCGGGCCGGGTCGCGGCCGCGTTCGCCTGCGTGGCCACCGCCGCCGGTGTCGGCGTCGCGTGCCTGGCCGCGCTCGGCCCCGACGGCGTGCGCGCCTACCTGCAGACCGTGTCGTTCGAGATGCAGAACTTTCCGGCCGGCCGCTTCACGGTGGCGGCGACGCTGGGCGGCGCGGTGCCCGTCGCGGCGCTTGCCGCGGTGCCGCTCACCCTGACGGCGCTGGCGGCCCTCCGGTCACGCGGGCGTGGGCCCGAGCGGCCGGCCGTCGCCGGGGTGCTGGGCAGCCAGCTCGCCACCCCATACCTGAACGGCGGCGACCTGGCGCTGCTGATCCCTTGCGCCTGGCTCACCCTCCGGGCAGGACCGCCGCGCTGGCTGCCCTGGGTCGCCGTGGGCGCCAGCTTCGCCCCGTTCCTCCAGGTGGAGCCGCGGGTCTCCGTGTTCGGGCTGATGCTGGTCTGGCTCGCCGCGCTGGCCCTGCTGCGGCTTCGAGCGGCGCCCGCTACCGGAACGGGCGCGTGAGCTCGGTCACCTCCTCCAGGCGGCGCAGCGCGGCGTCGCGGCCGTCGGCCGGGACGTACCAGATCATCCGTTCGACGCCGGCGTCGACCAGCCGCTCGACGGCTGCCGGCCCGTCCTTCAGCCCGCCGTACGTCGTGACCGGGACCGGCGCCCGGCCGGCGTCGGCCGCCATCCGCTGCAGCTCGGTGATCCGGGGCAGGATCTCGCCCCGGTTCGGCATCCAGCCGTCCGCATAGCGCACGACGCGCTGGAGCGTGCGGGGTCCGTTGCCGCCCAGGATCACCGGCGGGTGAGGCTTCTGGACGGGCTTGGGCCAGCACCAGATCGGATCGAACGACACCAGCTCGCCGTGGTACTCCGCCTCGTCCTGGGTCCAGATTGCCTTCATGGCCTCGATCTGCTCGCGCAGGAGCTTCCAGCGGGTCTCGAACCGCGTGCCGTGGTTGGCCATCTCCTCCCGGTTCCAGCCGCCGCCGATGCCGAAGACGAAGCGGCCGCCCGACGCGTGGTCGAGGCTGGCCACGTTCTTCGCGGTGTGGATCGTGTCGCGTTCGATGACAAGGCACACGCCGGTCGCCACCAGGAGCGTCTTCGTCGCGGCGGCCGCCGCGGTGAGCGCGACGAACGGGTCGAGCGTGTGCCAGTACTGCTTCGGCAGCTCGCCGCCGCCCGCGAAGGGCGAGGACCGCGACGTCGGGATGTGCGAGTGCTCGGCGACCCACAGCGACTCGAAGCCGCGCTCCTCGACCGCGGGCGCGAGCTCCGCCATCGAGATGGCGTAGTCCGTCGGAAAGATGGCGATACCGAACTTCATTGCACGGTCAATGATGCCGCGCGGCTCAGCCGGCCCGCTGGGGAGGGTGGGTCAGCAGCTGGTCCACCGGCGCGTAGTCGTCGCGCAGGATCATCGCGTCGCCGGTGAAACGTGACACCGCGTCGCCCCCGGCCACGGCGAGGGTCGACCGGCGCTGCGCCAGGCGGGCGCGCAGGGCGTCCAGCGGCAGCGGCGCGGCAGAGGCGACCACGACGAAGTTGCCGCCCCCCGCCCCGGTCAGGGACGAGGGATCGGCGACGATCGCGACGTCCGGGAACACGGCCGCGATCGTCGCGACCTCGGCGCGAACGAAGCGGTTCGGCGGGAAGTCGATCACGTTGACCGCGTAGACGCCGTCGGGCCGGAGGATGCGGCGTATCTGCGCCACCACCTCCCGCGTCGTGAGGTGCCAGGGCACGGCGATGCCGCCGAACGCGTCCCCGACGACCAGGTCCCTGCCGGCCGCCGGCTCGCCCGCGAGGTGCACCCGCGCGTCGCCGACGTCGATCGTGAGCCCCGGCAGGCTGCCCAGCGCGAGATGGGCGCGGTCGAACGCGATGACCCCGGGGTCGATCTCGAGCACGCGGCTGCGCGTCCCGGGACGGGCAGCCACCAGATAGCGGGGCAGCGTCAGGCCGCCGCCGCCCAGGTGCAGTGCGCTGATCGGCTGGCCGGCCGGGCGCAGGACGTCCGCGACGGAGGCGATCGCCTGGACGTACGGGAAGTCCAGGTACGTCGGGTCGGAGACGTCGACGTACGAGTGGAGCAGCGTGTCGAGTACCAGGAAGTGGCCGGTCGGCCGCGCGGGGTCGACTACCTCGCGGACGCAGTGGTAGGCGGTCTCCGACTGGCACGGCGAGGGGACGATCACGCTCAGCCCTGCGCCGAAGAGCCCGACCAGCAGGAGCGCGATCGGCGGCCGCCAGCGAGAGCCCGGCGTCAGCGTCAGTGCGACGCCGATGAGCAGCGTGAGCAGGCCGAGGCCGACCACGATCACGCTGCTGGGCAGCGCCGCCACCAGGACGAAGCCGGTGACGAACGTGGCCAGGATCGCGCCCAGCGTGCCGATGCCGGACAGGCGCCCGACCACGCTTCCCGTCCGGCGCAGGTCGCCCAGCTGGAGCTTGACGACCATCGGCGCGACCGAGGCCAGGAACGCGGACGGCGCGAACACGCCGATGAACGCGAGCGCCGTGGCGGTCAGCGGGTCGCTGCTCTGCATGTTCGGACCGACGACGCGGACCAGCGGCAGGGTGAGCATCGTGACCGCGCCGCCGAACACGAGGGCGCCCGGCACGAGGCGGCGGGGGTCGACGTCGTCGGCCAGCCGCCCGCCGGCCCACGCACCGGTCGCGATGGCGGCGAGGGCGACGCCGATGACGGCGCTGTTCGTCTGGAGGGTGATGCCGACGTAGGGGGCGACCAGGCGCAGGGCGACGATCTCCAGCACCAGCACGGCGCCGCTGGCGAAGAACACCAGGGCGGCGGCCAGCCGCGGCGGGTACGCCTTCAGCTCCCTTCGACCCGGCGGGGGCTCCTCCGGAAGCGGCGGTTCGGGCTCGGCCATCGTCTTCAGACGTTGGAGCTTACTGGGTCGGGGGTCGCACACTTGTGCCGTGGCCGATCCGGCTGAGCGCACTCGGGGCCCGGGGCGACCGCCGCGGCTGTCCCGCGACGCCGTGGTCGCGGCGGCCGAGACGATCGTGGCACGCGACGGCATCGACGCCCTGACCATGCGCCGCGTGGCACGGGAGCTGCACAGCTCGCCGATGGCGCTCTACCGCCACGTCCGGGACAAGGACGAGCTGCTCGTGCTCCTGCTCGACCGGCTGGCGGAGCGGCTGCCCCGACCGGCGCTGCCGGTCGATCCGCGCCGGCGGCTCATGACGCTGTGGCGCCTGCTGTACGACGGCCTGGACCAGAGCCCGTGGGTCGTCGAGGTCCTGGTCAAGGGGCACCTCATGGCTCGCTCGGTCCTCTGGGTGATGGAGGAGATCCTGGCCGCGTTCGTGGCCGCCGGCCTGACGCACGACGAGGCGGCGGGCGCGTACCGGACGGCCTGGCAGCTCACCGTGGGGGCGCTGACCATCCGGCACGGCCTGGCGAGGACCGCGGCGAGCGGCCGGCCGCGGTTCCAGCTCAGCCTCCTAGAGGGCGTCGACCCGGCCACCCTGCCGAACCTCGGCGCGGTGGCCCGGTCGGGCTACTGGTCGAGGCCGCTGGACGACTACGACCAGGGGATGTCCGCGCTGCTCGACGGGCTGCTCCGGCAGGCGAGCGCGGCTGAGGGGACACCTTGAGGTCGAAGTGCCCGCAGTACCGCACTCATGATGGCCGCGGACCCGCCGACCCCCGCACAGCCGACCCGCGACAATAGGCCTGCACCGCCATGCGCTCGCCCGAGGACTTCCGCCCGCTCTACTGGACCATGCTCGGTCTGGGCGCGGTGGCCCTGCTGATCCTCGCCCTCGGCGTCCTGACGCTCCTCCGCTTCGCCCCGCTCGGCCAGCACACCGGCTACCACGCCCAGGTCGACGGCGTGTTCCCCTACAACGCTCGGTCCGGGCAGGTCGACGGTCCGCCCAGCACTCACTTCCGCCGCGACCAGCCGTTCGCGGCGCAGGTCGAGTGGGACCGCCTGCCCGCCGGCATGGTCGTGTCCGCACGCTGGTACGACAGTCTCGACTCCGAGGTCGGCAGCGTCGGACCGGCGCCCGCAGGGCAGCTGGCCGACCGCAGGGCGCTCGTCCCCGTGGTCACCCCTGCCGACCTCCACGCGAACCTCCCCGGCAGCTACACGCTGAAGATCGTCCGCTACTCGGGCGGTCAGCCGGTCGAACTGCTCGACAGCGAGAGCGTCGTGGTGCTGCACGACCCGTGATCCTCACCTCGGCGTACCGCCGGCGCTGGAGGCCCACCCGCTTCTGGCTGGCGTCCCTGCTCGGCCTCGCGGTCTTCCTCGCCCTGGTCGTCAGCTCGATCGCCTCACTGGCGATCGGCCCGGTGCCGCTGCGCGCGACGATCTTCGGCCTGCCCGCCGTCGGCTTCGTCCTGGCGGCCACGGTGTTCTTCCTGCGGGCGCTGCATGACCACCCGACCGTTCGGGGTCGCGACCTGACGCGGGCGGGCGTCCTGCTGCTGGTCGGCGTCTTCCTGTGGCTCCTGGTGCTCGACGCCTTCACATTCACGCACGCCGCCGGGCCCGGGGTGGCCGCGGCGTGCGCGGCCGCCTGCGTGCCGACGACCGCGGTCGGCTTGCTGGTGCTGCGCCGCCTGGACCGCAACGAGAAGGAGCCGTGGCGCCTGGTGCTCGTGGCCACCGCCTGGGGCGCGATCGTCTCGACCAGCCTGGCGTTCTGGGGAGAGACGGTGTGGGACGCGCTCTTCACCGCCAACCTCCTCCCCGGGCCCGGGGCGGACGCGTCGACCGCGTACTCCGCCGGCATCTTCGAGGAGGTGGCCAAGGGCGTCGCGGTCCTCCTGCTGTACCTCGTCATGCGCGACGAGTTCGACGACGTCGTAGACGGCATCGTGTACGGCGCGGCGGTCGGCTTCGGCTTCAACTTCATGGAGTCCGTCGGATACATGACGCACCTCTACGCCCTGTTCGCGCCCGAGGGCACCGGCACAACGAACGCGATCGGCATGTGGTACTGGCGGCAGGTGATCGGCCTGTTCTTCGGCCACGCCGCGTACACGGCGCTGATCGGTGCCGGCATCGGCGTCGCGCGACAGCTGCCGCGGGTGGGTCAGCGCGTGATGGTCATCGCCTGCGGGTTCCTGGCGGCGATCGCCGCGCACTTCGCGTGGGACGCGTGGCAGGCCGTCTCGCTGGCCGGCATACGGAACACGCTCACGCTGATCCTGCTCGCCCACGCGCGGTACCTCTTCATGGTCGGGCCGTTCGTCGCGATCCTGCTGCTGCTGCTCGCGATGGGCCTCCAGCTGGAGGGCGTGGCGCTGCGGCGCCACCTCCGCGAGGAGGCCGAGAGCGGCAGCGGCGCGGTGCGGCCGGCCGAGGTCGAGGTCCTCATGAGCCCGCGCCGGCGGTTCCACGTGCGCATGTCGGCCCTTGCCGGCGGCGGGGTGGGCGCGTACCTCCGGGAGTCCCGGCTGCAGACCGCGCAGCTGCACCTGGCGATGGAGCGCTGGCACCGCGAGCGGCAGGAGCTGGCGGACCCGATGGCCGCCGAGGACGTCCTGCGCGCTCAGGTGCTCGCACTGCGGACCGCCGCGGCCTGACGAACAGCCCTCGCTCAGGCGGGCAGGCGGCCCCAGATCACGCGAGCCGCTGTCAGCACGGCGAGCATGCCCGCCGTCGACCACGTCAGCGCCGCGACGACCGGGTCGCCGACGTCCGACCCGGCCAGCAGGGAGTGCACGAACAGCAGGCCGTAGGCCACGTACGACAGGCGATGCAGCCACTGCCACGCCTGGGTCTCCATGCGGCGCCGCATCAGTCCGGTGATCGCGACCAGCAGGAAGACCTGGAAGCTGAGGGTCCCGAGGCCGATGGCCAGGCCGCCGTACGGGACCAGGAACGGCACCACCAGGTCCAGCGGGCGGACGCGGGCCGTCTGGTCGAGCATCAGCGCGCCGATATGCAGCGCGCCGAGCGGCATCCACAGCACGGTCGTGTACTCGTGCAGGGACCGCACCATCCGGTTGCTGCCGAGCCAGTCGAGTACGGCGGTGCGGAGGGCGACGCCGGTCAGCAGCGAGATCGACAGCGCGGTCAGGGCCGCCAGGCCCGCGACCCGGGCCACGACCCAGGTGAGGAGCTCGAAGCTCACGGCGGGGCTCCCAGCCACCAGCCGAGCGCGTGGGCCGCCAGGTGCGCGGGAGCCAGCGCCGAGCCGAGCAGCAGCGCGGTCTTGGCGTGCACCTCGGCGTCCGCTGCAGTGGCGGCGACGACGGAGACCTGGCCCAGGTCGGTTCGCGCGGGCCGGCCCGTCCGCGGGTCGATCAGGTGGTGCAGGGCCCGACCGCTGTCGTTCCAGGCTCGCTTGCGGATCCCGCTGGTCGCCGCACCCTGTTCGCTGAGCAGGACCGTCTCGGTGCCCAGCGCGACCGGCCAGCCCTCGCCGTCGGGACCGCGACCATGCGCGAACAGGTCGCCGCCCAGGTTGACCAGGCAGTTGTCCCCCAGTTCGCCGGCCAGCCGGTCCGCGAGCCACCCCTTGGCGATGCCACCGAGGTCGATGCCGGTGCCCGACCGCAGGCGCGCCCGGCCGCCTGCCACCTCCAGCATGTCCGGCAGCGGCGGCGGGGGCGCCGCGGCCGCCAGCGTCGCGGCGGTGGGGCCCAGCCGCAGCGGCCGCGTGTAGCCGATCGCCAGCATCGAGCCGAGCACGCCGGCATGGACGAGCCCGCCGCTCGAGCCGTGCGCCCGAAGGGCCGCCCGGAGCAGGCCCTCCAGTTCCGTCGACACGTCCACCCAGCTGCCGGCCGTGGCGTTCAGACGGCTCAGCTCACTGTCCGGCTCGAAGCGGCTGAACCGGTCGTGCCGCTCCACGACCCACGCGGTCGCCCACGCCAGCCGTCCGCGCTCCAGGCCCACGCCCAGCACGTGGCACGTGGAGCCCAGAGACTCGAACCGCACCTCGTCCAGGGTCATCGACTCAGGAAGCGTAGGTGGACGTGACCGCCGACGCGGCGCCACTGCGGACGCTCGGCGTGAGGTGCAGCTTGCCGTCGCCGCCGACGGCCACGACGGAGCCGCCGAGCACCGACGGGTGCAGCGGCGCGCCGGCGGTCTTGAGGTTGCCGTTGACGTGCACGATCGCGGCGGCGGCCGCGGCGACGGTGAGCGCCGTGGCGGCCGCCTTCAGGAGGACCACGCGCACGAGATCAGTACGACCCCGCCGGGTCCTTGATGAAGCCGAGCTTGTCGAAGGCAGCGCCCAGGATCTCCTTCGGATCGGCTCCCAGGTGGCCGCCCAGGATCTCCTGGTAGACCGAGCGGAAGTCGACCTGGTACTTCAGGTTGCCCGTCGAGTCCAGGTCCGTCAAGGCCGGCGACTTGCCGTACATGCCGCCCTTCACCGGGTCGCCGATCAGGATCAGCGGCGCGGCGGCGCCGTGGTCGGTGCCGGCGCTCGCGTTCTCCCTCGGCCGCCTGCCGAACTCCGACCAGGTCGCGATCAGCACCCGGTCCGCGGCGCCGTGTGCGGCGAGGTCCTGGTAGAACGCGCTGACGGCGGTATCCAGGTAGCCCATCAGGTCGTCGTGGCGCGTGAGCTCGGTGTAGTGGGTGTCGAAGCCGCCGAGCGTGACGTGCAGCAGCTTGACGCCGGTCCCGGTCGTGATGAGCTCGGCCGCGAGCTGCAGGGCCGCCGCGAGCTGGTTCTTGGACGAGTAGACGAGCCTCGCCTGGTCGCTGTACGCCGCCTTCGGCTGGTACGTCTCCTCGGACGTCCGCAGCGTGGCGATGCTCTCCCGCGCGGTCGCCATCGCCGTGTCGAACAGCGCGCCGTAGACGCCCGGCGTCCCCTTGTAGAGCGCGCCCACCGCCGCCTCGAGCTCGCTGCCCGCGGTGAACCCGAACGTCTTCTGACTGTCGATGACGGTCAGCGTCGCCTGCAGGTCGCGCAGCGCGCCCGGCACGTCGGTCGTGCCGCACGCGCAGCCGGTCAGCGGATGCCCGAAGGAGTCATACGCCTTCGCGAGCGTCCGGCCCAGCCAGCCGTCCACCTGGCGCCGGGTCGGGTCGGCGGTCTCCCAGATCCGGATCGACTCGAAGTGCGAGAAGCTGGGTTTGGGGTAGCCGACGCCCTCGACGATGGCCACCTTGCCCTGGTCCCACAGCGACTTCACGCCCTTCAGGGCCTGGTTCAGCCCGAATTCCGGGGTGATGGGCAGGGCCTGCCCGACGGACAGCGCCGCGAGCTTCGGCCGCAGGTCGTGCAGTGTCGGGTCCTGCAGCGGGATGACCGTCCGCAGGCCGTCGTTGCCGCCGCCGAGCTGGATCATGACGAGCACGCGGTCGTTGTGGACGCCGTTCGTCTTGGCGGCGTAGACGGCGCGTGCGAACGCGTCGGGTACGGCGGCGTAGCCGGCCGCCAGGCCGGCGGCCCCCGCGCCGAACACCAGGCCGTGCCGCAGGAAGTCCCTGCGCTTGAGCTGGTTGATGCCGATCTCTTCACTCATCTCGGAGCACCCTCACTTGAGCTGGAATTCGGGCGAGGCCAGCGTGAGGAACCAGCGCGTGTGGTCGTCCGCGGCCAGGTCGAGCAGCCGGGCGGTCGACGGGCCGAGCACCGTGTCCACGTGCCGCGGCGCGTCGGCGCCGGACGGCAGCGACTTGAGCTGGCTGAGCACGGCCCCGATGAAGTTGACACGGGCGACGACGTTGTTGGACGAGATCCACGCCTCGTTGTTGGGCCAGCCGCCCACGTCGGGCGGGTCGAACAGGACCTGGCCCATCCCCTGGGCGGCCTGCACCACCAGCCGCGAGAACTGTGGGGCGTTCAGCGTGCGGAGCGTGTGCAGCATGAACTCGGTGGGCGACTTGACGAGCGCGCGGTAGCTCTGGTCCGCGGTGAACTCGGGGCTGGTGAACACGGCGCGCATCAGCGTCCTGACGTCGTACCGGCTGGACCGGAACGTGTCTGCCAGGCGCCCCACGTACGTGTCGTCGACCTGCGCCGAGACGAAGTGCTGGACCACCTTGCGCGCGATGAACGCCGCGGTGGCCGGCTGGGCCAGGATGCGGTCGACGACCTTCTGCGCGTCGTACGTGTCCTGCTTGCCCAGGAAGGTGATCGGGCCGCCCCGGTAGGCGCGGTTGGCCACGAACGTCCCGGTGGCCGGCTGGTCGAACACGGCCCGGCGCTGGGTCACCATGTTCTTGGCGTCCACCGTCACGTCGACCGTTCCCGTGGGCCGCGGCTCGGTCCACCCTGACAGCGCCTTCGCGGCCGCGCGCACGTCGTCCTCCGAGTAGTGGCCCACGCCGAGCGAGAAGAGCTCCAGGAGCTCGCGCGAGTAGTTCTCGTTGGGCGCCTGCCCGGTGCTGGTGCCCAGGTCGAGGTACCGCAGCATGGCGGGGTCGATGGTGACCCGCATCAGCATCGAGCGCAGGTCGGTCAGCGCCATGTCGCGCCACGTCAGATTCTGCCAGTGGATGAACGGGAACTGGAGGCCGACCTTGCGGTAGTCGCTCGTGAAGTGGCCGTGCCAGAACAGCGTCATCCGCTCGATGAACGGCGTGGCGCTCGACAGCATGTGGTTCACCCACCACAGCTGCAGCTGGTTCAGGTTGAGGGCGCCGCCGTTGACCTGCGCGGCGGTCGGGAGCGGCGGCGGGGCTGCCGGCCGCGTCTCGAGCAGCCGGTCCACCGTCTTCGAGAAACCGTCGCCGGCGGCCCGCTCGAAGTCCTCGAGGCTGGCGCCGAACGTGGCCCGGCGCAGCAGGTGGGCCACCTTCGCCTTTTCGGACCCGAGGGGAGATATCCAGTCGCCGCGGCCGCCGGTCAGGGCGGTCGCTCCCTGGAGGAGCTCCTCCAGGCGGGGAAAGACCACGATGCGGACGGCGGCGAGACCGGCGCCCCCGGCGACGGCGGCGCCGAGCACCGTCCGGCGGCTGACGGGCAGCCTCGGCCCGGCCGCCGCCTCCCTGGACGGATTGTCGAGCGGTCCGGCGATGCTCATGCGGCCATTCAACCCCGGCCCCGGGAAGGGCTGGTCACCCCGATGTCAACGCTTTGTAAGGGGCGGCCCGGGACCCTCCATCGGGCCTTTTCTCGACACGAACACTATCATTGATCTTGAGTCGGCTGTAGCTCAATCCAGCTCAGTTCGGAGGTACAAGGTGATGTTCGGACCCAGGATGCTGCTCGGCGCCGTCGTCGGCGGCGCGCTCGTCTACTTCCTCGATCCCCAGAATGGCGCCGCGCGACGGCAGCGGCTGGCGGATTGGTGGGAGCAGAACCGGGAGCCCGTGATCAACTCGGCCACCTCGGCGGCGTCGACGGTCCAGGCCAGGGCCACCGAGACGACGTCGAAGGTGAACGAGAAGGTCACCGAGCTCGGGGCGAAGGTGCGCGGGGACTCCAGCTCGGTGTCCGTGAAGTAGCCTCCGCCCCGCCGCTGCTACCGTGCGCGGCATGACCGACGCCGCGATCCAGCCGTTCCGCATCGACGTGCCCGAGGCCGACCTGGAGGACCTCGCCGACCGGCTCGCCAGGACGCGCTGGCCCGACGAGGTGCCCGGCACGGGATGGACCTACGGGGTCCCGCTGGGCTACCTGCGGGACCTGGCGGAGTACTGGCGGACCACCTACGAGTGGCGCGTCCACGAGGCGCGGCTGAACGCCTTTCCGCAGTTCACGACGACCATCGACGGTGCCAGGGTGCACTTCCTGCACGTGCGCTCGCCGGAGCCGGGCGCGCTGCCGCTGGTGATCACCCACGGGTGGCCCGGCTCCGTCGTCGAGTTCATGGACATCCTCGGGCCGCTCAGCGATCCCCGGAGCCACGGCGGCGACCCGGCCGATGCGTTCCACGTCGTGTGCCCCACGATCCCGGGCTTCGGGTTCTCGGGGCCGACCCGGGACACCGGATGGGACATGCGCCGCGTCGCGCGGGCCGTCGCGGCGCTGATGGAGCGTCTCGGCTACGAGCGGTACGGCGCCCATGGCGGCGACTGGGGCGCGGCGGTCTCGGGCGAGCTGGCCAGGGCCGACGCGGACCGCGTCGCGGGGGTCCACGTCACGATGCTGTTCGGGTCGGCGCCGGCCGACGCCGGCGACCTGGACGAGGAGGAGCGCGGGCGGCTCGACCGGCTGGAGCAGTTCCGCCGCGAGGGTCAGGGCTACGGCGCCATCCAGTCCACGAGGCCGCAGACGCTCGCCTACGGCCTGACCGACTCGCCGGCCGGGCAGCTGGCGTGGATCGTCGAGAAGTTCAAGGAGTGGACGGACTCCGCTGACGCGCCCGAGGACGCCGTCGACCGCGACCTGCTGCTCACCAACGTGATGGTCTACTGGGTGACGGGCACTGCGGGCTCCTCGGCCCGCCTGTACTACGAGACCGCGCACGCGGCGAGGGTGCCGGCCGAGCGGTCGGCGGTCCCGATGGGCGTGGCGGTGTTCCCGCGCGAGATCGCGCTGCCGATCCGTCGCTTCGCGGAGCGCCGGCACAACGTCGTGCACTGGTCGGAGTTCGACCGCGGCGGCCACTTCGCGGCCATGGAGGAGCCCGACCTCGTGGTCGGCGATCTGCGCGCGTTCTTTCGCGGCCTGCGAGTTGCCCAGTAACCGGTGAACCGGTTACAGTGGGCACCATGGCAAGCGAGCACGACACCGCCGTCCGGACGGAGCTGATCGACCGCACCCAGCGCTCGTGGAACGAGCTGCGCGCGGCGGTGGACGGCCTCGACGACGCACAGCTCGGCGCTGCCGGTCCGGACGGCTGGTCGGTGAAGGACCACCTCGTCCACCTGGAACGGTGGGAGGCCTACCTCCTGGCGGAGCTCGCGGGCCGCGATGGGCGGTCCGAGCTCGGGCTCGCGGAGGGGACGGAGAATCCCGAGACGGACGACATCAACGAGGCGCTCCGGGCCAGCCACGCGGAGCTGCCGGCCGGCGAGGTGCGGCGGCGGCTCGACGACACGCACGCGCGCGTGACTGCGCTGCTGCAAACGCTGGACGCCGCGGAGCTCGAGCGGCGGCGCGCGTGGATCGCCGGGAACACGTACGGCCACTTCGACGAGCACCGCGACTGGATCCGCTCGCTGGGCGCGGCGACGACCGGCTGAGCGACGACCGGCGCAGGGTCGGCCGGCAGCTGTTCGGATCGGCGGCCGCCAGCTGACCCGCTCAGGGTTCGACCCGCCGGACCTTCGTATTCCGCCCGAGCTTCGCGTCGAACCGATCGAAACTCAGCACCCGGTGGATGCCGGCGTCTTCCCCCGCCGCTACGAGGTAGGCGTCGGCGAAGTCGAGGCCGGCGGAGTAGAGGTCGAGGGACCTCCTGACCACCGCCTCGTGTTCGAAGCGGATGGCGGCAACGCCCAGCATCGAGCCCAGCAGTTCGCCCACCTCCGCCCGCGATTGACGATAGGGACCCTCCAGCACGAACACGCACTCGGCCACGTGCAGGTCCAGCAGGAGCAACTGGTTCGGCCCGGCATCACGAATCCGAGCCGTCGCTCGTGCCGCTTGATCGGGTGGGTCTCCCGTGAAGTGGCGTATCAGAACGTCGGTGTCGAGGAGAGACACCGGACCCTTCAGGAGCCCACGACGCTGGCCACGTCCATCGTGCTCAGCGAGGACGAGCCGCCGTTGGCCACATAGGCCGTCCGCTGGTCGGGGCTGAGGTCGATCTCCTGCGGCAGCCCGCCCACCGTGACCGCCGACCGCAGCGCCGGCCGACCCGCCAGGACCGCCGCCGTGTCGACGACGTGCACGGTCTGAGGCGTGCCGGGTTCCTGGCTGCGGTCCGAGCTCGCGACCAGCGCGACGCCGCCGTTCCGCACGAGCCGGAGCCCCACCGGCGCGGCGCCGACCGGGATCGCGGCCACCGGCCGGGTCCCGCCCGCGAGCACCTGGTCCCGGCGGAACGCGAGCAGCTCGTTGGAGCGCTTGGCGATCACCCACACCAGGCTGCCGTCCGGCGACGCCGCCACCTGCACCGGCCCGCAGCCGGCGGGGACGCGCGCGACCACGGAGTTGGCGGGGTCGAGCTCCATGCGCTTCACGTCGATCACGGTCAGCGTGCCGCCGCGGCGGGGCAGGCCCACGTACGTCAGCAGCCCGTACAGGAAATCGCTGGGGCCGAGCCTGACCACCGGCCGCTGGACCTGGCTGACCACGTACACATACCGGCCGTCCGGTGACACGCCGATGCCGGCCGGCGCCATGTCCACGTCGACCGTGCCGACCTGGACCGAGGGCCCGAAGTCGTCCGCCTCCAGCCGGGGCAGGTCCAGCACCGTCACCCGGCCAGCCGACTCGTCCGCCGTGAACAGGTAGCGACCACCCACGATGGCCAGCTGCGAGGTGCCGGCGCCGGAGCCCGTCGAGACGGTGCCCATCAACGAGCTGGGGTCGCCGGCCGCGGCCCGGACGGCGTCCAGCACGGCCACGCCGTCGTCGTACGCCGCCAGCAGCACCCTGCCGTCGGGGCTGAGCGCCAGGCCGGCGGGCTGGGAGGGCAGCGAGAGCACGGCCGTCGAACGCAGGCGCCCGCCGCTGCGCCGCAGGACCTCGACGCCGCTGCGATCGTTCCCGCCCCACGAGCGCAGTGCCACGAAGACCAGGTCGGCGCTGGCGGCGGCAGCCGCCACCGGGTGGCCGGACAGCGAAGCCGCGGGCACCCGCGTCACGGCCGCGGGTGCGTCGGGTGGAGGCAGCGTGACGCAGTCCGGAGCGTTGGCCAGGGAGACGACGACCACACCGCCCAGCCCGACGCAGGCCAGGAGCGCCAGCCCGAGGGCCACCGCGCCCGCCCGGCGCCAGGTCCACCGCCACTGCTGGCGGCGAGGCGCATACGGAACGATCACCCGGGCAGCGTAGGCGGATGTCCCCGGACACCGCCAGGGCCGAGCGTGGGGCGCGGCGTCAGCGTCGCGCGGTCGCCGCCGTTCAGCCCTCGTACAGGTCGGGCCGCACGTACTGCAGGCTGGGATTGGTGCGCCGAACCGCCCGCAGCCGCTCCACTATCCTGCCACCGAGGAGGGAATCGCATGACTGCAGAGCCGTCAGAGGTTCGCCGCCCGGAGGGCCTGGCCGCACTGCCAGCCGCCTATGGACCGCTGTTCGACCGGGCGGTCGCCGTCCTGGGTGCGGACGAGCGGGTGCGGGGCATCTGGGTCGCGGGTGCGCTCGGCCGGGGAGGCGCCGACGCCGCGTCCGATCTGGACCTCGCGATCGCCGTCCGGGACGAGGACTTCGACGCGTTCGCCGGCGGGTGGCGCGAGTGGCTCGCCGCGATCACCCCGGCGCTCGTCGCGCGCGAGCTGCCCGGCCGCAGGGGCAGCTTCTACGCGCTGACCCCGACCTGCGAGCGGTTCGACGTCGTCACCGAGCGCGTGAGCGATCTCGGGAGCGTCCCGGGCGCACGGCTGCCGGTGCTCGACCGCGACGGCCTGCACGCCCAACTGCCCGCGCCGGCGCCCCGCCATCCGGACCCGGCGCAGATCGCCGACCTCATCGAGGAGTGCCTGCGTCAGGCGGCGAACTTCCCGACCGTCACGGTCCGTGACGACTGGCTTCTCGGCGTGGTGGCGGTGCAGGAGGTGCACCTGCTGCTCTACCGGCTGTACGTCGAGTCCAACCAGCCGGTGCCGCCGATGGGCGCCAAGCAGTGGAGCGCGAAGCTCACGCCCCAGCAGCGGGCCGTCCTCACGGCGCTCCCGGTCCCGCAGCCGCGGCGGGAGTCGGTGCTGGCGGCCCGCGCGGCCGCCACGCGAGTGTTCATCGAGCAGGCCAGGCCGATCGCTGAGCGCTGCGGCGCGGGCTGGCCGGCTGAGCTGGAGGCGGCGGTCCGTGACTACCTGCGCCGGGAGCTGGGCCTGCCGCTGGGCTGATCGGGCGCCGGTTTGCTCAGGGCTGGCTCAGCACGCGGCCGTCGCGTGTGACGACCAGCTCCATCGTGACGTCGCGGCCAACGAACGGGAGCGACCAGGGTGCGACGTGCGCATACACCGTGTAGTGCAGTGTGCCGTCGGCGTCGACCTTCGCGGTGCAGGTGGTGCCCGAGACGGCCGCGAAGTCCTCGACGTTGTCGGCGCCGCACGCGGTCAGGAACCGATCCTCCGGGTCCGCCATGACGCCGGCCGGCAGCGGAATGCTCGGGTCGCCGATCACGAACGCCGACTCGCCGTTCCAGCACACGTGGGCGCGCATGCCCACCGTGGCGCCGAACCCGCCGCCGATGATGCGGCCCCCGACGAAGTGCCTGCAGCTGCTGCCGGTCGCCGAGGCGACCACGGCGAAGTTCCGGCTCACGGCCGCACTCTGGGCGGGCGTCCAGGCCAGGGCAGCCACCCACGTCGCCGCCACGGCAGCTGCCCCGAGGGCCGGCAGCAGGGTCGGATCGCCGCGGCCGGGATCCAGCGTGGACCACGCGATGACCAGCGTCGGCAGCATGACGACCAGCTCCGCGATCGCGACCAGGAACCGGCCGCTGAGACCGCTGTCGACCTGGCTGAACCCGGCGCCGCCCGACGACAGGCCGACCACCCTCGAGCTCACCACCGTCGCGATCGCGGCCACGACGATTGCCAGGCCGAGCAGGCGGAAGCCGCGCCGGTAGGCGAGGTCGCGCACCGCCACCTGCCGCTCGTCGAGCGACCCCGTGCGGGCGTAGCCGAGCCAGCCCGTGGCGGCCAGGAGGAACAGGTCGAGCGCGGCCAGCACGAGCACCGGCACCGCGCCGAACCCGTACAGCGGCACTGGCGACACCAGGAACGCGCACACCAGGAGGACGGCCAGCACGATGGCCCGCCGCGCGATCACGGGAAGCGCACCACCCGGCCATCCCGGTCGACGACCACGTGCATCGTCACCTCGCGACCGAGAAAGGGCAGCAGGGACGGCCGGACCATCGCGCCGTACGTGAAGCGCAGCGTCCCGTCCGGGCCGACGGTCCGGCCGCACTGGTCCGCGGTGACCGTGGCGAACGTGGCGGATGCGATCAGGCAGTCGCTCTGGTTGAGCCCGTATCCCGCACTCGCGGTCCGGCCGTCGCCGCAGGCGGTCGCATGAACAGGGATCTGGGCCTCGACGCCGATGCCGATCCGCGAATTGGCCATGAGCTCGACGCAGCGCAGAGAGGGGTCGGCGCTCAGCGTCCTCACCGTGCTGGTCCTCACCGTGCTGGTCGTCCGGGCCGGCAGGACCACGAGGGCAACCGAGAGGAGCACCGGCCACGCGATGGCCACCGCCAGCATGCCGAGCGCCAGCCGTGCGCGCCCATCCAGTGCCGGGACGGCGCTCTCCGGTGCGAGGTGGTCGGGCTCCAGCCAGGCGACCACCATGCCGGGCAGCACGAACAGCAGCTCCAGGAACGCGATCAACGCGCCGCCGTTCAGTGCCCCGGTGACCCACGCTCGGCTGACCGGACCGGCCACCTGGGCTACCACGATCGCCCCGCCCACCAGACCGAACGACAGGTAGGCGATGCGGTGGGAGCGGTTGCGGAAGGACTCCTGCCGCTCGTCGAGGGCCGCCTCGGGCGCGCTCGCCATCCGCAGGGTCGCCCAACCCAGCGCGACGTTGAGCAGGACGAGGAGCGCCAGGATGAACAGGTAGGCGCCGGCCGGCTGTGCGACCAGTGCGGCGCAGTCGACGAGGAGCGCGACGACCAGGCCGCGGCGAACGGCTCGCAGCCCGAACCAGGTCCCGGCCTCCTCGCGGGCGCGCCGCAGCGTCCACGCGGTGAGCACGACGAAGGAAAGGTAGGCGAGCATCATCCAGCCGCCGCCCAGCCCCGCCAGCGAGGCCAGCAGCAGCAGCACGGTCAGCAGCGCCACGATCAGCGTGTACGTGAGCCGGGCGGTCGTGAAGATCGGCGGCGGACGCCACCCGGACGTTCGCGCGGTCATCAGCCGTTCGCCTCCTTCCGCTGCGGCGGTGTGCCGTACAGCTCCTCGCTCATCGGCCGCAGCGGCCGGCGGGAGAAGATGGCCTCGATCGGCACCCCGAAGACCTCGCTGAGTCGAAACGCCAGCTCGAGGCTCGGGTTGTAGTCGCCTCGCTCCAGGTAGCCGATCGTCTGGTAGTTGACGTTCACGGCGTCCGCCAGCTGCTGTCGCGAGAGCCCGCGCTCGGCGCGCAGCACCGCGATGCGGTTGTGCAGCACCCCGTCGGTTGTGGATGCGCTACTGCTCGTCCTCGCCACACGGCGCATTGTTGTATTTCTACAACATTCTGTCAAGCAGGGTCGCGGTGCGGTCGGGATCGCTCAGCCCGGGCGCCGCTACCGGCTCGCCGAAATCCGCTCCCAGGAGTCGCCGTGCTCGCTCAGGTAGCGCATCGCCCGGTCGCGCTCGTACCACTGGAACAGCGGCACGCCCAGGCGGCCGGCCAGCGATGCGGCCACCGAGCGCCGCACGCCGATCGGCCGGACGAGGCAGGCGATCCGGGCGTGCTCCGCGCGCAGCACGCCGTTCTCGTAGCGCAGCACTCGCCCGCTCAGCAGGACCGCGCCCAGCAGGTACGCCGGCCGCATGATCGCGAGGTCGGCCGCCACGACACCGCCGAGGCCCAGGACCATCGCCGCGCCGATCAGGACCGCGGGCATCCAGCTGCCGCGCGCCACCAGCGGCTGGTCCATGGCGAACAGGGCGGCCAGGCCGGCAAGGACCACGGCCGTGAGCAGGCCCTGGGCCAGCAGCCGCATGGGCGTGGCGGCCTCCTCGTAGAGGCGGTCGTCACCGAGCTTGGGCCAGCTCTCGATCGCGTAGATACCACAGCGGCAGTCGTCGGCCGGCGCCGGGTGGCCGGTGTCGCAGCTCGCCTGCACCGCGGCCGTCGGCCAGGGCTCTCCGCGAATGCTGCCGACGAGACCGTCCGGCGCCACGACCCACTCGCGGAAGCCCAGGACGGGCAGCGAAATCGGCATGCTCAGGCCGGGACCGGGTCAGCCTCCCGCTCGGGCACCTCCTCCGGCACCGGCTCTTCGACCGGCAGGATCTCGGGCCGCTCGTCCTCGCGCGGGATGCGGATCTCCTCGGGCTCGCCGACGGTCTTCATGAGCTCAGCATATCCGCGCCCACCTCGATCGTCACCGTGACCTCGGTCGCGACCGCGACCGCTCGGTAGAGCGGTCAATGCGAGCGGTAGTACTCGACCAGGTCCTCGGCCTGCTCCCGGGTGGGTCCTTCGAGGCGGAAGCGGAGGTCCACGCGCTGGTACCACGTCGGGTCGGAGCGCGGCCGGACGCCCTCGATCCAGGCGTCGGCGACCGCCAGAGGCACGTCGCGCTCGGCGGCCACGCGCTCCAGCATCAGGACCCCGCAGGCCGAGAGGCCCGACAGGAAGGCCTCGCCGGGCGTGACCGCCTCGGCCTGGTCGCCGGACGCGTCGATCACGAAGTGGTTCCTGCGCGCGGCGTTCAGCGAACGGCCCTGCACCCCGCTGGTGCGGGAGTGGACCGCCGTGACCAGCAGCTCGTCGTTCACGAGCTCAGACTTTCGCCATCAGCTCGTCCACCGTCAAGACCCAGCCCAGGCACCGCGCGACGTTCTGGAGCCCGAAGAAGTGCAGGTCGTCGCCGAACAGCGACTGGACGCAGTCGGAGACGACGATCGTGCGCAGGTCGCGGTTCAGTGACTCGAACGCCGCGCAGAGCACGCTCGTGCTGGTGTCCACGCCGGCCAGCACGACGGTGTCGACGCCGAGCTCGCGCAACGTCAGGTCGAGGTCCGTGTCCCGGTAGATGCTGATCCGCCGCTTGCGGTCGACCAGCACGTCGCCGGGCTCCGGCCCGAGCTCGGGCATGAGCTGCGTCTGGACCGTGCCGACCAGGTTGTGCCTGCCCACGTTGCTGTCGCGATCGGGGATCAGCGAGTGGTGGCTGCGCTCGACGGCGGCCCAGAACGGGTTGCACAGCGCCTCTGGCTGGCCCTTGGGCAGGATGCGGTTCTGGCTGAGGACGTGGACCACGCTCATCCCGCACCCTCGCGCGAATCGGAGCAGCCGCGCGGTGGCGGCGACCACCGTGGCGGCCGCCTGGGGCGACACGGGCATCGTCGCGACCGCCAGGTCGAGGTGGCTTCGCTGGCAGTCGATCGTGATCACGGCGGTCCGCCGCGGGTCGATGTCCAGCGCGTCGTTGAGCGCCCGAAGAAAGTCGCGCCGGTCCACCACGGGCGGCGCCTGCGGGAACACGGCGTCCAGGTCCTTCAGCGGCCTGATCATGGGGACGGAGACGGCCTCGACGATGGCCCGGTCTTCCTCCTCGTCGTCCCCCTCGGGGCCTTCCGGCGCGCTCCAGCCGAGCAGTCGGTGATCCATTGCTTCCTCCAGTCCACGTGCGCCCCCCCTCCGATCCGTGCAGTATGGATCAACCGCCTTACCATCCTGGTCCCAATTGAGCGGGACAGATTCCCGGGCGCCCTGGGCAAGGACGCCCCCCCGTCGTCAGGCGACCAGAGGGAAGTGGCAGGCCGCGAAGTGGTCCGGCGCGACCTGCCGGACCTGGGGCTCCTCGACGCGGCAGCGCTCCTGCGCGCGCGGGCAGCGGGTGTGGAACCGGCAGCCCGGAGGCGGCGCGAGCGGCGAGGGCGGCTCCCCGGTCACCGGCGCCGGACGCGGCGGCACCGATGGGTCGGGGACCGGCACCGAGTCCAGCAGCGACGCGGTGTACGGGTGCGCGGGTGAGCGGTGGATGCGCTCCGCCGGCGCCGTCTCGCACAGCTTGCCCAGGTACATCACAGCGATCCGGTCGCTGATGTTCTTGATCACGGCCAGGTCGTGCGAGATGAAGAGCATCGTCAGGCCGAACCGCGCCTTCATGTCCTCCAGCAGGTTCAGGATCTGTGCCTGCACGGACACGTCCAGGGACGAGACCGGCTCGTCGCAGATCAGGAGGCGGGGCCGCATCACGATCGCCCTGGCGATGCAGATGCGCTGGCACTGACCGCCGGAGAACTCGTGCCGCCGCCGGCCCCAGATCATGTCGGGTTCCAGTCCGACCGCCATCAGAGCCTCGCGGACCCGCTCGCGCCGGGTCGAGCCGTCGCCGCCGGCGATGACCAGCGGCTCGGCCACCAGGTCACCGACGCGGCGCCTCGGGTTGAGCGAGGAGACGGGGTCCTGGAACACCATCTGCAGCCGGCGCCGGACCCGGCGGAGGTCCGAGCGGCCGAGACCGGTCAGGTCGCGGCCCTCGAACACGACCCGGCCGGCCGTCGGGCCGGGCAGCTGCATGATCGCCCTTGCCGTGGTCGACTTGCCGCAGCCGGACTCGCCGACCAGCCCGAGGGTCTCGCCCTCCGCCACGTCCAGGCTGACGCCCGACACGGCCCGCACGCGGCGCCCGCCGGACAGCGGGTACTCGACGACGAGGTCCTCGACGCGCAGCAGCGCGCCGGCGCGGAGGTGTGCGCTGCCGCTGCCGGCCATCTACGAGGGAGCCCCGACGGGGTACCAGCAGGCGAACTGGTGGCCAGGGTCCGAGTCGGCGCCGAGCGGCGGCTCGTCCTCCCGGCAGCGGTCCCGCACGCGGTCGCAGCGAGGCGCGAAGCGGCAGCCCGGCGGCGGGTCGACCAGGTCCGGCGGCCGCCCGCCGATCGCCAGCAGGCGTGTGTGGCTGTCGTGGTCCAGGCGCGGGATCGCCCGCAGCAGCGCCTGCGTGTAGGGCATCCGCGTGTGCTCGAACAGTGAGCGGGTGGGCGCTCGCTCGACGATGCGCCCTGCGTACATCACCGCGATGTCGTCGGTGCGGCCCGCGACGACACCGAGGTCGTGCGTGACGAGCACCATCGCCATGAACCGCTCGCGCTGCTGCTGCTGCAGCAGGTCGAGGATCTGCGCCTGCACGGTCACGTCGAGCGCGGTCGTCGGTTCGTCGGCGAACAGCAACTTCGGGCCGCAGGCGAGCGCGATCGCGATCATGACCCGCTGGCGCATGCCGCCCGACAGCTGGTGCGGGTATTCGCCGAGCCGCCGCCGCACCTCGGGAATATGCACGCGGCGCAGCATATCCGCCGCCCGGTCGAGCGCCGCGGCGCGGTCGAGCCCCTGATGCAGGGTCAGCGTTTCGGCGATCTGCCGGCCGATCGTCAGCACCGGGTTGAGCGAGGTCATCGGCTCTTGAAAGATCATCGAGATCTCGTTGCCGCGGACCCTGCGCATCGCCGCCTCGCCGAGTCCGAGAAGGTCACGGCCGGCAAAGCGGATGGCGCCGCCGACGATGCGACCGGGCGGCGACGGGATCAACCGCAAGATCGACAGCGCGGTGACGCTCTTGCCGCAACCGCTCTCGCCGACGACGGCGAGGGTCTCGCCGGGCGCCACCGCAAACGAGACGCCGTCAACCGCCCGCACGATACCGTCGCGGGTGAAGAACCAGGTCCGGAGGT
>DASQZW010000155.1:0-33616 GCA_035638495.1 Terriglobales bacterium
GACATGCCTACAGCGCCGGATCGACCGGCTCGCTCTCAAGCGCGAGCACGCCGAAGACGCACTCGTGCACGCGGTGCAGCGGCTCGCGCTTCACGAACCGCTCCAGCGCCTCCACGCCCAGCGCGAACTCGCGCAGCGCCAGCGACCTCTTGGCCGAGACACCGCGGCGCCGCAGCCGCTCCAGGTTGCCCGGGAGGTCGTACTCCGGCCCGTAGATGATCCGCAGGTACTCGGCGCCGCGGCACTTGATGCCCGGCTGGACCAGGCCGCGGCTGCCGCGCACCACGAAGTCCAGCGGCTTCACGACCATCCCCTCGCCGCCCGCGGCCGTCAGCGCCGTCCACCAGTCGGCGGCCTCCTGGCAGGCGGCGGCGTCCTCGACGTCCACCACGCGGTGGGGCGTGAGCGCCAGCACCGGCGAGCCGTGGGCGACGATCGCCGCGATCTGGTCCAGGTGCCAGCCGTGCTGCTGGTCGGTGTGGACGTGGCCCTCGGTCGCGAGGACGTGGAACGGCGCCAGCCGGAGGTCCTCCACGCCGCCGACCGGCCAGCAGTAGCGCCTGTACGCCTCGCGGTAGGCCGCCAGAGCGCCGCCGCGCTCGGAGAGCCGCGCGTCCAGCTCGCCCATGTCGACGCCGCGGCCGGTGGCCGCGCCAACCGCCGCCCGTGCCAGCTCCACCGACACCAGGCCGGCGCTCGCCACCGGGGCGTACTGCCGGGTGATCAGCTCCTGCGCCTTGGCCGACCACGGCATCAGCTCGCAGTCCAGGCACACCCAGTCGGTCTCGAGGCGCTCCCAGAACCCGGCCGCGGCCAACGCGCAGCGCAGGTGGTCGAGGAGGCGGCGCTCGAGGTCGCCGTCCTCGAACATCGAGCGGCCGGTTCGCGTGTGGCAGACGCCGACTCCGCCGGGCGGCGCGACGCCGAACCGGCGCTCGGCCGCCGCCTCGTCCCGGCACACCACGAGCACCGCCCGCGAGCCCATGTGCTTCTCCTCGCACACGACCCGGCGCACGCCGCTGCGCGCGAAGTAGGCGAGCGCCTCCTCGGGGTGCTCGAGCAGCCCGGGCCTGGCGCTGGCCTCGGCCGGCGACATGGTGGGAGGGAGGTACACGAGCAAGCGGGGGTCGATCGCGAAGCGGCTCATCACCTCCAGGGCCGCCGTCGCGTTCTCCTCGCGGATCGCGATCCGGCCGGCGAGCGACGTCTCCACCAGCCGCTTGCCCAGCACGTCGGCGAGGTCGAGGACGTCCGTTCGGTCCGTGGGCGGCGGAGCCAGTGGGCGAACGGAGTCGAAGTACGTGGCCCGGGCCGGGACCGAGACGACCTCCCGCTCCGGATAGCGGAGCGCCGTGAGGCGGCCGCCGAACACGCAGCCTGTGTCGATGTTGACGGTGTTGTTGAGCCACCGCGCCTCCGGAACGGCCACATGGCCGTACACGACCATCGACCTCCCTCGGTACTCGGCGGCCCAGTCGAGCCGGACCGGCAGTCCGAGCTCGTCGGTCTCGCCGGTCGTGTCGCCGTACATCGCGAACTCTCGCACCCGGCCGGAGCTCCGACCCTGGAGGTCGGCCGGCAGGCCGGCGTGCGCGACGACCAGACGGCCACCGTCCAGCACGTAGTGGCTGATGAGGCCGTCGAGGAACGCGCGGGCCGGCTCCCGGAGCCCGGGGTCCGCCTCCAGCTGCTGGAGCGTCCGCTCCAGCCCGTGGCTCAGCTTGACGTTGCGACCCTTGAGGGCACGTACGAGCCTGGCGTCGTGGTTGCCGGCCACGGCCAGCGCGACGCCGTCCTCGACCATCCGCATCACCAGCCTCAGCACGCCGGGCGTGTCGGGGCCGCGGTCGACGAGGTCGCCGACGAAGATCACCCGCCGGCCGTCGGGGTGTTCCACGTGATCGGCCCCGCGCTGCACGCCGTAACCGAGGAGGCCCAGCAGCTCGACGAGCTCTTCGCGGCACCCGTGCACGTCGCCGATGATGTCGAACGGTCCGGGGTCCGAGCGCCGGTCGACCCAGAGGGGCTGCCGCTCGACGGTCACCGCGTCCACCTCGGCCACGGAGCGGAGGACACTCACGTACCGGAAGCCCTCGCGCTCCAGGCCGCGCAGCGACCGGCGCATCGCCCGATGCTGGCGCCGGACCACCCCGTCATGGAAGTCACGCTCGGGCCGTGCCCGGTTGCGTTCGATGCAGACCGCCTCCGGCACGTCGAACACCACGGCCACCGCGAAGCAGTTGTGCTCGCGGGCCAGCTGGACCAGCGGCCGCCGGTCCTCGGGCTGGACGTTGGTCGCGTCCACCACCACGAGGCGCCCCGACCGGAGCCGCTCGCCCGCGATGGCGTGGACGAGGCGGAACGCCGCCGGCGTGGCGTCCTGGTCGTTCTCGTCGTCGGCCACCAGGCCGCGGCAGAAGTCGGACGACACGACCTCCGTCCGCAGGAAGTGGCGAGCCGCGAACGTCGACTTGCCGGAGCCGGATGGACCGATCAGGGCCACGAGCGCCAGGTCGGGAATCGTGACCTTCATCGCGTGAAGACCCCCATCTGCGACGGCGCGCCGACCTCGGCGTCCTCTGGGCCGATGCCCTCGAACCTGACCTCGTAGCCGTGGTGCCCTGCGACCGGCCGGGCCCATGCCTCGAACTCGGTTCGCGTCCACTCGAAGCGGTGGTCGCCGTGCCGGAGCTGTCCGGCAGGCAGCCTCTCCCAGCGGACGTTGTACTTGGCGTTCGGCGTGGTGAGCGCGATCGTCCGCGGCCTCGCGAACTCGAAGAGAACGCGCTCAAAGGCGGCCAGGCGGGGCGGGTCGAGGTGCTCGACGACCTCGACCACGGCGGCCCCGTCGAACCCGGCCAGCCGCTCGTCGCGGTAGACGAGGGAGCCGTGCAGCAGCCTGACCCGCGCCGCCCGGGCCGGCGACAGGCGGTCGAGGCGCAGGCGGTCGCGGGCGATGCCGAGGGCCCGGGTGGAGACGTCCATCCCGACCACCTCCTCGAACTGTGGGTCCTTCAGGAGCAGCCGCATCAGCCGGCCGGAACCGCAGCCCAGGTCGAGGACCCGCCGCGCGCCCGCGGTCCGAAGCGCGCCGGCGGCCGCCTCGGCCCGCAGCTCGCCGAGCCGCACGCGCTCCTGCGGAGCCTCGGCGTCCGACTCGGTGTCGTCGGCGTCGGGCTCCTCGCCGGCGACCAGCCGCTCCAGCGCCTCCGACGCAAGGTGGCGGAGGCCGCCGAGGTAGCGGTGCACGATCAGGTCCCGGTCCGGATGGCCGGCCAGCCAGTCGCCGCCGCGCCGCACCAGCTTGTCGATCTCGTCGCGCGCGATCCAGTAGTGCTTGTCCCGGTCGAGGGTCGGGATCAGGACGTAGAGGTGGCTGAGCAGGTCGGCGAGCCTGACCGTCGCCCGAAGGTCGACGGTCAGGTGGCGGCCGTCACCCCAGTCGGGGAAGCGCTCGTCGACCGGGCGCGTCGTGACGGCGACCTCGTAGCCGAGCGGCTCCAGGAGGCGGCGGAGCAGGGGCTCGCCGCCCCGGCAGGGGAGGGAGGAGAGCCGGGCCACGAGCGGGATCGCCGTGGCAGCGAGCTCCGGCCGCTGGCGGCAGTTTCCGTTCATGGCGGTGCCGAAGATCTCGGCGATGGCGCTGCTCATGAACGAGGAGGCCACGTAGGGCCGGTCGTTCACGTATTGGCGCAGGCTCTCCCGCTTCGCGCTCCTGGCCAGGGTGATGGGATCGATGCTGAGGAGGAGCGCGGCCGTGCAGCGGTCGTCGTCCGCCTCGGGATAGAAGACGTGGGCGGTGCCGACCGAAAGTTCGAAGGTCTGATGGGACTCCGGGTGCTTGTGCAGCAGGTAGCCGAGGTCCGTGGCCGGCCGGTGGGTCGTGGTGATGGTCAGCAGCAACTCCGTCTATCCCTCCCCGGCTGACGCCGGGGACGGCGTGGGACCGGGGTCGCTCCTACGTGGACGGCTCCTGCGTGCGCGCGTCAGCCGCCCAGTTCCGGGCTGTTTCGGCGGCAAAGATCGTCATGGCCGGGCGCATCGCTGGCGGAATGGTAGCACCAGCGCTGCCGGCGAGCGCATGTTGCGGACGTGCTGCGCGAACGGCCTCGGCTGCGTGCAGCCGCTTGGCGCTGGGATCCGAGCGCATCGTCTGGCTGGCCGGCCGGCCGATGGAGGGGCAAGCCGCTGACATCGCAGTCGTCCACGCCATCACCGGTGACTGCTGGGCCGTCGTCCGCCACGACGCGCCGGACGACAGCCTGGGAAGACGTACGGCGGGCTCGACGTCCCGATCATCGTGTACGGGCACATTCAGCAGGCGTAGGTTCGCCGGCCGGATGGCCTGACCGTGGTCAACAGCGGCAGCGTCAGTCTGCCCCGCAACAGCGACGTGCGGGCAACCCGAACTCCTGGCGATGGACTATCCGGACGCACAGACGTATGCCCTGGCTTCGGACCGGGACCTCGACTCCGCCGGTCCAGCTGAGGACCGTCCTGCCGCCGACGTCTGCGCCATTATCATCCCGCCGTGCGCTGGCGCCAGTACATCAACCGCGTCAACGGAGGCCTCGCCTGCTGCGCCGCCGGCCTGGCACTCGCGGGCGTGGCCGCGGCTGCCGACTGTGAGCGCCGTATCGCAGCCGGCGTCGCGGCTCTTCTTCGTCGCTGTGCTCGCCATTGGCGTGTTTGTCGTCGGCCTGCTCCCGCTGGTTGCTCACGCCCTCGATGCCAGGGCCGGCTATTCCTGAACGGGCGCAAGCGTCGGCAGCCGCGCCGAGTCCACGCAACCCGGTTGCACGGATCGGGACTGCAGAGTGTTCGGCCGTCAGGCGGACCGACCGGTACGCCCTGCCTCATTGCCCGGGAGGACACCGGTCAACTCAGATTGCCAGCTTCTTGGTAGTCCTTTCTCGCAATGACCACCAGCGCCAGGATCCGAAGACGTGTGGAGTCCGCGGACCCGGGCACGTTCTTCCGGACCCGTGACTTCGAGGGCTCGACGAGCGCCGTCGAGACAGCGATGAGCCGCCTGGCCCACGACGGGCTCCTCAGGCGGGTGCATCGTGGCCTGTACTGGAAGGGCGTGCGCTCGCGCTTCGGGACGGGCCGACCGCCCCCGATACGCATCCCGGTCGAGTTCGTGGAGAAGGACTTCTGGGTGACCGAGCTGCACCTTCCCGCAGGGTTCGAGCGACCTTCCCGCTAACCGCCCAGAAGGCGCCAAATGGGTTGGTCTGAACTCAAAATTGCGGCCCTGGTGCGGCGGAGAGGATTTGAACCTCCACGGGGATTTCCCCCACTAGCTCCTGAGGCTAGCGCGTCTGCCGTTCCGCCACCGCCGCGTGACAGGTGCTCAAGTATAGAAGGACAGGGGTCGCTCGAAGTAGGCCGCAAGTCGCTCGGCCTCCGCTTCCACGCCGGCCCGCACCCCGCTGCCCAGGTCCTCGAACGGCGTCAACCGCACCTCCACGCGGTCCCCCTCAACGCGGTGCTCCCACGTGCCCACCACCCGGCCGCCCGCCAGCACCGTGGGAGAGACCCAGCCTGCCGTCCGGTACACCCGCGATCGGTGCGCCGCCTCCACCAGGTGGTCGCGGTTCGCGTGGCCCAGCACGAACGTGTCGAACGCCGGCAGCAGCCGGACCGACAACGCCGATTCGCCGCTCGACAGTTCCGCCACGTCGACCGTCAGCGCGTGCAGGCGCCGGTCGTTCACCATCACCTCCGTCACCTCCGCGCCCAGCTCTGCCAGCAGCCTCTTGATCCGGCCCACCTGCCGCACGCCCAGCCAGCGAGCATAGTCCTCGGCGCTCGCCGGGCCGTACCCGCGAAGGTAGCGCCGCAGCCACTCCAACCGGGCTGCGTCAGGAGCGGGCGCGACCGAGAACCCGGGCAGCCAGCGGTCGGTCCGCACGTATGTTGTCTCCGAGCCGCGGTTCGGACCGTTCACGAACAGTCCGCGCCGGGCCGCCGGCTTGAGCAGCTCGCCCCAGCTCGAGCTCAACCGCGCCCCCAGCCGCAAACCGGCCCGCGCCGTCACCGCCGCGCCCAGTTCGCGCCGGGTCAGCGGCGAGCCGTCATCGAGCGCCTCGCCGAACGCCTCGTACAGCGTCGCCATGTCGCCGGCCGTGACCTCGAAGTAGCGGTGCCACGTCGCGTCGTACTGGGCCGCCGGGTCGAACGCCGCCGCGTACAGCGCGAACTGCGACGGCGCCAGCAGGTGCAGCGTGCCGCGCATGCACCACACCCGAACCAGGCGGCGCTCCTCCCACAGCGCGCGCGCAACCAGGCCCTCCGACGCGACCGCAGACGACACGCGCGCTGCGACCTGCAGGTCCGTCGTGCCCATTACCTGCGCGTGGATGCCGCAGGTCGCCTCCGCCACCCGGACAGCAGCCGACGCACCCGCCGCCAGGCGCGGGTCGAGCCCGTGGCGCCGCAGCCGGAAAGCAGCGACCGCGTCGGCCGACAGCTCGATCAGCCGGGTCGCACCTCCGCCTCGGCGGCGGCGACGCCCTCCGCGATCGGCTCCGCCGTAGCGCGCAGCGCCTTCTTGTCGAACTTCAGCGTCGACGTCTTCGGGATCTCGTCGATGAACCGGATCTCGTCCGGGAGCCACCACTTCGCCACCCGTTCGGTCAGGAACGTGCGGATCTCTTCGGCCGAAACATCACCGCGATGCTCGGGCTTGGCGACCACGTACGCGACGGGGCGCTCCTGCCACTTGCTGTGCGACAGGCCGACTACGGCCGCCTCCAGCACTTTCGGGTGCGCCATGATCGCGCCCTCCAGCTCCACCGAGCTGATCCACTCGCCGCCCGACTTGATCACGTCCTTCGTCCGGTCCACGATCGTGATGTAGCCGTCCGGGGACATCGTGGCCACGTCGCCCGTGCGGAACCAGCCGTCCTCCGTGATCTTCCCCGGGTCCGCGTTGTTGTGATAGCCGCTCGCGATCCACGGGCCCCGGCACTGGATCTCCCCGAACGCCACGCCGTCCCACGGCAGCTCCTCGCCCGTCGCCAGGTCCGCGATCCGGATCTCCACGCCGGTCGCGGGGACGCCCTGCTTCAGCCGAGTCGCCAGCTCCTCCTCCGAGGTCACCCAGCTCCGAACCAGCCCGATGCTGCCGATCGGCGAGGTCTCGGTCATGCCCCACGCGTGCAGCATCCGCAGGCCCAGCGCGTCCATTCCCTCCATCAGCGAGCGGGGGATCGCCGAGCCGCCGCAGATCACCGTGTGCACTTTCGGCAGCCGGCGGCCCGTCTTCTGCATCGTGCCCATCAGGTTGATCCAGATCGTCGGGACGCCGCCCAGGATCGTGGCGCCCTCGGACTCCGCGAGGTCGAGGATCACCTGACCATCGCCCATGAAGCGGTCCGGGAAGATCAGCTTGCAGCCCGACATGCCTGCCGCGTACGGCAGTCCCCACGAGTTGGCATGGAACATCGGCACCACCGGCAGCAGCACGTCACGCTCGCTGACGCCGAGCGAGTCCTTCTGCAGCACGCACATCGTGTGCAGGAACTGCGACCGGTGCGAGTACACGACGCCCTTCGGGTTGCCGGTCGTGCCCGACGTGTAGCACATCGCCGCAGCCGACAGCTCGTCCAGCCGGGGCCACGAGAAGTCCGCGGTCTCGGCCGCCATCAGCGTCTCGTAGTCCTCCACCTCGCCGAGACCGTGCTCCGGCAGCGGCTCGCCGTCGCTCAGAACCACGATCGTCCTGACCGACGGGATGCGCCCGGCGACCTGGTTCAGCACGGGGATCAGCGTCCGGTCCACGAACAGCACGGTGTCGTGGGCGTCGCTGATCGTGAACTCGAGCTGGTCGGGGAACAGGCGGAGGTTGAGCGTGTGGAGCACCGCCCCCATGCAGGGGATCGCGTAGTACAGCTCCAGGTGTCGGTAGTTGTTCCACGCGAGAGTGGCGACGCGGTCGCCGGGCCGGACGCCCAGCCGCGTGAGCACGTTCGCGAGCTGGTGGACCCGCCGGGCGAGGTCGCTGTACCGGTAGCGGTGGAGCTGCGTCTCCCGCTTGGTGACGATCTCCTTCTTGTCGAAGAGCCGCTCCAGCCGCCAGAGCATGTGCTGGGTGGTGAGCGGATAGTCCTGCATCAGTCCCTTCATCTGAACCTCCCGATGCCGAACGATGGGGCATCGCGCGCAAGTTGACAAGATGAGATTCTGGGGCATGCCGGGCCGGGGATCGGTACCATCGACCCGTGCCCAACGGCCCCCTGGAGATCGGTCGCGCCGATCTCCACATGCATACCAGCTACAGCGACGGATGGCCGAGCCCGGGGGCCCTGGTCGATCACGCCGCCAACCTGGGCGACCTCGACGTGATCGCCATCACGGACCACGACACCATCGAAGGCGCACTCCGCGGCGCCGACCTTGCCGCGGGTCGTCGGGACGCGCCGGCGGTCATCGTCGGCGAGGAGGTCTCCAGCCGGGAAGGCCACATCCTGGGGCTGTTCCTGGAGAAGCGGGTGCGCCCCGGCATGACGGCGGCCGCCACGATCGCTGCGATCCACGAGCAGGGCGGACTCGCCATCGCCGCGCACCCCTTCTGGCGCACCGAGCGCAACGGCCGCGCCCGCCGTGTCCACGGCGTGGGCTGGTTGGCGGCCGCCCTCGACTTCGACGCGATCGAGGTCGAGAACGCGACACCCGGCTTCTACGTCTTCAACCAGCTCGCGCATCGTCTGCGCGAGGCCGCGGCCTGCGCGGAGGTGGGCAACTCGGACGCTCACATCGTGGACGCGATCGGGCTCGCGTCCACCAGCTTCCCCGGCCGCACGCCCGAGGCGCTCCGACAGGCCATCCTGGGCGGGCGGACCGAGGCCCAGCGCCTCCGCTACCCGGCCATGGCGCTCGTCCGCTACGCGGCGTGGGGCATCGAGCGCCGGCGCCTGCGCAGGCTGGCCGCGGCTCGCTGAAGCCATGCCTGCGGTCGCGACGGTCCTGGGGCTCCTCGTGGCGGTCGCCTTCCTGGCGTTCGTCGCCCGCCGGATCCACCTGCCGTACCCGATCGTGCTGGTGCTCGGCGGCCTGGGCATCGCGCTCATCCCAGGACTCCCGTACGTGCAGCTGTCTCACGACATCGTGTTCCTCGTCTTCCTCCCTCCGCTTATTTACAGCGCGGGCTGGTTCACCTCCGTCCGCGACTTTCGGGCGAACCTGCGGCCGATCGTGCTGCTGGCCATCGGCCTGGTGTTCTTCACCGTCGTGTGCATCGCCGCGCTCGGGCACACGATGCAGCCGAGCTTGCTGCCATGGGCGGCGGCCTTCACGCTGGGCGCCATCGTTGCGCCGAGCGACTCTGTCGCGGCGACGGCGATCTTCAGCCGGCTCGGCGCTCCCCGCCGGATCGTCACCATCCTGGAAGGCGAGAGCCTGCTCAACGACGCGAGTGGCCTGATCGCGTTCAACTTCGCGCTCGCTGCGGTGGTCACCGGCTCGTTCTCGCTCGTCGACGCCGGGCGCACGTTCGTCATCTCGGGCGTGGGCGGGGTGGCGCTCGGCCTGGCGGTCGCGTGGCTGTTCAACCAGGTTCAGCGCCGGATCGAGGACCCGCCCATCGAGATCACGCTGTCCGTCCTGGTGCCCTACGCCATCTACCTGGCGGCCCAGGAGATCGGTCTGTCGGCCGTGCTGGCCGTCGCGGTCGCGGGCATCTACGCCGGCTGGCGCAGCCCCGAAACGTACTCGGCCACCACGCGCATCCAGGCCATGGCCGTGTGGGGGGTGTTCCTCTTCGTGTTGAACGGCCTGGTGTTCGTCCTGATCGGCCTGCAGCTCCCGGCCGTCCTGAACGGCCTCGACCGGCGGTCTGTGATGCAGTACCTGGAGATCGCCGCGGCCGTGAGCCTGGCGGTGATCGCCCTCCGTTTCATCTGGGTCTTCCCAGCGACATACCTGCCCCGGCTGCCGATGTGGGTGCGAAGACGCGACCCCTTCCCCGGCTGGCGCAACGTCGTGATCGTCGCGTGGACCGGGATGCGCGGCGTGGTGTCGCTGGCCGCGGTCCTGTCGCTGCCGGCCATGGTCGGCCGGGGCCTGATGCTGTTCGTGACGTTCTCGGTCATCCTGGTCACGCTCGTGCTCCAGGGCCTGAGCCTGCCCATGCTCATGCGGAAGCTCGGCGTGGCCGACGACGGCTCGGCGGTCGAGGAGGAGCTGGAGGCCCGCACCCGGACGATCGACGCTGCGCTGGAGCGCCTGGAGTTGCTGGCGGACGAGGACTGGACGCGACCCGAGGGCGTCACGTACATGCGCCACTACTACGGAAAGCGCCGGAAGAGTGTCGACGTCCGGTTCGGGCGGCTTGACCACGACCACTCGCCCGACGGGCATCACCACGAGGACGGCGAGGTGGACGGCGAGGACCACGTGGCGGCGCACCGCGCCACGCAGGACGGGTGGCGCCGGCTCCGGCAGGAGCTCATCGCCACCGAGCGGAGCACGCTCGTCCGGCTGCGCAACGCCGGCACGATCGGTGACGAGGTGCTGCACCGGGTCGAGCGCGATCTGGACCTCGAGGAAGTCCGGCTGGCACAGGACTGAGGCCGCGCCACCGTCACCAGCGTCGGCGGTGCAGCACGTCCTGGACGCGGCGCGGATGCCGGCGGCCGGTTTGACCTAGGCTTCACGGACATGAGCATGGTCGAGGTCTCCGACCTGGCCCGCAGCTACGGCCGCATCGAGGCCGTCAAAGGCGTCACGTTCGCCGTCGAGGAGGGCGAGGTGTTCGGCTTCCTCGGGCCCAACGGCGCCGGCAAGACGACGACCATCAACATGCTGTGCACTCTGCTCCAGCCCACCCGCGGAACCGCCCGCGTCAACGGTCACGACGTCGTCCGGCAGCGAGGCGAGGTGCGCCGCTCGATCGGCCTGGTCTTCCAGCAGACGACCCTCGACGAGTACCTGTCGGCGGAGCAGAACCTGCGCTTTCACGGATACGCGTACGGCATTCCCGCTGCCGTGCGCGAGGAGCGTGCCCGCGACCTGCTGACCATGGTCGAGCTCTGGGACCGCCGGAAGGGGAGCGTGCGCCGGTACTCGGGCGGCATGAAGCGGAGGCTCGAGATCGCCAGGGGCCTGCTGCACCACCCGCGCGTCCTGTTCCTGGACGAGCCGACGCTCGGCCTCGACCCGCAGACCCGACGCCGGATCTGGGACTACCTGCACGACCTGCGGCGCCGGGAGAACCTCACGATCTTCCTGACCACGCACTACATGGACGAGGCCGAGAACTGCGAGCGCATCGCGATCATCGACCACGGCAGCATCGTCGCGCTCGACAGCCCCGACGGCCTCAAGGACTCGGTCGGCGGCGACGTGGTCACCTTCGCGACGGCGGACAACGCGGCGGCGGCGGGCGAGGTGCGCAGCCGCTACGGGGTCGAGCCGGTCCAGCAGGACGGCACGGTCCGCTTCCACGTCACGTCCGGCGAGACGTTCCTGCCCGACTTCGTGCGCACCTTCCCGCTGCGCCTGCAGTCGGTCGGACTGCGCCGGCCGACGCTGGACGACGTGTTCCTGGCCAAGACCGGCCGCGAGATCCGGGACGGCGAGCTCGACAGCAAGGAGCTGATGATGCAGGACATGGGGAGGTGGGGGAGAAGATGAGCGACGGGTACGGCGACCTCCGGGTCAGCTGAGTGACGGAGGCGATGAGGTGATGGGCGAAGTCTGGCGCGGCACGTGGGTGGTGGCCTACCGCGAGATCCTGCGCTTCGCCGGCGACCGGTCGCGGGCGTTCTCGAGCCTGCTGATGCCCCTCCTCTTCCTCGTCGTGTTCGGCGCCGGCTTCAACAAGGTGATGGGGCCGCTGGCGCGCGGTGTCGACTACATCCGCTTCATGTATCCCGGCATCCTCGCGATGACCGTGCTGACGGGTTCGCTGTTCGCCGGGATCTCGGTCGTGTGGGACCGCGAGTTCGGGTTCCTGAAAGAGATCCTGGTGGCGCCGCTGGGGCGGACGGGGATCGTGCTCGGCAAAGCCATCGGAGGGACCGTGGTCGTGCTGCTCCAGGCCCTCGTGATGCTGGTCCTGGCGCCGATCCTCGGCGTGGCTCTCAGTCCGGGGCTCGTGCTGACGCTCGTCCCGGTGGTCGTCCTGCTCTCGCTCGGGCTGTCCGGCCTCGGGATCCTGATCGCGTCCTTCATGCAGTCCCAGCAGGGCTTCCAGATGCTGGTGCAGATCCTGATCTTCCCGCTCATCTTCCTGGCCGGCGTCTTCTTCCCCGTCAACGACGTGCCCGGCTGGATGGAGGTGATCTCCAAGGTCAACCCGCTCACATACGGCGTCGACGCCATCCGGCAGATCTTCCTGGGCGGGAACACCGGCCTGGGGGTGACCGTGCTGGGGCACGTCATGAGCCTCGGCGAGGAGGTGCTGATGATCGGGCTGCTGGGCGCCGTACTGCTCGGTGGCGCGGTCCTCTCATTCAACCGGCAGGAGTAGCCACCGAACGCCCCGAAACAGGTACTTCCTCCGTACCGCAAACAGGTAGAAAACCGGGTGGCCCGCACGACACCGATCCCTAGCGTGATTCGCACACCGCATTGCTGGCGGGACGGATCACACGAGAAGGGCATCGCGAATCATGGAAGGCTACTGCCGACACGTCGGCACCTGGGAGAGCCGACCGCGCACCGGGGCGGCTCGTGGCTCATACTTGGCCTCCGGTGGCACGTCACAGCGTGGGGACGGCGCCAGCTGGCCATCGCGTCAATCTCCCGCAGCTGCTGACTCCGTTCGTGAACCGGCAGCGGGAGCTTCGGGACCTCCGCCCACTCCTCCTCGAGCAGCGCCTGCTCTCACTGGTGGGCCCGGCCGGCATTGGCAAGACGCGGCTGGCACTGGAGCTCGCGAGCAGCGTGGAGAGGCGGTTCAGCGCCGGCGTCTGGTTCGCGGAGCTGGCGCCGCACATGGACGCCCAGATGCTGCCGCGCCTGGTCGCACGGTGCGTGGGCATCGAGGAGGAGAGCGGCGGAGACGCGTTCGATCAGCTCCTCGGCGCGCTCTCGGACGCACGGGCGCTGCTGGTCCTCGACAACTGTGAGAGCCTGGTCGAGGCCACCGCGTCATTCACGGACCGGCTGCTGCGCGGCTGTCCACACCTCACGGTCCTCGTCACCAGTCGTGAGCGCCTCGGAGTCGACGGGGAGCTGGTCTGGCGCGTCGACCCGCTCGACACGCCGCAGCTGGGGCGGCTCTACACGCCGAACCAGCTGGCCCGTCTCGACTCGGCGCAGCTGTTCGTCGACCGCGCGTGGCGCAGTCATCCAGACTTCGCGATCACGGACCGGAACGCCTCCGACGTGGCGGAGCTGCTGCGTCGCCTCGAGGGTCTGCCCCTCGCGATCGAGCTCGCGGCGACGTGGTCGAGTGCGCTCACGCCACTGGAGATCGTCACCCGGCTGGACGACCGCTTCCAGCTGCTCACCACGCGCCACCGCGCGATGAATCCCCGCCACGCGAGCCTGCGCGCGGCCATCGACTCCAGCTACGACGCACTGGGCGAGGTCGAGCGTGCCGTGTTCCGCCAGCTCGGTCTCTTCGCCGGTGGCTGGAGCCTGGAGACCATGTCCGACGTCTGCGCGCTCGACCCGGCGCCGGCGCTGCGCGCGCTGGTCGGCCTCGTCGACCGCTCGCTGGTCAGCGTCAAGGGCGACCCCGGCGGCACCACGCGGTACCGGATGCTCGACGTCCTCCGTGAGTACGCGGCCGACAGGCTCCGCGAGGCAGGCGAGCTGGAGTCGGCCTGGCGGCGGTTCACGGCTACGTTCGTGCGCATCGCGGCATCGGCGGCGGGGCGTCTCACCGCCGCCGGTGGCGAGCTCGGGCTGCAGGAGCTCGGCGCGGAGCACGACAACTTCCGCGCGATCCTCGCCAGCGGCGCCCCGTCGGACCCGACCCAGGCGCTCCGCCTGGCCAGCGCCCTGACCGACTACTGGCGCCTGCGCGGTCACTACACGGAGGCTCGCCTGCATTTGAAGGCGGCGGTCCGGCGGGCCCCCGCGTACACGCCCGAGCTGATCGGCGCGCTGCAGTCGCTGGGCATGCTCTCGTGGCTGCAGGGCGACCAGGCTGACGCGCTCCGCTGGACGCGGCGCGCACTCGCGATCAGCACCCGGACGTCCGACCGGCACGGAGCGCTGCGCGCGCTGGAGCAGCTCTCGCGCGTCCAGTTCGCGACGGGCGACCTGGCCGGCGCTCGGGCCTGCCTCGAGCGCGGGATCCAGCCGGCCGGTGAGCTGGGCGACCCGGCGATCCTGTGCACCTATCAGCTCCTGCTGGGCCAGTTCGCCCTGGCCGAGGGCCGAGCCGACGACGGCGCCGACCACCTGGCCCGTGCGCTCGAGCTCGCACGCAGCGCCGACCACGTGGAGCTGTCCGCGGTCGCCTCGGGGCTGCTCGGCCGCCGCCATCTCCTGGGCGGCCGCCCCGACCTGGCGCGCCCGCTGCTGATGGACACGCTCGCCAACGTCAGCCGCTTCGGCGGCTGGCGGCACGTCGCGCCGGTCCTCGAGTCGCTGGCCGCGGTCGCGGCCGACGAGGGGCAGCACGAGCGGGCCGCGCAGCTGGCGGGAGCCGCGGCATCGCTCCACGAGCGCGCGGGGGCGCGGCCGCCCGCCGCGTCGCCGGTGCGCGCCCCGCTGGCTCATCGCTGGACCCGCGCCATGACGACCGGGTCGGGCAGGAGGGCATTCGAGAAGGGCCGCTCCATGGACCTCGCCGGGGCGGTTCGCTACGCGATGGGCGAGGCCGAAGCCCCTCCGGACGCGGGTGGCGCGGCGCCCCTCCCGGGCGCCGCGCTTACCCGGCGGCAGCTGCAGATCGCGCGCCTCGTCGCAGGCGGTCTCACGAACCGTGAGATCGCGGATCGTCTGTTCATCTCCGAGCGGACGGCCGAGGGCCACATCGAACAGATCCGCAACAAGCTCGGCTTCAGCTCGCGTGTCCAGATCGCGGCGTGGCTGGTCGAGCAGCAGCGGTTGTCCGACGGGGCCTGACCGACGGCTGCGTCAGCCGCTCAGCGACTCCCGGAACGACACGGCGCCGGCGACCTCGAAGAGGGAGCCCGCGGCCTCCTGCTCGACGGCGACCTCGATCGGCTCGCCGGGCCTTCGGCCGGCCCTGAGGATGGCGATCGCGAGCGCGACCACGATCACGACGAGGTCCCAGTACCAGCCGCGCCTGTAGCCGGTGATCGTGGCCGACACGCGCTCGCCGCCGAGGAGGTCGTACGCGACGATCGCCGCCTCCGGATCGATGCCGTTGGCCGCGCGCAGGCTGCTGAACACCGTGGTCGCTCGCTCGACCACCGTGTCCGCCTGCTGGGTGTTGCCGGAGGGGCGGACGCGGTGCGACACGGTCGACTGGTGCTGCTGGACGCGGGGCAGGTCGTCCAGGCGCTCGACCAGCGAACCGTGCAGGGCGAAGCGCACCAGTCGCGTCCGCTCGAAATTCGTGGCGATCCCCAGGAAGCCCACCGTGTCCGCGGCCGGACCCTCTACGACGTGCAGCACGTACGTTTCGCCGTCCAGCTGGAAGGAGGCCGTCGCCAGGTCGTGACCGGGCTTGGGCGCCACGGCCGACACCTCGCGCGCGAACCGATGGGGGGATGGAGCTTGTTCGTCAGTCATGGCTGCCCGTCACCTCGTCCTTTTTGTGCCGGCCGTGCCCGGCCCGCAATAGGGTAGGCGTGTGGCACGCATGGACGGAACGGCCCTAGTACTGTCTGCGTCCGGTTTGCCGCGTCTGAGTGGCGCGTCAGGGATCCCAGGGATCCCGAACCTTCGGGTCGCCGCATAAGCTGGCGAACATGGTCATGAGAGCCGCCGTCTGCCCCGGCTACGGTCCGCCCGAGGTGGTCCGGATCGCCGAGGTGGAGAAGCCCACGCCCGCCGACGACCAGGTGCTCGTCCGGGTGCACGCGACGACCGTGAATCGGACCGACTGCGGCGTCCGATGCGGCAAGCCGGCGTTCGCCAGGCTCTTCTACGGGCTGACGAGGCCGAAGGCCACGATCCTCGGCAACGAGTTCGCTGGAGAGGTCGAGGCCGTAGGCGGCGACGTCACGTCCTACCGGCCAGGGGACCGCGTGTTCGGGTTCACCGCCGGCTTCGGCGCGCCGGGCGAGTTCGGAGCGCACGCCGAGTACCTGGTGATGCCGGCGGCGGGGCCGCTCGCCTGCATGCCGGCGAACATGACCTACGAGGAGGTCGCTCCCGGTACCGAGGGGGCGCACTATGCCGGGGCGCTCATCGAGACGGCGCGGATCGGGAGCGGGCACCACGTGCTCGTGTACGGGGCGACCGGAGCCATCGGCTCGGCGGCCGTCCAGCTCCTGAAAGGCATCGGCGCCGACGTGACGGCAGTCTGCGCGACGAACGGCCTCGAGCTCGTGCGGAGCCTGGGCGCCGACCGGGTCGTCGACTACACGGCCCAGGACTTCACGAAGGACGATCAGCGGTACGACTTCGTCATCGACGCGGTCGGCAAGACGACGTTCGGCCGCTGCCGGCGGCTCCTGAAGCCGGGCGGAAGCTTCCTCGTCACCGACGGCGGTCCGCTGTTCCAGAACCTGTTCCTCGTCTTCCTCACGCCGCTCCTGGGCAGCAGGAGGGTCAGGTTCGGGCTGCAGCGGCAGAGCCACGCGACGGTCGCGCACCTGAAGGAACTGCTCGAGTCGGGACAGTTCCGGCCGGTGGTCGACCGGCGGTACTCACTGGACGAGATCGTCGAGGCCTACCGGTACGTCGACACGGGGCGGAAGATGGGCAACGTCGTGATCACGGTCCGTCCGTCCGCCTAGCCGTTCACGAGCCGTTCCCGCAGCACGTACTTCTGGACCTTGCCGCTGGCCGTGAGCGGGAACTCGTCGACGAACACCCACACCTTCGGCGTCTTCTGCGGCGACAGGTGGTCGCGGCAGAACCGGAAGAGCTCGTCCTCCGTCGGGTGGTGGCCGGGCGCCGGCCGGACGAAGGCCGCCACCTGCTCGCCCCAGTGCTCGTCCGGCACGCCCACGACCGCGACGTCGGCCACCGCAGGGTTGCCGAACAGCAGCTCCTCGATCTCGCGCGGGTAGATGTTCTCGCCGCCGCGGATGATCATGTCCTTGAGACGGCCCTCCACCCTGCAGTACCCGCGCTCGTCCATCGAGCAGAGGTCCCCGGTCCGCAGCCAGCCGTCGACGATCGCCTCCGCGGTCTCGACCGGCTTCTGGTGGTAGCCCTTCATCACCTGGTAGCCGCGGACGCGCAGCTCGCCGATCGCTCCGAACGGTACCGTTTCGCCGGTGGCCGGATCCGCGATCACGACCTCCGCCCGCGGCAGCGGCTGCCCGATGGTCTCGGCCTTGTCCTCGGGCGTGTCGCCCGGCCAGGTCTGCGTGATGACCGGCGAAGCCTCGGTCATGCCGAAGACGATCGTGAAGTCGACGCCCAGCGTCTGCTCGATCCGGCGGACGAGCTCGGACGGCACGGTGGCTCCCCCGGACACGACCGACCGCAGCCGGGAGAGGTCGCGGCCCCGGTAGTCGGGGTGCTCGATCATCGCGATGAGCATCGTCGGCACCCCGCCGAGGCCCGCCGCCCGCTCCGATTCCAGGAGCTCCAGCACCACGCCGGGGTCGAAGCCCGGGACGAGGATGTGCGCGTCGAGGAACTGGGGGGTGCCGACGGCCGCCATGCAGCTGCCGGCCGTGTGGAACAGCGGCATCGGGTTGACGATCGGCCCCCGTGTCTCCTGGCCTCGCCTCCCGAGGTAGAAGCGCGAGTTGTTCGTGATCCCGCGATGGTGCAGGAGCGCTCCCTTCGGAAATCCGGTCGTGCCGGACGTGTACTGGATCTGCGCGATGTCATCGGGGGTGACCTCGGGCAGCCGCTGGCCGGGCGAGCCCGAGTCGCGGAAGGCCTGCCAGTCCTCGAAGAAGACGGCCTCGCGAAGGCTCGGCAGTTCGGGGCGGATCGCCCTCAGCGTTTCAGCCATGGGGTTGCCCCGGACCTCCGGCACCAGGAAGATGCCCGCCGCCCCCGACTGCTCGAGCACGTAGGCGACCTCGCGCGGCCGGAACGCGGGGTTGACGGTGACCAGCGTCAGGTTCGCGAGGGCGCACCCGTACTCCAGGAGGAGCCACTCGGGAATGTTGTTCGCCCACACAGCCACCCGCTCGCCAGGCTGGAACCTGCCCAGCAGCGCCCGCGCCGCGCGCTCCGACTCAGAAAGCAGCTGCTCGTACGTCCAGCGCCGGCGAGCGGCGCGGTCGGCCACACCCTCGATCAGCGCCGTCGCGCCGGGCGCCCGTTCGGCGGCCGCGCGCAGGATGCCGGGAACCGTCGTCTCCAGGACGGGCTCGGAGGCGTCGGCCGGCCAGTGCGATGTGCTCAACGTCGTCTGCCGCATCTTCTCGAGGTCAGGGTAATGCGCTCGGCTGCAGCCGGCGCAGGTGGTGGAAGCCCGCCTCGCGCCGGTACCCGAGCGCGTCGTTGACCGCCAGCATCGGCGCGTTCCGGGCGTTGTTGTTGGTGACCAGGTGGCGCCGCCCGGCCTGCCGCGCGGCCTCGCCGGACACGACCTTGAGGGCTCGCGCCAGGCCGTGGCCGCGGTGCTCGAGCGCGACCCCGGTGAGCGCGTTCAGGTACTCGACCGCGTCGAGCGGGATCAGGACGGCGAGCCCGGCGGGCGCCTCACCGTCGTACGCGACGACCGTGATCGCGCCCTCGCGTTCGACCACCTCGCGCTGGAAATAGGCGCGGTCTGGTGGCTCCAGCTGGTCGGGGACGTCGCCGACCAGGCGCACGAACAGCTCGTACACGCGGTCGGGGTCGTCGTCCGGCCCGAACTGCGTGAACCGCAGGCCCGCCGCCTCCGCCCGCTCGACCGCGCCGCGGTGCGGGGAGGGATCGAACGTGGCCAGGTCGAGGCGCGATCGGAATGTGTGGTCGAACAGCACGAACCCCCGCCGCTCGGCCCAGGCCCTGGACTCGGGGTCGTCGTCCCTGACGCCGGTCCTGACCTCCGCCGGCCGGTGTTCGGCGATAACCTCGTCGACGGCCGCCATCATGGCCGTGCCGTGGCCGCGGCGCCGGTGCGCCGTGTCGGTCGTGATCCACGCCGAGACGCTGTCCTGCGCGAAGTCGTCGCCGGCCACGCCGGCCACGGCCACGAGGCGCTCGTCCGCCTCACCGACGAGGCTCACACGGAGGCGGTGGCCGCGCGCCCGCGCCTCTGCCTCGAGCCACTGCTCCCGCGAGACCCTCGACATCCCGGCCTGGTTCGACAGCGCGAGGAAGGCGTCCAGGTCGCGCTCGGGATCGAGCGTACGGACCTGCAGAGCGCTCACGAACGGTCAGCGCTTCAGGACGTGGATCACCTCGGCGCCCAGGTCCGATCCGATCCAGCCGCCGATGTTGTGGGCCAGGCCCACCCTGGGCCCGGGCACCTGGCGCGGCCCGCACCTGCCCTCGAGCTGCATCGCGAGCTCGACCACCTGGGCGATCCCGGTCGCTCCGAACGGGTGGCCGCGCCCGATGAGGCCGCCGCTCGGGTTCACGGGCATGCGGCCGCCCAGCCACGTGACCCCGTCCACCACGAGCCGCTCGGACTCGTCCTCATGGCAGAACCCGAGCTCGCCGTACGCGTAGAGCTCGCCGACCGAGGACAGGTCGTGCACCTCGGCGACCGCCACGTCCTCGGGACCGACCCCTGCCATCTCGTACGCCCGCCGGGCGAGGGTCCTCGTCGGGTCCCACACGCCGAGGTCGTCGCCGCGGCCCGAGCGCAGCACGGAGGCCGCGATCGCCGCGACCGGCCGCCGGCCGCGCGGGAAGTCGGTGGCGCAGAGCACCACGCAGGCGGCGCCATCGCTCAGCGACGGCACCATCAGCCGCGTGAGTATCCCGGCGAAGGGCCGCGACTGCAACACCTGCTCGACCGTCACCGGCTCCTGGTGGTGGGCGCACGCGTTGAGCGAGCCGTGCCGGCGGTTCTTGACCGCCACCATCGCCAGCGGCTCCGCCTCGAAGCGCCGCCGCCCATCGCCCCAGGAGAAGGCGCCGCTCAGGCGTAAGACGACGCTGGGCTGGTCGCTGCTTTCGGCGCCGAACATCTCCGACACCTCGCCCAGGTCCATGCAGGAGTTCGCGGCCCGGCGCGTCTTCGCGCGGTCCACGTGGTCGAACTTCTCGTAGCCGACCGCGACCGCACAGTCGTGGATGCCGTAGGCCACCGCCTGCCAGGCCAGGTGCAGCACCGTGGCCCCGGACGCGTCGGCGTTCTCGACGCCGAAGATCGGCACCCCCATGAGACCGGTCCGCCGGAGCACCGTCGGCGCGCGCATCGCTTCCTGGCCGGTGATGGCGCCCTCGAGCGCGTTGCCCACGTAGACGGCGCCGACGTGCCGGGCGGCGATCTCGGCGTCCCGCAGCGCGGAGGCCACGGCCTCCTCCACGAGGTCGCGCGCGCTTCGATCGACATGCTTGGTGAAGCGCGTGATCCCCACTCCCTGGACCCAGACCCCCCGCATGGCACTGAACGTAGGTCCGCAGGTGGCGCCGTGTCAAGCCGCCCTGCACGTGCCGGTGTCGATGCCGCGCCGCTACGTTCCCGGCAGCCGCCTGGGCCGCACGTCGGCGGCCATCGGCGGCCGAACGACCGACCACGACCCACCCCCGTCGAGGCTGCGAACCAACCCGTTCGCGCCGACCTGCGACCAGATCGTGCGCTGGTCGATGTACGACCACGGCGCGAGGGAGAGCGCGTCGCCGTCGCCGGCCAGCACGCGACGGCTCGTCCACGTCTGGCCGCCGTCGAGCGTCTCGCGCAGGTTGGCGCCGTCGCCGATCAGCCAGTGGCGCGGCCCCAGCAGCAGCTCCCCGCCACGGTCCATGCCGCCCGGCAGCTCCACCGGTGGGGCCCACGTCTGGCCGCCATCGGCACTCCGGAGCAGGTAGCTGCGTGCGCCGCCGCCCGGCGTACCGATCGGCCCCGTCAGGTCGATCGCCTGCACGGGCAGCAGGGCGTCCGACCGGCCGAAGAACACCGGCGCCCACACGCGGACGTCCAGCGCCACCGCCTCGGGCGGCAGCGGCAGCGCCTGGCCGGCCCACGTCTGCCCGCCGTCCCGCGTGACGTACAGGTACGTGGTCGCGACCACCCGGTTGAACGGCACTCCCGAGGCGTCGGCGCCGGCAACGCGCGAGTCCGCGACGGTGAGCCAGCCGACGCTGGCGTCGCGGAAGACGAGCGACCCATTCGGCGTGGGCGGGATGCCGGCGGCGGTGAGGTCGGCGACGGGCTGCCACGAGCTGCCGCCGTCCACCGTGCGCACGAGCAGTGCCGAGTTCACGGGCAGTGGACGCTCGATTCCCCACCCCTGGTCCGGGTCGACGAAGAACCGGCTGCCGACCGTCAGGCCCAGCGGGTCGATCGACCTGGACCAGTGCGCTCCGCCGTCGGCGGTGCGGAAGATGACCTCGGGAGTTGGCGTCGAGCGGGTCTTGCTCGGGATCGGCGTGGGGCCGGCCGGTCGCTCCAGCCATCCGACCATGCCATGGCCGTCGGGCCAGAAGCGCATGCCCGCGACGCCGCCGGTGCCGTCCGCGAAGTAGAGCTGCTCGGTCCAGTGACGTCCGCCGTCGCCGGTCTTGAACAGCACGGTCGGCCCGCTGGTCACATGCCGCTGCACGAGCACCCAGCCCACGTTCGCCGACACGAACTGGTCGTCCACGATCGACATGTCGCTGGTGGGCGGCCGCAGGCCCCCGAACGGCGCCCAAGCCGGTACGGTGACCCCGCCGTCGGTCGCCTCGTGGGCGAGGAGGGCTGCTGCCACGACCGCCGCGGTCACCACCAGGGCGGCGATTTGCAGCGCGCGCATGGAGCGACCCGGCCTCGCCTCCTGCCGCGGCCGCCGCTCGAGCTCGGTGAAGACCCGCGCCTCGAGGTCGGGTCCCGCCGGCTGGTAGTCGCGCAGCACGTCGGCGCGCAGCAGCTCGCGCGCCCTGCTCCCGCTCACCTAGCTCACCTCCTCGGGGTCGAGATCGAGACGCAGCCGGTGCAGCAGCCGGCGGCGCCTGGCCTTCGCAGCTCCCGGCGTCGTGCCCAGCACGGCAGCCACCTCCTCGAGGGGCAGGTCGAGCCAGTAGTGGAGGTGGAGCAGGAGCCGGTCGTGGTGCGGCAGTCGCTCGAGGGACCGGCGCAGGTCGGCGCCAGCGCTGCGATCGTCGGGCGGCGCGGTGGCCGGTGGGTCCACCTCCGGGAGCCGGATGACCGCCCACCAGCGCCCGCGCCTCACCGTGCGGCACTCGTTGGCCACGATTGCCAGGAACCACGGCCGCAGGGAGGTGGTGCCCTCGCGCACCTGGGCGAACTTGCGCCAGGCCCGGATGGTCGCCTCCTGGACGGCGTCCTCGGCCGCCTCCCGCTGCCGCAGCATCGCGATCGCGAGCTGGTAGCCGGAACCGATCAGCGGTCCCACGAGCGCCTGGAAGGCGGCCTGGTCGCCCGACCTGGCACGATCGACGAGCGACCGGTCGGATGCGGGCATCGCCCGGGCCTCCGGACCGGCCGCCTGTGAGCTCACGCTAGTAGGACGCGAGAAGCGCAGTCATGAGGTACACGTCGAGAATTTCTCGCGCTCGGCTGTCCATCTGGTCGCTGCCCGTTCGTCGTGGATACATGACCACGCACCGAACCGGAACGCCCGAAGAGCACCTGCAGGCGCGCCTCGAGCTGCTCGAGGCCGAGAAGGAGCTGACGCGCCGCGGCGACGAGGTGGCCCGCCGCCGCCGGGAGCTGCCCTGGGTGCCCGTCGAGAAGACGTACGTCTTCGACACGGACGACGGGGAGAAGACCCTGCCCGAGCTGTTCGCCGGACGTTCGCAGCTGCTCGTCTACCACTTCATGTTCGGTCCGGACTGGACCGAGGGCTGCCCCATCTGCTCCTACTGGGCAGACAACTTCAACGGCGGGATCGTCCACCTCAACCAGCGGGACGTCACGATGGTGTGCGCGTCGCGGGCACCGCTGGCCCGGATCGACGCGTACCGGCGCCGGATGGGCTGGAGCTTCCCATGGGTCTCGTCGGGCCGCTCGGACTTCAACTTCGACTACGCGGTCTCCCTTCGCGACGTCCCGGCCGGCGCCTCGCAGCGCGAGATGCCCCGCGGCGTCGGCCCGCAGGCGAACGGCGCCAGGTACAACTTCACCAAGGACCCCTTCGCACCCGAGATGCCCGGGCTCAGCGCGTTCGCCCTCGACGACGGCGTCGTGTATCACACGTACTCCTGCTACTCCCGCGGTCTCGACGCCTTCAACGGCGTCTACCAGCTCCTCGACCGGGCCCCGAAGGGACGCGACGAGGACCGCGGTCGGGGCCCCGTGTTCTGGATTCGCCGTCGCGATGAGTACGAGCCGGCCGCTGCCGCGGGCGCCTGAGCGTGCGCGGATGGGCCGGAAGCGCTGCCGCCCTTGCCCGCCCGAACTCGGAACGGCCCGTTCCTATAATTGGCCCGAAACGCCCGCTTAGCTCAAAGGACAGAGCGCATGGCTTCGGACCATGAGGTTAGGGGTTCGAGTCCTCTAGCGGGCACTGTGCAGGCCCAGGCAACCACTGCGCGTTCTGTGTGCGCGACTCGCGCATCGCCCCGGGCGTCCTCTTCGGCACGGCTGGGGCGGACCGGCAGCGGCGCTCGCCCGGTAGGCGGCGGCTATACTTTCGCGTACCGCGGGAACGGTGCCACGGCGGTCGCGGCACTCCAGTCTGGGCGGCTGGCGGAACTGGTAGACGCGCACGTTTGAGGGGCGTGTGGGGAAACCCATCCGGGTTCGAGTCCCGGGCCGCCCACCATGTGGGACGGTATAAGAACCGGCCGGAAGGTCGGCCGAATAAACCTCCGGCTCTCGATCCCGACCCCTGGCACCATGATGAAGGCAGTCCGCTACAGCCGGTTCGGGGGCCCGGAGGTCCTCGAGATCGTGGATCTTCCGGATCCGCACGCGGGACCCGGCCAGATCCGGGTCGCGGTGCATGCGGTCGGCGTCAATCCGACCGACTGGAAGCTGCGCAAGGGCCTGATGGGCGGGGCGCTCCCGCAGACGACGGGTCGCGAGGTGTCGGGCGTCGTCGACGAGGTCGGTGAGGGCGTCACGGACGTCGCCGCCGGCGATCGAGTGTTCGGCTTCTCCGCCAACGGCGAGGGCGCGGCCGAGCTGGCGCTGCTCGCCGACTACGCGCCGATCCCGCCGTCGCTTGACTTCGTCGAGGCCGCCGCATTGCCCGTCGCAATCGAGACGGCAACTCGCAGCCTGGACGCGCTCGGCGTCGGCACCGGGAGCACGCTGCTCGTCAATGGCGCCGCCGGCGGGGTCGGCAGCGCCGCCGTCCAGCTCGCCGTGGCGCGTGGCGCGCGCGTGATCGGCACCGCCAGTCCCGCCAACCACGACTACCTGCGCTCGCTGGACGCCGAGCCCGTCGCCTACGGAGAGGGGCTCGTCGAGCGGGTTCGCGGGCTCGCGCCCGACCGCGTCGACGCGGCGCTCGACGTCGCCGGCAGCGGCGTCCTGCTCGAGCTCATCGAGCTCGCGGGCGGCCCGGAGCACGTCGTGACGATCGCCGACTTCGGTGGCGCGCAGGAGCACGGGGTGACGTTCAGCAGCGGGGATGCCGGCCGTGCGGTCCACGCGCTGGCCGAGATCGGCGAGCTGATCGAGTCCGGGCGCTTCTCGCTCCCGGTCGCGCAGACCTTCCCGCTCGCCGAGATCGCGGAGGCGCACCGCCTCAGCGAGGACGGTCATGTGCGCGGGAAGCTCGTGCTGCTGGTCGGCTGATGCGGCCATCCTGCCCCTCTCGCCCAGCGAGAGGGGCAGGATATCGTCTCGCCCGCGCGCAGCGACCTATGGCTGCTGGCAGGCGTCGCGCGGCTGAGCGGCCGTGACGCTCGCCACCGTCTGGCCGAACTGGTGGTCGCTGGCCACCACCTGGACAGTCACCACGTTCACACCGAAAGGAACGGCCGTGGGAGCAGCAGTGCTGACGATCTGACCGACGCAGCTGGCGTTCGGGCTGGCCGCAGCCGAAGCCGGGGCCGCCCCGACGATCCCCACCAGCGCCACGCCCAGGCCGGCCGCGGCCAGCCGTCCGCAGATCCTTGCAATGCCGGTGCTCATCCCATTCACTCCGGCTGAGCCATCGCGAGTGCCTGCTCGCGCGTCACGTCCATGTCGTGCGCCTCACGGCCGTGCTGCTGCACCTTGGCGACGAAGTCGTCCTCAGTGTCACCGCGTACCGTTACTCCGCAGTCACACGTCACTGTCAGGGCCATCATCAACCTCCATTGGTCGGATCCGATGTACGTGGCCACCGACGTTAGCGCTCCTCCGTTGCAGTGCCGTTGCAGGTCGAGCCCCGTACAGGACCTCGTAGAAGACGGCCTCGGTGACCGGCGACGGCTCGACCCCGAGGTCGCGCGCCAGGGTCTCCTGGCAGCGTCGGAAGGCGCGCACGGCCTCGCCACGGTTGCTCGCGGCCGCCTGCGCACGCATCAGCCACTGATAGCCGACCTCCCGGTAGGGCTCGATTGCGATCGACTCCTCGGCGTCGCGCGCCGCGAGCAGGGGATCCCCGCTCCCGATCCAGACCTCCGCCAGCGCGTCCAGCGCGCGGACGTGGATGTCACGCAGCTGGGACCGCCTCCGTTCCGCCCAGGCCGCGTCATGCCCGGGCAGGAACGGCCGGCGCGCGTTCATGCGCGCCACCAGGGCCCAGCCGCAAGCATCGCGGGCCCGGCCGGAACGCAGCAGTGTCTCGGCCCGGTGGATGCCGTCCGCGGCCGCCTCGATGTCTACCCAGCCGCCGGCTGGGAGACGGAAGTGGTAGCAGCCAAGGCCAGACGTGAAGAGGGCGGAGCCGTCGAGGCCGATCCGGGTCGCGGCGGACCGCAGGCGGCTCACCAGTGCGCGCAGGTCGACGTCCCAGGCGGGTGGAGGCCCGTCCTCCCAGACCACCTCGGCGAGTTCCTCGCGCGGAACGCTCCGATGCCGCTCGCAGACGAGGTAGGCGAGCGCCGTCCGGCCCTGGCGACTTCCGAGCTGGGTCTCGAGGAGCAGCCGGCCACCCGACTCCAGGCACAGCCGGCCGGCGACGTAGACGCGGACGCCCATTCCCAAAAGCGAAACAGATCTGTACCGCTGGGCGCTGCGATCTACCACCGCTCCGCCCGCCAACCGCGCGTCGACGGGGCACGGGGACGCTCGCGCTCAGTGTGTGTTCTGGCCGCGCGGAACGTCAGTGGGCGGGCGACAGCGAGACCACATCGATGTTCGAGTCCCGGGCCGCTCACCATAGAGGACGAACCATGCCGGCAGGCGCGCTCGTCGTTCTCATTGCGGCCTCGCTCGTCCTCGTGGTCGAGTTCAGCCTCACCGCGGCGGCCGGGCTCGCCGCCTACCAGCCCGGCGTCGAGCGCTTCGCGCAGCTCACGGGAATCACTCCGCGCCCGCTCGCGTACCGCGTGCTCGGCCTGCTCGCGCTGCTCGGCGTGGCCGGCGTGATCGCCGGGATCTGGCGCCCGGTCGCAGCCGTGCCGGCGGCGGCCTACTTCGCGCTCCTCTCGTCCTTCACGCTCGCGCGCCAGGTCCAGCGCGGCCAGCGAACGGCCAGGCGCTCGTCGCGTACTCGCTGTTCCTGGTCTCGGCACTGGCCGTGCTCGCGATCCAGGCTGTCCGGTCAGGCTAGCGGCGGCGGCGGTACCTTCCAGAGCAGCGGTGACGGACCCCACGCACGTCGCACGGCAGATCGACGCCGCCGGCAGGCAGGCCATCGAGGCCGGGCTGTCCGGCGGCGCCGGCGCCCTGGTCAGGGCCGTCGCCTCGCGGCCGCCCGCGTCGGCGCCGCACGGCTGGCGCCGGGCCGAGCTCCGCCCGGTCGTCATCCGGGGTCGCCCGGTGGTGCAGGTCGACTATGTCGGCGTCAAGGCCGGCCGGACCGTCAACGTCGACCCCGCGAACCTCGCGGCCGAGCTTGACGGCCTCTTCGCGCTCGGCTTCGCCAACTGGGTGGTCGACACGGAGGGGGAGACGCTGACCGTGCGCGCGCTGAAGCGCCGGACCACGGTCCACCGTGCGGCGCACGAGCACCGGCGGCCGGCGCTGACCAACGACCGGCCCCGGCGCCACCTGCTCGATCCATCCGCGGCCCCGTTCCTCGAGGCCGTCGGCATCGCCGGCCCGGACGGCGCGGTCCGTCCAGGTATGACGGCGAAGTTCCGCCAGGTCAACGAGTTCCTGCGCAGCGTCGACGCCCTGGTGCGCGAACCGCCCCGCGACCGCATCACTATCGTCGACTTCGGCTGCGGCAGCGCCTACCTGACGTTCGCGCTGTACCACTACTTCACGGAGATGCGCGGGATCGAGGTGGCGCTCACCGGCGTCGACCGGGACGCCGCGCTGCTGGAGAAGAGCGCCGGGCTGGCGGCGACGCTGAGCTGGACCGGCCTCCGGTTCGAGGACGCCGCGATCGAGACGTACGAGCCCGACGCCGCGCCCGACCTGGTGGTCAGCCTCCACGCCTGCGACACGGCGACCGACGACGCGCTGGGCCGCGCTGTGAACTGGGGCGCGCGCTGGATCCTGGCCGTGCCGTGCTGCCACCACCACCTCCAGGCGCAGCTCCGGCAGGCGGCGTTCCCGCCCGACATGCGGCTGCTGCGCCGGCACGGGATCCTGTTCGAACGGCTCGGCGACCTGCTCACCGACGGGTTCCGGGCCGCGCTCCTGCGACTGTGCGGCTACGACGCCGAGGTCTACGAGTTCGTGGAGCCGGAGCACTCGGCCAGGAACGTGATGCTCCGCGCCCGCCGGCGCGACGGCCTCGCCCCGGCGTCCGTCAGGGCCGCTTACGAGCAGATGAAGGCGGCGTGGCAGGTGGAGCCGTACCTCGAGCACCTGGTCGGGAGCCGGCTCTCCGACCGTTGACCTGCCCGTTCGTGCCGCCATGCGGACCACGACCGCCGCGCGGCGCCGCGGCGGCGTGCCATTGTGACCTGTTGTGACCGAACCGATCCGCGACATCGCCCGCATCGGCCACGCGGAGCTGCTCTCGAACCGCCCCGAGCACAGCCTCGAGTTCTTCACCGACGTCCTGGGCATGGAGATCGAGTGCCGGGACGCGCGCTCCGTGTACCTGCGCGGCTACGGCGATTACCTGCGCTACAGCCTGAAGCTGACGGAGGCGCCGGCGACCGGGCTCGGTCACGTCGCGTTCCGGACGTGGAGCGAGGAGGCCCTGGCCAGGCGCGTGGCAGCCATCGAGCGCTCCGGCCTCGGCGCGGGCTGGGTCGAGGGCGACGTCGGCCACGGGCCCGCGTACCAGTTCCGGGACCCCGACGGCCACCTGATGGAGGTCTACTACCAGGCCGAGCGCTACGTGGCGCCAGAGCACCTGCGGCCGTCCCTCAAGAACCAGCCCCAGCGGTACACCGGGCGCGGCGCGGCGGTGAAGCGCCTCGACCACGTGAACGTCCTCGCCGAGGACGTCGCCGCCAACAGCCGTTTCGCCGAGGAGGTGCTCGGCTACCGACTGCACGAGAAGGTCCGCCTGGACGACGGGACCGAGGCCGGCGCCTGGCTCAGCGCGAGCATCGCCGCGCACGAGCTGATCTACACGGTCGACGCCCACCGCGCGCGGGGCCGGCTGCACCACCTGGCGTTCTGGGTGGACACGCGCGAGGAGGTCCTGCGCGCTGCCGACCTCTTCCTGGACGGCGGCGTCCACATCGAGTTCGCGCCCTCCAAACACGCGATCGCGCAGGGGTTCTTCCTGTACGCCTACGAGCCGGCCGGAAACCGGGTCGAGGTGACGACCGGCGGCTACTTCGTGTTCGACCCCGACTTCGAGCCGGTCGTGTGGACACAGGAGGAGCGCGCCCGGGGCCAGGCCTGGGGCGTGCCGACCGTCAGCACGTTCCACACGTACGGAACGCCACCGGTGGAGAGAGACGCATGACGACCCAGCCCCAGCCCATACGCAGCGAAGTCATCGGCAGCCTCCTTCGGCCGCCGGAGCTGGCCGAGGCCAGGCGCGCGCAGGAGGCGGGCACGCTGTCCTCGGCGGACTTCAAGCACATCGAGGACCGCGCCGTGGACGCGGCTCTCGCGCTGCAGGACGAGGCCGGCATCGATGTCGTGACCGATGGCGAGCTGCGCCGGTACGCGTTCTTCGGGCACCTGGCCGAGTCGCTGGAGGGCTTCGACCGCCGGGGCGGCTGGGCGATTCCCTTCCGCGACGAGAGCGGCAGCGAGATCATCCAGCCACGCCCGGTCGTGGTCGACCGGCTGCGCTGGCGCCGCAGCATGTGCGGCGAGGAGTGGACCTACCTGCGGGCCCGGTCGCCGAGGCCGGCGAAGGTCACGCTCCTCAGTGCACAGCAAGCCGCCGCCTATTACGACCCGGAGAAGTCCGCCGGCGCGTACCCGACCCGCGACGCGTACCTGGCTGACATCGTCGACTTCACCCGCCACGAGATCGCCGAGCTGGTCCGCCTGGGCTGCACGTACGTGCAGGTCGACGCCCCGCAGTACGCGGCCCTGCTCGACCCCGACCTCCGCGAGGGCTACCGCAGGCGCGGGAGCGACCCCGACCAGCTGCTGGACACGTGCATCGAGCTCGACAACGCCATCATCGAGGGCCATCCGGGGGTCACGTTCGGGCTGCACGTCTGCAGGGGGAACAACCAGAGCCGCTTCTACGCCCGCGGCGACTACGGACCGATCTCCCGGGTCTTCGAGCGGACCCGCTTCCACCGCTTCCTGCTCGAGTACGACGACGATCGCTCGGGCGGCTTCGAGCCGCTGCGGACGGTGCCTGACGACCGCGTGGTGGTGCTCGGGCTGGTGACGACCAAGAAGCCAAGGCTGGAGGCCCAGGACGAGCTGACGGCCCGGATCCACGAGGCCGCGCGGTACGTGCCCCTGGAGCGGCTCGCGCTCAGCCCGCAGTGTGGGTTCGCGTCCACCGAGGAGGGCAACCTCCTGACGCTGGAGGACCAGCGGGCGAAGCTGGAGCTGGTCGGCCGCACCGCCGCGGCTGTCTGGGGAGCGGCGCCCGACTGAACGCTTCGCGGGCGGCGACCATTGTCCACGTGCAGCAACCACAGCGAGATCCGGTCGTCGTCGGGCGGGGCAGGCTCGGCCGGTCCCTGGCCGGGGCGCTCGAATGCCCGCTCCTGCCCGGTCGCGACACGGTCGACGTTCCCGCGGGCTGTCTGTGCCTCGTGGCGGTCCCCGACCCGGCGCTGGCCGAGACGGGCGCGCGGCTGCGCGGCGAGGGCGCGGCCATCGTCCACGTCAGCGGCGCCCATGGGCTGGACGCGCTGGCGGCGGCCGCGCGCCGCGGGCATCCGGTCGGCGCGTTCCATCCCCTGCGCTCGTTTCCGGCGCCGCTCGGCCCGGAGGCGTTCCACGGCATCCTCTTCGGCATCGACGCCTCTGAAGGCGCGCTGCTCGGCGAGCTCGAGGCGCTGGGGGCCCGGCTCGGGGGATGGACGCGCCGCATCCGCGACGGCGACCGGATCCGCTACCACGCCGCCGCCACGCTGGCCGGGCCGCTGCTCGTGGCGCTGTCCGCGCAGGCGGCCGAGGTGCTGGGCGAGGTGGGCTTCGGCCGCGACGAGGCGCTCGACGCGCTGCTGCCGTTCATCGGCGGCACCGTGGACAACCTGCGGGCCCTGCGCCTGCCGGACGCGCTGATCGGCCCGGTCCGGCGCGGTGATCCCGACACCGTCGCCAGGCACGTCACGGCCCTGCACGGCGACCCGGCCGCCGCGTATCGAGCGCTGACGCGGACCGCCATCGGCCTCGCCGAGGAGGCGGGCCTGGACGAGGCCACGGCCCGCCTCCTGCGCGCGCACGTCACGGAATGACGGTCCGTGCCCTCCGGGGCGTGATCGTGGCCAGCAGCCCCGCGGCCGCGATCGCGCCGAACACCCAGAGCGCCGTCCGCACGTCGGCCGTGTCGCCGCCCAGGAACAGCAGGCTGCGGAGGCCCTCCGTCGAGAAACGGAAGGGCGTCCAGCTCCACAGCAGCTCGCGGTAGACGGGGTTCAGCAGCTCCGGCACCAGGCCCGCAACCGCCGGGGCCATCAGGTAGAGGGGCACGAGCACCGCCATGCCGCGCAGCCCGAGCCAGCGCAGCACAGCCGCCTGCAGCAGCGCGAAGGCGAGGCCGACCAGCGCCACGAAGCCGGCGGCGCTCCAGGTCACCGGCAGTGTGGCGTCCCAGGCGTGCGCCAGACCGGCGACCACCGCGGTGCCCAGCAGCGCCGAGGCGGCCGCGGCGACCAGCGTGGCGAGCCGGCCGAGCGGGCGGCCGCCGCGCAGGCGCGGGCCGACCACGACGGCCAGGACGCCGGCGATCAGCGTGGCCAGCCAGAGCAGGGCGCTCGCGGCGAGCGGCAGCGCGCGGCCGGCCGCCGACGTGGGGTGGATGGTCACGACCTGGAGAACCGGGTCGGCGCCCGCCGGCTGCGTGCGAGCCGAGGTCAGGACGGCGGCGGCGACCTGCGTCAGGACCGGCTCGGCGACCTGTGCGGCGCTCGGGTTGAGCGCGCCCGACAGCAGGACCGTCGCGGTCGGCCCGCCTGGACCCGGGCTGAAGAGCACGGCACCGTAGATGTCCTTGCCGTCGAGGAGCTGCTCGGCCTCGGCCCTCGACGTCACGGTCCGCCACGACACCGAGCCGCCGCCCTGCGCGGAGACCCGCTGGACGATCGGGGCGAGCGCCGGTGTGGTCGCCCCGACCGCGAGCGGCACGCCGGTCGGCGCTGCCGTGGCCTGGACGCCGAACGTCAGCAGGCCGATCAGGAGGGCCGCCAGCGCCCCGGCGGTCGCGACGGCCACGGCGACGAGCGCCGCCGGCGCCGAGATTTCATCGCCTGGTGATTTCATCATGCGTTGATTTTGGCTCAGCAACGGGGCTTATGTCAACAGGTGTTGAGATACGGTAGGCTGGACGGCGTGGAGCGAACACGCAGCGCGAGGCGGGCCGGCCGCCCGGCCGGGTCGCCCCCCAACCGCGACGCGATCCTGGCCGCCGCGCGCGAGCAGTTCACCGAGCGCGGCTACGACAGCGCGACGATCCGCGGCATCGCGGCGAGGGCGGGGGTGGACCCGGCCCTGGTCCACCACTACTTCGGCACGAAGGAGGACCTGTTCGCGGCGGCGCTGCTGCTCCCGACCAGCCCGCGTGAGGCCCTGGACGGCGTGCTCACGGGCGACCTCGACGGCCTGGGAGAGCGCCTGGTACGGCGCTTCCTCGAGTACTGGTCGGCCGCCGGCGGCGGTATCGGCGACTCGATCGTGGGCCTGCTCCGCTCCGCGACAACGAACGACGACGCCGCCCGGATGGTACGGGAGTTCGTCTCACGCGAGGCGCTGGGCCGGATCGCGGAGGCGCTGGACATGCCCCAGCCCCGCCTGCGCGCCGCGCTGGCCGGGTCGCAGCTGATCGGCCTGGCGCTGGCCCGGTTCGTGATCCGCGTGGAGCCGATCGCCGGCGCCGACGTCGAGACGCTGGTTGCCTGCTACGCGCCGACGCTGCAGCGCTACTTCACGGGGCCGCTGCCGGGCGACGTCGAGCCGCGACCGCGCCAGCCGGGCCCTGGCAGCGGCCCCCGATAGCCCACCCAGGGGTCGTAGTCGACCTCGAGCGGCTCCTGCTCCGGACGCTCGGCCTCGGGCACCCGGATCAGGTTCACGCGGATGCGCGTCCAGGTCGAGCTGGCACCGCGCATCGCGTCCACGAGCACGTCGTTCGGGCCGAGGTGCGGCACCACCTCGGGGTGTCGCGCCTTCCAGCGATCCAGGCCCGCCAGCGCCTCGGCCTCGGTCGCGGCGCGGGCGACCTCGACCATGGGCACGGTCGTGCGGCGGCGCCCGGTGGGACCCGCGGTCTTCCCGGGCGCGGGCGGGGGCACGGCCCCGTCCCGCCGGCGCTTGGACGGCTGCACGCGCGGCGCCTCGCCGGCCTGCTTCTCGTAGTGCGGCGGCCACGGGGCGTCGGGCAGCCCCTCCGACTCGTGGCGGTCCGCCAGTTCCAGCAGCGCCTCCAGCGAGCCGGCCGCCCCGTCCATGCCGGCCGCGGGGTCGCCGATCTCGGCGAACCGCGCGGGTACGGTCTCGATCGTGAACGACTCCGGCTCGCAGTGCGGCACCTCGTCCCAGGTCAGCGGCGTCGACACGCGGGCGTCGGGCAAGGGTCGCAGCGAGTAGGCGGACGCGATCGTCCGGTCCTTCGCGTTCTGGTTGTAGTCGAGGAACACACCGTGGCGCTCCTCCTTCCACCACTTGCTGGTCGCGATGTCCGGCGCGCGCCCCTCCACCTCCCGCGCGAGTGCGACCGCGGCCCGCCTGACCTCCGTGAACGGCCAGCGGCGCTGGATGCGGCAGTACACGTGGATGCCGCGCGAGCCCGACGTCTTCGGCCAGCCCGTGAGCCCGACCGCCTCGAGGGCCTCCTTCGCGACCATCGCGACGTCGCGGATCTGGGGCCACTCGACGCCCGGCACGGGATCGAGGTCGATCCGGAGCTCATCC
>DASQZW010000156.1:0-32229 GCA_035638495.1 Terriglobales bacterium
TGCGATACCCAACTCGCGCCGCTAGTCGGAGGCGGCTCGGCGGTTACGGCTCACTGTCATGCGGCAACGGTCTCTGCTGACCCGCGAATATCAGGGTGAAAACCGTCGCCAGGCCCTGTCCCTCGGCCGGTTCTGCGTCTACCCCCCAGCCGCTCGGCCGAGGTGCGAGGAGGTCCCCTCCACCGCCTTCCCGATGGATGGGTCAGCGATCGTGCTTGACAAGTTCTTCCATATCAGTGTCCTGGAACCGAAATGCGCCGGCAGAAGGCAGCCACCGACGGCAGCATCTGGTCGGCCGCCTTGGTCCAGCAGAACGGCTTCGGGTCGTCGTTGTAGATCGACAGGTAGTCCCGGATGGCTCGCTCCAGCTCCAGCGTGCTGCGGTGGACGCCTCGTCGGATCTGCTCTTCAGTGAGAATCGCGAACCAGCGCTCGACCATGTTGATCCACGAGGCGCCGGTCGGGGTGAAGTGCAGGTGAAAGCGAGGGTGACGAGCCAGCCAGCGATGGATCAGCGGGGTCTTGTGGGTGCCGTAGTTGTCGAGCACCAGGTGCACCTCGAGGTCGGCCGGGACCTGCTCATCGATGGTCTCCCACGCAGAGGCGGAGCCGCGGTGCGTAGGACCATTCGTCTGACGGATCGCCCTTTCGGAAGCCCCCATAAGGGAGATTCGTCCGACGAATCGCCCTATCCCGATTCGCTTGCGAGTCGGGCGTGGTCCATTTGCGCTCCGCTTGTGCATCGGCCCGGCTGATTTGGCGCCAAATCGCCCATCCACTACGGAGCTCCGGCCGTGCCTCGCCACTCGCCGAACGCGAGTGACTTGACGACCACCGGGACCACGCCCGCCGGCTGGATCGGCGCGCCCACGTCCAGGAAGTCCAGCTCGCGGACATCCAGGCCGTCCAGCGCGACCACGTGCCGACCGGCGAGCTCCTCGGCCAGGATCGCGCCCAGGGAGCGGCCGACGTCGGCGTCGAGCGCCAGCACGAGCGGTACGCCGGCCGCGAGCGTGCGCGGCAGCGCGGCGGCCACGCCGCCGGCCACCGCCCGCAGGCTCGAATAGCGCGGCTCGCCGGTCCAGGTCAGCGCGACCGCGACCGGGCCCTCGCCCTCCGCCAGGTCGAGGCGGCGGAGGCCGGCGCTGACCGCCGCCCCAACCGACTCGCCGTCGAGGGCCCGTTCACCTGGAAGCCTGGCGTCCACGACCGGCAGGTTGCGGAGCGGCAGCAGACCGCGATCGGAGACGTGAACGGTGCTGCCGCTGAGCTGCACGGTGAACTGGGACGCGCCGATCACGGTGGCCCGGATGCCCGTGGCCAGCTCGAACGCCGGCGCGCCGAAGCAGCCCCCGGCAGCGGCCCCCGCCAGGGCCGCCCCCAGCTCGGGCGCGATGTCCCCGAAGCGCTCCCGCTCGCGTCCGTGCACGTACTCCGCGACTCCGCCCGAGAACGTCACCACGTCCGGCCGGCCGAGCCGGGGCAGCCGCTCGGTGAGCAGGAGGTCGCCGGCCTCCCCGCGGGCGGCGCCGGCGATCGCGGCCGCCATCGCGGCCGCCAGCCGCGGGGCGTCCACGGGACGCCCGGGCGCCAGCTCGAGCCCGGTGCGTGCGGCCAGGCGGAGCGCGCCGTCCTCGACTCGAAGCGCACGGCCCGCGGCGTCGAGGGTCACCAGGCGGCCGCCGCAGGCCAGAGCGGCCGTCGCCAGGACCGAGCCGTCGCGAACGAGCGCCAGCTTGCTCGTACCGCCGCCCACGTCGACGTGGAGGACGAGGCCCGCGGGGCGCTCCCTCGACAGGGCCGCCGCGCCCGAGCCATGGGCGGCCAGCATCGCCTCCAGGTGGTGGCCGGCAGACGCGCACACGAACTCGCCGCAGCGGCCGGCGAAGAGCTCCGCGATCGTGCGGGCATTCGCGCGCTCGAGCGCGAGCCCGGTCAGGATGACCGCGCCCGTGTCGACGTCGGCGGGCTCCAGGCCCGCTGCCGCGTAGGCGCCGGCCACGAACGACTCCAGCGCGCCGCCGTCGATCAGCCCGCCGGCGCCGAAGGGCGTCAGGAGGATCGCCGAGCGGTGGATCACCTCGCGATCCACGACCACGAAGCGGCTGGACAGCGACTGCGCCAGCCGCTGGAGGTGCAGCCGCGAGAACAGCAGGTGGCTGGTGGACGTGCCGATGTCGACGCCCACGCTGACGAGCTCGACGTTGTCGAGCTCCCATACGGGCGAGCGCTCGCTCAGGGGCGGGACGACGCCAGGACCTCGTCCATGCGGGGCTCGATTCCGCGCCGGCCCAGCTCCTCTACGTACAGGCGGTGGATGCGCGGGTCCTGGTCCTCGTACTCGATCTGGCGGCCGCCGTCCTTCACGCTGACGTCCATTCCGGTGAAGGTCCGCCGCTTGTCCTCCGAGAACGGGTAGCGGAGACCACCGTACGCGACCGCCAGGTACCGGGCGGGCTCCGGGCTCACGTTGAAGTGCTGGTGGAACATCATGTCGGGCGGCGCATAGACGGTGCCGTGCTCCCAGTCGACCCGGACGAAGTCCTCGTCGCCCTCGTACCAGAGCAGCGAATAGCCCTCGCCGGTGACCGGGAAGATATGGAAGTCCGCGCCGTGGCGGTGCCCCTTCTTGTAGGTCCCGACCGGCATCTCCGATATGTGGGCGTGCATGGTGCCGTTCGCGAGCACGAACATGATGTTCGACCCGCCGGCGCCGCGCGCCTTCCACTCCTGCAGCTCGAACGCACCGAGGTCCGGCACGAAGTTCGTCTCCCACTGGTGCCGGCCGGGCCGCACGGGAATGAACTCGCCCTCGCCGCGGAAGTGCGCCGGCCGGCCGAAGCGCTCGGGAAACACGAAGTCGTTGTCGAAGACGAACTCGACGTCGTGGAACGCCTTGAGCACGAGGGGCAGGTTCGTGGTCGCGACGAGCCGGGCCGGCCGCGCGCCCCTCCCGTTGAAGTGCCGGTACCGGGCGTTGAGCGGCAGCGCGAACAGGCTCCTCCTCCCCCACTCGAACGACGTGACCTGGCCGTCCGGCAGCTCGATCGACGTGCTGCCGCTGCCGTCGAGGACGTACACGACCTCCTCGAACAGGTGGCGCTGGGGCGCCGTCTCGCCGCCGGGCGGGATCTCCAGCACGTAGGTGTCCAGGAAGTCGCCCCTGCCCTTGACCAGGACGTACGCTCCACTGGCCGCCATCCGCGCCCAGGGCCGGACCTCGAGCGAGAGCATGTCGATGCCGAAGTCCTCGACGATCGGGATGCCCTCCGACTCGATGAAATCGCGATGAGGGTCGATCAGGTAGCGCGTCTCGGTCATCTCGCTCCGGTCTCGGTGGGCTGGCCCTGCGCCCAGAGTGCACGCAGGCGCGGGTCCGGCTCGACGCCGTACTCGCGAAGGGCGACCTCGAACAGGGCCCGCACGCGCGGATCCTCGTCCTCGTACTCGATCTGCCGCCCGCCACGCTTGACGTCGCGGTCGACGCCGTCGCCGAACAGGCCGAACTTGTCGGCGCTGAAGGGGTAGCGGATGCTGCCGTAGGCAACCGCCAGGTACCGGGAGGGCCGCGGCGCCGTGTTGAAGTGCTGGTGGAAGACCTGGTCGGGCGGCGCGTAGACCCACCCGTGCCTCCAGTCGACACGCCTCAGCTCGGCATCCCCCTCGCGCCAGAACAGCGAGTACCCGTGACCGGTCACCGGGAAGATGTGGAAGTCTGGGCCATGGCGGTGCGCCTTCTTGTAGGAGCCGACGGCGAGCTCCGACAGGTGCGCGTGCATCGTGCCGTCGGCGAGCACGAACTTGATGTTCGAGCTGCCCACGCCGCGCTGCTCCCACGCCCTGAGCTCGAAGGCCGGCAGGTCGGGGACGAAGTTCGTCTCCCACTGATCGCGGCCGGGGCGGACGGGATGGAGCCGTCCCTCGCCCCGGTACCACCCCTCCTCTCCCAGCCGGTCGTCGAAGCTCCAGCGGTTGTCGAACACGAAGTCGAGGTTGTGGAAGGCCCCCAGCATGAGCGGGAGGCTCGTGACGGCGGCCAGGCGGGCGGGCGCCCGCCCGCTGGTGTTGAAGTGTCGGTAGCGCGCGTTCAGGGGCAGCGCGAAGAGACTGCCCGTGCCCCACTCGAACGTGTGGGTCGCCCCGCCGGCCCCTTCCAGCGCCGTCCCGCCCCGGCCGGACAGGACGTATACGACCTCCTCGCAGAGGTGCCGCTGCGGTTCGGTCTGGCCCGCCGGGGGCAGCTCGACGAGCCAGCAGTCGACCAGGTCACCGCGGCCGTCCAGGTGCACCAGCGCGCCCCGCGCGCCGAGCCGCGCCCAGGCCGCGACGTCGACGTCCAGCAGGTCGAATCCGAAGCCCGCGTGGATCGGCACCCCTTCGCCACGCGCCCAGTCGAGATACGGATCTCTGAGGATGCGGTGGTCAGCCGCCAACTTTCCGGCTCATGGCGCTCTGGACGAACGAGACGTTCAGCGCCTTGCTCACGGAGAAGGTGGCGAGCTTCGGGTTCGTTCCGGAGAGGGCCTGGATCGTGGCCGTGTACTGGCTCTTCTGGGGCTCCGGATAGGTGGTGAACACCTCCTGCGTGTAGAAGGCGTACGTGCTGTCCAGCAGCGTCTTGTCCGTGACCTTCTCCCAGTGGGTCAGGACCTGCTCGGCGAACACACGGTCCTTCTTCAACCGCGCGATGGACTCCACGAGCGAGTCGACGTAGTCCTGGACCACCTGCTTGTTCGCCCGCAGGTAGGTGCCGGTGACGGCCACCACCGTGTTGGCGGCAGGCAGCTTCTCCTTCGCCATGTCGTAGACCGCGTGGTAGCCCTGCGCCTGCAGGGTCGTCGACTCCGGCGGCTGGCTGACGCCGCCCTGGATCGCCCCCGACCGCAGCGCCGCCACCCGGTTCGCGGCGGAGCCGGTCTCGATGATGGAGACGTCTTTCGTCGGGTCGAGCCCGTTCTTCGTCAGCGCCACGCGAGTGGCGATGTCGGCCGACCCGCCGACCTTGCTGACGCCGACCTTCTTTCCCTTCAGGTCGGCGATGGAGGCCACGGCCGGCGCCGTGATGAAGACGTACGGGAAGACCGGGACAAGGGCGGCGACGATGACGATGTCGCCGCCGCTCGCGTCGGCGCTGAGCACCTCCGAGCCCCCGAGCTGCGCGAACTGGACCTGGCCGCTGAGCAGGGCGGCGACGCCGTTGGCGCTCGAGATCGACTGGAGCGTGACGTCGAGGCCATGCTTGGCGTAGATGCCGCCGTCGGCCGCGGCCCACGGCGCCCATTCATCGGGGATGACCTCGCTGTAGGAAACCTGGAGAGCGGTCTTCTGGCCCGGCGAGGGACTCGCGGTCGTGCTGGCGGCACCGCCGCAGCCGGCCGCGATCGTGAGTGCGACGAGAGCTCCAACCACTCCACCGGGCGTGCGTCGAGGCGCCGGGTTTGGTCCGAACATCAGCCCATACCTTAGACATGGGTCGTTCGCCCGTCAATCGCCCGGCCGGCGCGACCGGTGCGCCGCCGCATGGATAGCATTTCCGCTGGTGAGCAGGGTTGACGCGGTCGACAAGCTGACCGGCCGCGCGATCTACGCGGGTGACGTCGACCTGCCCGGCCTGTGCCACGTCGCGGTCGTCCGGAGCCCCCTGCCCCACGCCCGGATCGGCCGCATCGGCACCGACCAGGCCCGAGCGCTCGCGGGCGTCGTCGGCGTCTTCACCGGCCGCGACCTGGGCCACCTGCGGTATGGCCGGCGCGTGCGCGACGTCGCCGTGCTCGCCGTCGACGAGACGCGATTCGTGGGCGAGCGCCTCGCGGCCGTGGTCGCCGAGACGCGGATCGCTGCGGAGCGCGCCGCCGCCCTGGTCGCGGTCGACCTCGAGGAGCTCCCGGCCGCGCTCGACGCCGAGACGGCCCTCCTGCCCGGGGCGCCGGCCGTCCACGAGGCGGCATGGCGCTATGCCGGGGCGGTGGCGTCCGAGGCCGACCCCCCGAACCTGCAGTCCCTGGTTCGCCACGGCGACGTTGACGAGACCGAACGGGCGCTGGCGGCCTCGGCGCACGTGGTGGACCGGACGTACACGTTCGCCGCCGGACACCAGGGCTACCTGGAGCCCCAGGCATGCGCCGCCATGGTGGGCGCGGATGGACGCGTGCACGTGTGGATGGCCAACAAGTCGCCCTACCGCCTGCGCGCCCAGATCGCGGAGTGCCTGGACCTCGACCCGGACGTCATCGAGGTCCACGCGGTCGCCGTCGGTGGCGACTTCGGCGGCAAGGGCTCGCCGATGGACGCGCCGCTCTGCGTCGAACTGGCCCGGCGAACGGGGAGGCCGGTCCGTCTGGTGCTCCGCTACGACGAGGACCTCACGTCGGCCAACCCACGGCACTCGGGGCGAATCCGGGTGCGGCTCGGCTGCGGCTTGTCCGGCGAGCTGACGGCGCTGCGGGCGGAAGCCCTCTGCGACGGCGGCGCGTACGCCGGGTTCAAGCCGATCCCCACGGTCAGCCTGCATGGGCTCGAGGTCCTTGGCAGCTCGTACCGCATCCCGGCGGCCGCGGTCGAGGTCCGCATCGCGTACACGCACACGGTCCCGCGCGGTCACATGCGCGCGCCGGGCGGGCCGGAGGCGGTGTTCGCCTTCGAGTCGGCGCTCGACGAGCTCGCCGTCGAGGCCGGCCTGGATCCCGTCGAGATGCGGCGTCGCAACCTGCTGCGGAGCGGCGAGACGAGCCCGTGGGGCGCCACCTTCGCCGAGGTCCGCGGCCTGGAGACGCTGGAGGCCGCGACGGCCGCCGTGCGGACGCTCCGGGCGCCTCCCGGCTGGCGCCTCGGGCGCGGCATCGCCCTCTACGACCGGCCGACGAGGCCGGGCCGGTCGAGCCTGCGCCTGCGCCAGGCCGGCGCCGGCACCGGCATCGTGGCCGAGACCGCGCTGCCCGAGCAGGGCGGCGGGTCGCACACCGTGGTCCGCGAGGGTCTCGCGCGACTGCTCGGCGTCGAGCCGGACCAGGTGGAGGTCCGCCAGGTGTCGACCGCGGAGCTGCCGCCGGACGACGGGGTGGGCGGGAGCCGGGTGACCGCGGCGCTCAGCGTCGCCGTGGCCCAGGCGGCGGCGGCGTTCGAGGAGGCCGACCGCGAGCCGGTGACCGTCGTGGTGGAGCCGGCGAACGTGCCGCCGGTGACGTCGTTCTGCGTCCAGATCGCCCAGGTGGCCGTGGACCCGGGCAGCGGCCAGGTCCGCGTGCTGGAGGTGGTCACGGCGGCCGACGTGGCGGCGGTCGTCAACCCGGCGGCTCACCTGATGCAGCTCGAAGGCGGGGCGGCGATGGGCTTCGGCCTCGCCTGTCTGGAGGACCTCCTGATCCGCGAGGGACGAGTCTGGGCGGCCGGCCTCGGCGAGTTCAGGATCCCCGGCCCGGCCGACGTGCCCGACTGGCGGACCGTGCTGGTGGAGGGGGGCCGCGGCATCGGCGCGCTCGACGTCAAGGCGGTCGGCGAGCTGGCCAACGTGCCGACCGCCGCCGCCATCGCCAACGCGGTGGCCGGCGCGGTGGGCGTGCGCGTCCGCGACCTCCCGATCACCGCCGAGAAGGTGTGGAGTGAGACTCGAGTTCGCGCTGAACGGTGAGCCGTTCGCGGTCGAGGTGGCCGGGGACGCCCTCCTGCTGGACGTCGTCCGGCAGCGGGGTCTCACGGGCACGAAGGAGGGATGCGGCGCCGGCGTCTGCGGCGCCTGCACGGTGCTGGTCGACGGCGACCCGGTCAGCTCGTGCATCTACCTGGCCGGCTGCGCGCACGGCAGACAGGTCTGGACGGTCGAGGGCGTCGCCCAACGATACCCGGAGGTGATCGCCGCATTCGTCCAGCAGGAGGGCGTGCAGTGCGGCGCCTGCACCGCGGGCCAGGTCGTGATGGCGGCGGCCCTCCGGCTCCGCGGCGGCGACCCGGGCGAGCGCGCCGTTCGCGAGTTCCTGGCGGGGAATCTCTGCCGGTGCACGGGCTATCGCTCGATCGTCGAAGCCGTGAGGGGGGCACTTGGTCCCTGAGTTCCTGGCGCCGGCGAGCGTGGCCGAGGCCCTGCGGGACCTGGCCGGCGACGGCGCCCTGGCGGTAGGAGGCGGCACGCAGGTCGGGCTGCTGGTCAGGCAGGGGCTGATCGCTCCCGGCCGCCTGGTCTGGCTTGGCCGCATCGGCGAGATGCGGGGCGTCGCGGCCGACCCGGACGGCGGTCTCTCGATCGGTGCCGCGACGACGCTGGCCGAGCTCGCCTCCTCACCGGCCGTGCGGTCGGCCCACCCGGCGCTGGCCGAGGCTGCGGCACGGGTGGGCAACCCGCGCGTTCGTGCGGTGGCCACCCTCGGCGGTCACCTGGTGCACGCCGACCCGCGCCAGGACCTGCCCCCGGTCCTGCTCGCGCTCGGCGCCATCGTCCGCCTCGAGGTCCCGGGAAAGGTGCGCCGCGTTCCGCTGCGGGACTTCTTCGCGGGCCCCTTCGAGACGGCGGTGCTCCCCGGCGAGCTGCTGACGCGGATCGTCGTGGCGACGCCGTCACCGGCCGACCGCTCGACGTACGTCCGCTTCGCGCCAGGAAGCGAGAGCGACTATCCGACGGTGGGCGTGGCCGTGCGTCTGGGCGTCGAGGCGGGCCTGGTGCGCGGCGGGACGATCGGCCTGGCCGGTGTGCACCCGCATCCGCTGCTGGTCGACCTGTCGGACCTGGCCGGGCTCCCACCGGGCCCCGAGGTGTTCGCGTCCGCCGGGGCGGCTGCCGCGGCCGCGTGCACGCCGGTGTCGGACCAGCGCGGCTCCGCGGACTACAAGCGGGCGATGGCCGCCCTCTGGACCACCCGAGCACTGGAAGGTCTCCTCGCCCTCACTGCCTGATGATCGTCATCAGCCCAGTGATCGGCGCCGGGCCGGCAAGCTACCCCAGCGCGATCCAGGCGCCGTCCCGGGCGGCCTGGTCCAGCGCCCGTGCGACGGCGCTGCGGGCCGCGGCCTCCCTGGCGCCCACCAGCTCCACGTCGCTCCTCCCCGCCAGCGCGTCGCAGAACAGGTCGAACGCGTGAGGGAGGGCATCGGGCAGATCCTGCCAGGCTTCGCGGCCGCTCGCGCCTTCGACGTGCCGGCTCCGGTAGTACAGGCGGTCGTTCACGACATGGGCGTGGCCCTCGGTGCCGCAGAGCTCCAGAGTGACCGGGTTGCCGACGCTGGCCCATCCGGCCGCCACGGTCGCCATGACCCCGTCGTCGAAGACCAGCAGGCCCTCGCCGTACTCGTCGCAGGGCTCGTAGCGGCCGCTGACCGCGCTGACGCTCGCGGTGACGCGGCACAGCCGCCGTTCACCGGCCAGGAGCCAGAGCAGGACGTCCACTGCGTGCAGGGCCATGTCTCCGAACCCGCCGAAGCCCGCCTGCTCGCGATCGGCCATCCACCGCCAGTCGCCGTCGAACCAGCCCTCCAGCGCCCCAGCGTGCGTCATCGAGACGCGGGCGCGCGTCAGCCTCCCCAGGTGTCCCCGCTCGATCTCGCCGTGCAGGAAGCGGTTGGCGGGATGCCCGCGGTGGAAGTAGCCTGCCTGGAACGTGATCCCGGCCGCATCCACGGCGGCGGCCATCTCGTCGGCATCCGACGCCGCCAGGCCGAACGGCTTCTCGACGAAGATGTGCTTGCCGGCGCGGACGGCCGCCAGCACCAGGTCACGCTGGCGGACGGTCTCGGCGCAGACCACGACGCCGTCCACCTGCGGATCGGCCAGCACGGTCGAGGGCCCGGGCGCCGGCGCTGCCCCCGTGGCGGCCGCGTATCGCGACGCCCTCTCGCCGTCGTGGTCCCAGACCCAGGCAGTGGTGACGTCGGCACGCTGACCGATCAGGCGCACGTAGCGATCGGTGTGGATGTGGGCGCAGCCGAGGAACGCGAGCCGGCGGGGGCGGGAGGCGACGGACGGAGCGGACGTCATCCGAGGCCGACAACCTACCATCTGCCCCCACGGCGCTGCGGGAAGGCACCCGGGGGCGCCCGGTCAGGCGGCTTCCAGCAGCCCGGACAGTCTGCGGAAGGCTTCCGCCGACGCGGCAACCGGATCCTGGTCGAAGCGAGCCGCGAACTCCGCGTTGAACAGCTCCAGTGACACGTCCCCCGCGTAGCCCGAGCGGCGGATCGCGCCGAGCATCCGCTCCAGGGGCAGGTCGCCGTCGCCGGGGAGGACCCGATCCGCGTCCGTCCACAGCTCCCGCGGTCGAACCGCCGGCACGTCGTTGACGTGGACGAAGCGAAGCCGCGCTGCGGGGCCTTCGAGCAGGTCCAGGTCCTCGAGCTTGCTCGGTCCCGCGTAGAGGTGGTACGTGTCCAGCAGCACGCCCACGCCGGGGTGATCCACTCGCCGGGCCAGGTCCAGCGCCGTGGGGAGGTTGTTGACCAGCCGCGCGCCCCGCAGGAACTCGATGTCGAGGCCCACGCCGTTCGCCAGCGCGAGCGCACCAGCCGCGCGCAGGTTGTCCGCCGCCCGGTCCAGGTCGTCCTCGCCGGGTCGTTCGGCCTCCGGGTGGGGCACGGGCACCACCACGAGGTGGGTCACGCCCAGCGCGGCGCAGCGCTCCAGGCGGCGCCTGAACTCGTCCTGCCGGCGCCTCCGCTCCTCGCCGCGCGCGAAGAACAGGCCCTCCTGCGCGCACGCGCCGGCGACCGCCAGTCCCGATTCGTCCAGCAGCCGCCGAGCCGCCGCGTCCTCGTCCGGCCGGAACCGGGCGTCCCAGTGAGGGAGCCACAGCTCGACGGCCTCCCAGCCGCCGGCTCGTACGGCCGCGAGGTCACGAGCCGGGTCCGCCGGCGGCTGCCGGCCCGCGGTCACCTGGTTCCAGCAGGCTCGCACGCGTCGCTCCCGTTCGCGAAGACGACCGTCCGCCCGCTCCGCGCCGACTCCTGGACCGCCAGGCAGAACTCCACCGCGTGCCTGGCCTCCTCCCCGCTCGCACGCGGCGGACGGTCGTGCCGAACGCAGTTGAGGAAGTGCTCGAGCTCACCGCGGAAGGGGTCGGCATCGGGCCACCGCTCCTCGCGGATGTCCTCAGCCGCGCCGGCGCCCCGCGGCGCCCAGCGCAGCAGGCTCGGGTTGTCGAACGGTCCCGACACCTCGGCCACGCCTCGCTCGCACGCGAAGAGCCAGTGCTCGTCGCAGAGCACCGGGAACGGGATCGGTCCGACCATGCCGTAGCCGACGGACACGACGACATCCCGCCCCGGCTCCAGTCCGAGGAACCTGGCCGAGTAGGCGGCCAGGTTCAGCTGCCCGGCCCGGCCCTCCACGAAGCGGAGCGCTCCCTCCGCGTGGACGCGGCTCGGCCGGCCGGCCACGAAGCCGAGCACGTCCGCGGCGTGGACGTGGTTCTCGAGAACCGGTCCGCCCCCGTCGTTCCGCGCCCAGAACCAGTCCTTGTCGGGCATGCCGCCGTGCACGTAGCGGGCGATCACCTGCCGCACGGCGCCCAGCGGACCCACCGGCGCGGCGAGCTCGCGGAGCCGCACGAACGGCGGTGCGAACCGCTTCTTGTGGCCGACCATCAGCCGCACTCCCGCGTTCCGGCAGGCCGCGATCATGCGATCACAGTCGGCCGTTGACGGCGCCATCGGCTTCTCGACCAGAACGTGGATACCGCGCGCCGCGGCGGCCTCCGTGAGCGCCGCGTGTGTGGCCGGCGGCGTGCAGATGCTCACCGCGTCGGGGGCGTGCTCGTCGAGCATGCGCTCCGCGTCCGTGGACGCCGCGCAGCCGTACCGCGCCGCGACGTTCGCGGCGAGCGATTCCTGGCGGTCGCACACCGCCGTCAGCCGCGCATCCGCCAGCTTCGCGTACCGGTCCGCGTGGCGTGCGCCGATCCCCAGCCCGATCACCGCCACCCGGAGCCGCGCGTTCCCGACCATGCGAGCCTCGCCACCATAGCGGCTCGTGACGGGGCTCCGCTCGGTTCACGATGGGAGTCGCCTCGCCAGCGCGAAGATGAGCGTCGCCAGGCCGGCCAGCACGACGCATCCCCCGGCGAACGCGTGTGAGAACAGGTCCGGCCGCAGGTGGACCCGCGGGTCCTGCGGGCCGGCGCCCAGCAGGGCGACGAACAGGGCGCCCATCCCCGCGACCCCCAGCGCACCGGCGGCCTGCGCCACCGTGAGCAGGGCGCCCGCGGCCGCGCCGGCGTCGATTCGCCGAACGCGGGCGAGCACGGTGATCATCAGCGGGTTCGTGACCATTCCCCAGCCGAGCCCCGCGAGGCCGAGGAGCGGAGCGAGGGCCAGCCACTCGCCCGGCGCCGCCAGCGTCATCGCCGCGATTCCGAGGAGGGCGGCCAGCATGACGAGGGCTCCAGCCGCCGGCGCCCAGGTGCCGGCCAGCGCCAGCAGCTGCCGGGCGGCGAGCGAGGTCACCGCATAGCCCACACCGCTCGGCGCGAACGTCAGCCCGGCGGCCAGCGCCGAGAGGCCCAGGCCGGACTGGAGATAGTAGGCGAGCACCAGGAACAGGCCGGCGTTGCCCGCGTAGTAGATGGCCGCCGCGCCCATCCCGATCGCGAAGCCGGACTCGGCGAACAGTCGCAGGGGCAGGAGCGGGCTGCCGCCCCGGAGCGCCAGCCGGCGCTCGTGGCAGACGAACGCGGCCAGGAGCAGTGGGGCGGCGGCGAGGCAGCCGCCGCTCCACGGGCCCCAGCCGGAGACGGGCCCCTCGAGGAACGGAACCAGGAGCGCCAGGAGTCCCGCTCCCATCAGGCCCGCGCCGGCCAGGTCGAGGGCCACCGGGCCCGCGGCGCGGGACTCCCGCAGGATCGGGATCCCGGCGCCGGCCGCGAGCAGGCCCAGAGGCACGTTCGCGGCGAACACCAGTCGCCAGCCGACGGCTCCTCCGGCCGCCAGCAGGAGGCCGCCGCAGAGCTGGCCCGCGATCGTGGCCAGGCCCACGGTGACGCCGTAGAGGCCGATCGCCATCTCGCGCTCACCACCAGCGAAGACGACCTGGATGATCGACAGCACCTGCGGCAGCACGGCCGCCGCGGCCAGCCCCTGGGCGAGCCGGGCGGCGATCAGCGCGCTGGCGTTCGGTGCGGCCGAGCCGGCGAGCGACGCCAGCAGGAACGCCGCCAGACCGATCAGCAGCAGCCGCTTCCTGCCGTACAGGTCACCCAGGCGGCCGCCGGCGACCAGGCCCGTCGCGTAGGCGACGGCGTAGCCGGCCATGATCAGCTGTACCTGGCCGAACGCGGCGTGGAGGTCCCGCTGCATCGCCGGAGCCACCGCCGTGACGACGAAGACGTTCACGACGCCCATGAACGTGACCAGGAGGAGCACCGTCAGTCCCATCCAGCGACCCTGGTCGCGGCCGCCGGCGGCTTCGCCGCGTGTACCGACCGTGAACGAGATGGCGGGCGACCGCACGGCTATCGCCCCCCGATCGGGATGGCGGCGCCGTCGCGCTCCGCGGACTCGACCGCCGCCAGGGTCATGGCCAGCGAGAGCAGGTTGTGGCGGGCCGAATTGAACGGCTCGCGGTCCTCCTCGACCGCGGCCATCAACTCGCCGAGCGTTGCCGCGAAGCCGTCCGGGTACCACGACCCCTCGAGCAGGTAGCGCTGCTTGCGGCCGCTGGTCTCCAGTTCCAGGAAGTCCTCGCCGAGCACGTTGCCGCGGATGGTCGCCTCGGTGCCGTGCACCCAGAACGGGTGGCCGGGCGTCCCGGTCCGGGAGTGTCCGACCCCGCGCACCACCGCGCTGGCACCGCTGTCGTACGCGATCTCGGCCCACATGCCCCACGGCGTGCGCGCCGCGGCCGGCTGGTGAGGCGTGCGGAACGAGCGGGCGCGGACGCACTCGACCGCCGCGTCGCCGAGCCAGCAGCGCGTGATGTCGAACCAGTGGATCGAGTAGTCGTAGATCGCGAACTGCGGGATCTCGTCGAAGTGCGTCCCCTGGACACGGGCGAACGAGGCGTCGTGGAGGTGCGTGACGGCGATCACGTCGCCGATCGCCCCCCGCTCGATGAGCAGCGTGGCGATGCGCCAGGGCGGCGACCAGCGGCCGTTGTGGTTGACGGCGATTCGGAGCCCGCGCCGCTCCGCCTCCTCGACGACCGCGGCGGCCTCGGCCACGCTCGGCGCGAGCGGCTTCTGGGCCAGCACGTGCTTGCCCGCCGCGATCGCCTGTCGCATCAGGCCCACGCGGACGTCGGGCCGAGTGGCGATGTCGACGACGTGCACGGTGCGGTCGGAGAGCAGGGCGTTCAAGCTCGGATACACGCACGGAACCTCGAATCGCTCGCTGGCCAGGCGTGCGGCGCGGGCGTCCACGTCGTAGACGCCCACGACCTCGAAACCATGCTTGCGATAGGCGGGAAGATGCCAGTCGCGCGCCACCTGACCGCAGCCAACGATTGCGACGCCTTTGCGCCGGTCGGCAGGCATGCGAGGCCGGTAGTCGACGATGAAGCGATCGGACGACGACATCATCCTGCGTCCTCCTGTCAGCCATGTCTTCCAGTGCGGTTGCGTGGCGACGCAGACGCATTCGAGCGCCATCGCGGTCCGTGAGTTTCCATTGGTTCCCGATACACTCGATTCAGGGAACCACCCGAGACACGGTCTCGCGCCACGCTCGCGACACCGCAGTTCCTGTCAGCGGCCGCCGTCCCGGACCCGGCGGCGACACGCGGGCTTACAGTCTAGGGGTGTCCTCCGCAAAATTCAATTGGCATTCGTCCACAGAGAAATGCGCGTTTGGATGTGCGGTGCGAACCACGAGAAAACCATTGCCCGCGGCCGCGGAAATCACCGGCCGGCAGCCGTCATGTCCTATGTCGCGATCGTACTGCCCGCCGATCGTGGCCAGGCCCGGCTCGACGCCGGCGAGCCGGAGGGCGGCGCTCTGTCGCGGACCGACCTGCACTCGGGCTGGAGTCACTCCGCCTGATCGTGCAGGTCCTCGGTCCGCGCCGTGGCGTAGAGTCCGTTGAGTATTCCACCGGGAGAGGTCGATACAGGCATGAACACGCACAAGCTCGAGACCGCCGGGGCCGACGTCGTCTACGACGTCCGCGGCCCGCTGCCCACCGCCGGCGGACGCCCGCCGCTGTTCATGATCGGCCAGCCGATGGACGCCAGCGGCTTCGCCACGCTGGCGTCGCACTTCCCCGAGCGCACCGTGATCACGTATGACCCGCGCGGCCTCGGCCGCAGCACCCGGAAGGATGGGCGGGTCGACAACGCGCCCACGGTCCAGGCGGATGACGTGCACGCCGTCATCGGGGCCCTCGGTGTCGGCCCGGTCGAGATGTTCGCGAGCAGCGGCGGCGCGGTGACCGCGCTCGCCCTGGTGGCGGCATACCCCGACGACGTGACGCTCCTGGTGGCACACGAGCCGCCCCTCGTCCCCGTGCTTCCGGACGCGGATGCCGCCGAGCGCGCCCTCGCCGGCGTTCGGGACGCGTACGCCGCCAGGGGGGCCGGTGCCGGCATGGCGGCCTTCATCGCGATGACCTCCTGGCAGGGAGCGTTCACCGACGACTACTTCGCACGACCAGCCCCGGATCCCGCCCAGTTCGGGATGACCGCCGCGGACGATGGCTCCCGTGACGATCCGCTGCTGTCGGACCGGTCCTCGGCGATCAGCAGCTATCACCCCGACTTCGACGCGCTGGCCGCCGCGCCGACACGCATCGTGATCGCGGTCGGCGAGGAGTCCGCCGGCACCTTCACCGCCCGCACGTCGGCGGCGACCGCCGAACGACTCGGTCAGCAGGCGACGGTGTTCCCGAGCCATCACGCCGGATTCGTGGGCGGCGAGTTCGGATACCCCGGCCAACCCGAGGCCTTCGCGCGCAAGCTGCACGAGGTCCTCGACCAGGACAACTGACGCCGTACACGGCCAGCCTCGAGTCGTCTCGCACTGCCCGACCGGCGCTCAAAAAAGAGTGACCCCGACGAACCGCCTCGCTGGTCCGACGCTGTGCCTTGCGGCTCCGCGCCGGCCCCTCGCGCGTGTCCCTCGGGGTCAGGCGGAAGAGTACGGCACCCGCACCCGAAACGCAACGCCATTCTTTGCGCCACCGCCTGGCTACCGTTCGGAAGCGGCGGCCGGGACGGCGAGGGGGTCGCCTCGTGCGACCCCCTCGCTCAGCGGCACTGTCGTGCGGTCAGCTCAGAGGGAGCCGCCAGAAATCCGCGTTGCACTGATTGGGAACGTTCATGAAGATCAGCAGGTCGTTCGCGGCCCCGCAGCCTGACGGATGCATGACCAGGTTGTGGCCGGCATCGAGGTCCCCCCGGTTGGCGATCTCGGTGAACCCCCCCGTGGCGCCTTCGCCCGTCCACAGCTCGAACGGATTGCCGCCGCTGAAGTCGCAGGTATGGGTGTTGACCTGAGCGCCCGCGTTCGTGTTGTTGTTCAGGATCGAGAGGCAGTCACCCGTCTGGTCGTTGCGGATGAGGGTGTCGTTGGGGTGGTTCGGCACGTTCACGAGCTTCCAGTCCTGCCGTTGGCTGAGATTGCACCCGTCGATCACCGGCGTTCCGCTCTCCGAGTCGAGACACTTGGTGTTGGCGTTGATGATGTCAGCGACGGTCGTTGCGTAGGCCGGGTGCGCTCCGGACGCAGCGATGACGAGCAGACCGGGCACGAGGCCGAGCATCATGCCGCGTGGGATCCGGGACAGCAGTCGACGTATCACCATCAGACCTCCAGTTCGAGAACGACAGCGTTCATCAGATGCTCGTGCATTCCAGCACGGGACAGAGCCCGTTTCCAGCGACACAGCCCAGACAAGTCGTCCGTACAATCGGCGATCGCCGAGCTGGGATGGATCGCCGCTCTTGTCAACTGACGCTCTACCAGCGGCACCGTGGCCCACCGGCCGCCGGCGGCATTCCGCCGTCCGCACACCTTTCCGAAACCGTGTTGGCCGTGCCACCGGTGCTTGGTAGCGTGGGCTTCTCAGCAGAGAAAGGAGTGACTACGAACGAAGCCTGCCGCGAGAGCCTGGCAGCTCCACAGGGAGAGTGACGATGTCTTCACGACCCGCGGTTGACACCCGGATCCGTACCTTCCGCATCGAGATGCCCGAAGACGCGATCGCCGACCTTCGGCGGCGCGTCGCCGAGACGCGCTGGCCCTCCAGGGAGCTGGTCACAGATCGCTCGCAGGGCGTGCAGCTGGCGACGGTTCAGGAGCTCGCGCGCTACTGGACGACCGAGTACGACTGGCGGCGGTGCGAGGCGAGGCTGAACGCGCTGCCGCAGTTCAAGACCGAGATCGACGGGCTGGACATCCACTTCATCCACGTCAGGTCGCGGCACGAGAACGCCCTGCCGCTGATCATGACGCACGGCTGGCCCGGCTCGGTGATCGAGCTGCTCGAGGCGGTCGGCCCGCTCACGGACCCGACCGCCCACGGCGGACGGGCAGAAGACGCGTTCCACCTCGTGCTGCCGTCCCTGCCCGGCTACGGCTTCTCCGGCGAGCCGAAGGAGATCGGCTGGAACCCCGGCCGCACCGCGAGCGCCTGGGCCGAGCTGATGCACCGTCTTGGCTATACCCGCTATGTCGCCCAGGGCGGCGACGTCGGCGCCAGTATCACCGACAGCATGGGCCGCCAGGGCCCGGAGGGGCTGGCCGGCATCCACATGAACCTGCTCGTGACGGCGCTCGGCGGCGGTGCCATGCCGGCGGAAACCGATCAGGAACGCGCGGCGCTCGAGCAGACCAAGACATTCAGGGAGAGCGGCTTCGGCTACTTCCTGGAGCAGGCAACGCGGCCGCAGACGATCGGCTACGCCCTGCTGGATTCACCTGTCGCCCTGGCCGGCTGGATGCTCGACCACGACACCGACGCCTACTACAAGATCTCCCGCGCCTTTGTCGACCGGCAGCCATCCGGCAATCTCACCCGGGACCACATCCTCGACAACGTCACGGTGTACTGGCTGACGGGCACCGGTGCCTCGGCGGCCCGGTCGTACTGGGAGAGCGGGCGAGCCCAGGCCCTTGCCGCCGGACAGCCTCCCCCGCAGGTCAAGCTCCCGGTCGGCTTCACGACGTTCCCGGGCGAGATCTTCGCGGCCCCGCGCAGCTGGGTCGAGAAGGGATACCCCACCCTCACCTACTTCCACGAGGCCAGCAGGGGCGGCCACTTCGCCGCCTGGGAGGAGCCCGAGCTGTTCGCGACCGAGGTCCGAGCGGCGTTCAAGCCGCTGCGCTGATTCCTGGTTCGGCTGGCGCTGGAGCGAGGCTGCCCTCCTTCCCCCGGCTGCGGCGGTGCCCGACGCGTCGGACACGCCCGGTGAAACCGGCGCGCGGGAGTGGCTACCCTGGCACGAATGCACCCAGCCGACCGCCATGATGTCATCCGGGTACACGGCGCTCGGGAGAACAACCTGCGGAACGTCAGCGTCGAGATCCCGAAGCGCCGGCTCACGGTCTTCACCGGCGTCTCCGGCTCCGGCAAGAGCTCGCTGGTCTTCGCCACCATCGCCGCCGAGTCGCAGCGACTCATCAACGACACCTACAGCGCGTTCGTGCAGGGCTTCATGCCCAGCCTGGCCCGGCCCGACGTCGACCTCCTGGAAGGGCTGACCACCGCGATCATCGTCGACCAGGAGCGGATGGGCGCCAACTCCAGGTCCACTGTGGGCACCGCCACCGATGCCAACGCGATGCTGCGGATCGTCTTCAGCCGACTGGGGGTGCCGAGCGCCGGGCCGGCGTTCCACTACAGCTTCAACCTGCCGGCCGGCGCCTGCCCCCGCTGCGAGGGCATCGGCAGGGTCACCGACATCGACCTCGACGAGCTGTTCGACCGCGACAGGTCGCTCGCCGAGGGCGCGATCACCGTCCCCGGCTACACGGCCGACGGCTGGTTGGTGCGCATCTTCGCCTCCTCCGGGTTCCTCGACCCGCACAAGCGGATCCGCGACTACACCGAGCGGGAGCTCCACGACTTCCTGTACCGGGAGCCGGTCAAGGTCAAGATCGAGTCCATCAACCTGACGTACGAGGGCCTCGTACCGAAGGTGCAGAAGTCGATTCTCCAGAAGGACAAGGAGGCCTTGCAGCCGCACCTCCGTGCGTTCGTCGAGCGCGCTGTCACCTTCACCGCGTGCCCGGAGTGCCGCGGCACCCGGCTCAACCAGGCGGCGCTCGCCTCACGGATCGACGGCGTCAACATCGCGGACGCCTGCGCCATGCAGATCAACAATCTCGCCGAGTGGGTGCGGGACATCGATGAGCCGTCGGTGGCCCCGCTGCTGGCAAACCTGCGGCAGACGCTCGACTCCTTCATCGAGATCGGGCTCGGGTACCTCAGCCTCGAGCGGCCGTCGGGAACCCTGTCCGGCGGTGAGGCGCAGCGCACCAAGATGATCCGCCACCTGGGCTCCAGCCTCACGGATGTGTCGTACGTCTTCGACGAACCGACCGTTGGCCTGCATCCGCACGACATCCAGCGGATGAACCGGCTGCTGCTGCGGCTGCGGGACAAGGGCAACACCGTCCTCGTGGTGGAGCACAAGCCGGAGGTGATCGCGATCGCCGACCACGTCGTCGACCTCGGCCCGGGAGCCGGTGCACAGGGCGGCACGGTGTGCTTCGCCGGTACGGTCGAGCGCCTGCGGGCCAGCGACACGCTGACCGGCCGGCACCTCGGCTACCGGGCCGGGCTCAAGCCCGGCACCCGCACGCCGACCGGCAGGCTCGAGATCCGCGACGCGACCCTGCACAACCTCTGCAACGTCAGCGTCGACATCCCGCTCGGCGTGCTGTGCGTGGTCACCGGAGTCGCCGGCTCGGGCAAGAGCTCGCTCGTCCACGGCTCCATCCCGAAGCGGGCCGGCGTGGTCTCGATCGACCAGGCGCCGATCCGCGGCTCGCGGCGCAGCAACCCGGCCACCTACACGGGGCTGCTCGACCCGATCCGAACCGCGTTCGCCCGGGCGAACGGCGTCAAGCCCGCGCTCTTCAGCGCGAACTCCGCGGGCGCCTGCCCGAACTGCAACGGCAACGGCGTCATCTACACGGACCTGGCGATGATGGCCGAGGTGGCGACCGTGTGCGAGGAGTGCGAGGGCAAACGGTTCCAGGCCAGCGTGCTGGAGTACCGGCTCGCCGGGCGGGACATCAGCCAGGTGCTCGCGATGTCCGTCATCGAGGCGCTGGAGTTCTTCGACGGCGGGGAGGCCAGGACCCCGGCCGCGCGAACCATCCTGGCCCGGATGGCGGATGTCGGGCTCGGGTACCTGAGCCTCGGCCAGCCGCTCACCACGCTCTCCGGCGGTGAGCGGCAGCGGCTCAAGCTGGCGATCCAGATGGCCACCGACGGCGGCGTCTACGTGCTCGACGAGCCGACCAGCGGCCTGCACCTCGCTGACGTCGAGCAGCTGCTCGAACTGCTGGACCGGCTGGTGGACGCCGGGAAGTCGGTGATCGTCATCGAGCACCACCTCGCGGTGATGGCACACGCCGACTGGATCATCGACCTCGGCCCGGGCGCCGGGCACGACGGCGGCCGGGTGGTGTTCGTGGGCACGCCGGCGGACCTGGTCGCGGCCCGCACCTCCCTCACCGGCGAGCATCTCGCGGCGTATGTCGGCTGATCGGATGCCCGACGCGAGGCGCTCGACCCTTGGGCCGGCGTCAGCGACTCTCGACCGCCAGGTCGCCAACTTCACTCCGACGAAGCTCGGCGACCCCAGCCCCCCACCTTGCCGGAGCCGGCGAGCATGAGCAGCGCGATGCAGAACTGGACCAGCCCAACCGGTGCCGGCAGCACGACGTACCAGATCGGCCCTCGATGCGGCACGATCCCCGTCAACTGCAGTGCCGCGTAGAGCGCCCGCAGGAGGCCCGCCATGAAGACCACCAGGATCACCCAGAACGTCCACCGCCAGCCGCGGATCACACCGGTCGAGAGCACTCCGAAGAGGACGGACAGGACCACGAGCGCCGGAATCTCGGCCTGCGTCTGATTGCCCGACAGACTCAGAATCTGGTCGTACACCGGCCGCGCCAACAGCAGCAGGGCGACGACCACGACCCAGTAGACCGCGAAGAACGCGAGCACCAGCGCCCTGGTCCTGTTCATCGCTCGTCCCCTCGACCTCAGACAGCCTTCCGGCCCCATGCCCGGGCCATGCGATAGGTCGTGTGATGCTCCTCCCACTCGACCTGGGCGGCGCGCACGAGTTCGACGCACTCGGACGCCGGAACGTCGAAGCGCGCGGTGAACACCGGACTGACGCGAGTGAACAGCGCCCGGATATCCGACGCCATGAGCGAGCCGACGGTGCCCGCCCACTCACCGAGCGGCATGTCGACCGTCCGGCGCGTCACGTCTCGAACGCCCGCGTCGAGCAGGTAGCCGTCCAGCGAGCGAAACACGACGGACTCGGAGTCGAGGCCGGTCGAGCGGTTCAGCCGCAGCAGCAGCTCCGTGAGCCGCTCGGTGGCCGGACCGGCGGGCTCGAAGCGCGTCGCACCTTCGACGAGCTCGATCCAGCCGCCCGGCCTGCTGATCCTCACCAGGTCGCGCACCGCGGCGGGCCACGCCGCCACCGGGATGCCGGAGAACAGCAGGCGCTGGTGGACGAAGTCGAAGGTGGAGTCGCGGAACGGCAACCCCTGCAGCACATTGCCCAGCACCGGCCGGTAGGCGGCCGGCCCGCCCGGCTTGGGGAGTTTCAGATCGAGACCGATGACCATGGCCTCGGGGTACTCGGTCGCGAGATCGTAGCCCCACTGCCCCGTTCCCGCTCCGACGTCGAGCACGGTCGCAGGCCGGCTCACCGGCGCCAGGTAGTTGGCTCCCAGGGCCGAGGCGAGTGCGTAGTGCTGAAGGTCGAGGCGGTCGATCTCTGCGGGGTGTCGCGGGAGCACGTACGCAACGTCGGCGGAACCCTCGGGGAGGCTTGCGGCGATCTGGTCGTCGTGTGGGAGCTCGAGCAACCAGCTGACGAGACCGCTGTCCGCGGCGAGGCGCACCAGCGAACGCAGCGTGTGCAGGCGCCGCTCGATGGTCGACGGCGCCCGACCACGCCGTCGGAGGTCGGTGGCATAGGCGAGCACGAGCCGGCCGCCGGCGTGCGGGCCGGCCGCGAGGAGGTGGCGGGCCGCGTCCGGCAGTGGGCGGCCTCTGAAGCCGGCAAAGTCCTCGAGGTCGGCCGAGTACGCCTGGACCGTGTGCGGAGGCCGCCCGCTCAGGAAGCGGTCGAGCAGATCCTGGATGTCCCGTTCGGTGGCCTCGTCCAGGTCGCCCATGCGGATGTCGAGTGTAGATCCGGCGCCCCTCGGGTGACGCGGCGTCATGCGTCGAGAGCGGCGCTGCCCGCGGGCTCGAGCGCGGCCAGGGGGAGCCGCATCGTGAACGTTGCGCCCTCTCCGGCGGCGCTCACCGCGTGCACGCTGCCGCCGTGGGCGACGGCGACTTCGCGGACGATGACCAGTCCGAGTCCGCCGACCTTCTCGTCGCGCCGGCCGGCGCGGTACCACGGGTCGAAGACGTGGGGCAGGTGCTCCGCTGGAATCCCGTGGCCCGAGTCCGCCACCTCGATCTCGGCCATCCCACCCACGACGCGAGCCGCCAGACGAATCACGTCGCCGTCGCCGGTATGGCCGAGGGCGTTGGTCACCAGGTTGAGCAGCGCGCGGCCGAGCTGCTCGGGATCGGCCATCACAGGAACGGGTTCGGTCCCATCCAGGCGCCACTCGCGCGTCGCCAGCCCGCGAGCCTTGTGGTATATGACGGCCAGGATCTCGACGAGATCGACCCGTCTCCGCCGGCCGGAGTGCCCGAGCAGCATGCGTCCAAGCAGGAGCATGTCGCTGACGTCGCCGCTGATCCGGTCCACCTCCTTCAGCGCGATGTCGAGCGTCTCCTGGATCTCGGCCGAGTTCTGCCGCGGCTCTCTTCGGAGGAGCTCGAGGTGGCCCTTGACGATGGTGAGCGGAGTCCGCAGCTCATGGGAGGCCAGTGCGTAGAAGGACTGGCGCTGCTCGAAGCCCCTCTGCAGGCGGCTCACCATCGCGTCGAACGTCTCGGCCAGGCGTCCGATCTCGTCACGGGGTCCGCGGTAGCCGATGCGCCGGCCCAGATCGCCCTCGCTGATGCCCGCCGCGGTCGTGGTGATCCGGCGCACCGGGGCCAGCGTTCTGCCGATCATCACGTAGGCCAGGACCGCACCCGCCCCGACCAGGAGGGCGTTGCCCACCACGAGCGGACCCAGCACAGCGTCCACGGTGGACTGCACGCCGGACAGCGGCACCGCGATCGACACGTCGGCGAGATGGCGTGTGCCCTGCTCGACCGGGATCGTGACGACCCGAATATCACCGACGCGCGGAGCGTGCGTCGTGACGGGCACTCCGGGGCGGGATGCCACGGCGGCCATGGTCGCCTGGAGGACGGTGTCGCCCGTGTTGGTCAGCCGGGAGCCGTCCGCGAATCGAATCAGGTACACGGCGGCGAATCCCGAGCCGGAGTCCGAGTCCTGCCGGAGGAAGTCCTGTGCTCGCGTGCGCAGGTCTGCCAGGTCCGATGCGCCGGCCACGGTTTGCTGGTACTGGCGCGCCTCGAGCGCGAGGTCCCGGTCGACGGTGCCGTTCATCTGCGCGTTGAGCGTCGCGATCGTGACCAGCTCGAGACCCAGGAGCACCACCAGGGAAACCGCCGACCAGATCAGCGTCAGCCGGACCCGCAGGCTGAGCGTGGGCGCCACCGTGGTCTCAGTCGGCCTTCAACCGGTAGCCCGCCCCGCGGATCGTCTCCAGGACGACGTCCGATGGCCACGGCACCTTCCGCCGCAGGTAGCCGATGTAGACGTCCACCACGTTGGTCTCGATGTCGAAACCCTGTGGCCACACGGTGCTCGTGATCTGACCGCGCGAGAGGACCTGGTTGGGATGGCGGAGGAACACCTCCAGCAGCGCCGACTCGCGCATGCTCAGCGTCGCCTGGCCGTGCGGACTGCGCACGATCCGCTCCCTGAGGTCGAGAGCCAGCTCACCGGCGCGCACCGCGTTGGAGGTGGCCTGTTCGCGCCGCAGCAGGGCGCGGATCCGGGCGAGCAGCTCGTCGAACGCGAACGGCTTGGTGAGGTAGTCGTCCGCTCCCTGGTCGAGCCCCATGATCTTGGTGTCGACGTCCTCCCGCGCGGTGAGTATCAGGACGGGCAGCCGCGGATCCCGAGCCCGCAGCACGCGCAGCACGTCCAGTCCGCTGCGGTCGGGGAGGATCAGGTCGAGCAGGACCAGATCGACCGGCCTGGTCCTGGCGACGGAGAGGGCCGTCTCGGCGTCACCGGCGACGACGCACTCGTAGCCTTCGGCCGTGAGGCCCCTGCGGAGGAATGACGCGATGTCGGGCTCGTCCTCCGCAACCAGGATCAGCACCGGGTCAGCCGTGGTGGCCCCCTGACCCGCCATCGCCCGACCCGCCGCCGGAGCCCGCGCTGGGGGAGGGACCGGGGATCCCATCGCGGCCGCGGTCGTCCGGCGGATAGGTGTACACGTTGGGGGAGACGAGCGTCGTGGAGCCCGTTCCCGGCGACTCGGGGGCTCCCACGCCAGGCCGGGTCGTGCCCGCGGGTGAAGCGCCGGCCGCGGGCGCTGCGCTGCCGATCGTGATCCTGCTCGGGATGCCGGTCGCCGGAGCGGCGACGGAGCCAGCGCGGGCCAGGACCCTGGCGGGGATCCCGGTGCCGCTCATCGCGACGATGCCGACGATGGTGGCCGCCAGTCCGGCCACGACCGCGAGCAGCATCGCCTGTCCGCGATGAACCATGAAGCCCAAACCTCTTTCATTATTCGCGACTGGACTTAGCGAGTCCGCCGAGCACCTCACCCGGGGGGACGCGAGTTGCGGAAGAGCGCTCAATAATGTGTGCGGTCGACTAAGACAAGTGGAGAGTTCTGATAGAGCCGCGCGGGCCCTGCCTCGCGAGGCTCGGCGCGTGGCAGGGAGGCGGTGCGGAGGACCAGGCGCGGCCTGGTCCTCCTTTGCCGCGGGGTAGGCGGCTCCTTCTTACCCCCTCCCACCGGCGTGGTCGCCGCCCTGGTCACGTCCGTCTCTCGAATCGTGACCGTCCCCGGGACCGCGGCCGCTGCCCATCGACGGGGCCACCGCCGTCGTGACGGCGGCCCGCTCGCCGTCGCGGTCCCGGTCCTCGCCCGGCTCGGGCTCCGCCTCGTCCTGCTCGACGTCCACGGTCGGCTCCGGTGCTGGCAGCGCCGTCGGAGCCGGGTCTCGGGTCCGGTCCTGGCCAGGCTGCGGGTCGCCTCCGGTGACGGCGCGGACGGCGACCCGATGGGCGAGGGTCGGCAGGGTGTTGCCCCCATCTATGGCGGCGGAGATGGCGGCCGCCGCGATCAGGGTGATCGCGACCGCTCCCACCACCAGCCAGGTGAATCGCGCGGTGCTGCTCATGCACTGCATGCTTGGCGGCGATCTTCCGCGCACCATGAGCCGGCGATGAGAGCGGCCTTACTTGTCGGGGAGTGGGGTCAGGAGTCGAAACGCAGCGTGACGCAGCAGCCGTCTCCGCTCGGTTGGCAGGTGACCGTCACGCCGCGCACCCTGAGGCCCTCGACGAAACCCTCGATCAGGCCCCGGTTCATGGGGCAGACCACGCTGCGATGGGCGAACGCCACCGCCTGGAAGGGGCAGTTGCGGAGCGTCACCTGACCGTCACATGAGCGAGGTTCGAAGCCCTGCCGTCTCAGGACCTCGAGACCCGCCTCGACCAGGCGCCGGCGGCTGGGCCGCCACGCGGCGAGCCGCCGCGCCTCGACCGCCAGCGCGGCGCCGGTGCGGCGCGCCGCGTCGGTCAGGCGCAGCCCCACGTCCGGGGGCAGATCCGGACCGAGGGCGCCGGCCAGCAGCTCCGCGAGCAGCTGGTAGTCGCGGTGAGGCAGGCTGATCGCGAGCTCCCGCCCGGATCGTCGATAGAGCTTGGCCGGGCGGCCGGCGCCGGGACCCGTGCGTCCCTCCGGGCGCCGGTAGACGAACTCGAGGAGCCCCTCGTCGGCGAGCTTGTCCAGGTGGAATGCCGCCAGGCTGCGCGCGATGCCCAGGGCGGCGGCCGCGCCGTCACGACCGACGTAGTCGCCCTGCTCGACCACGTGCCGGTACAGGGCGCGACGAACGGGGTCGCCCATGAGCGCCAGCCGCTCCAGGTCGCGGTCGAAGTCCGCACGTTCCGCAGAGTCGCTGGCTTCGCTGCGCAGCACGAGCGAACGCTACCGGGTATGCGAGCCTAGAACGCATGAATTTCGCAGCCGGAACGATCGCGGAGCTCGTCGCCGCGCGGGATTCCGTGCACCCGCCGGCGGTTGCACGTCTGAGAACGCCCCCCAAACAATCGCGGTAGGGACCGCCCTCACAGGCGGCCCCCCGTCCCGCGTCAGTCGTGCCCGGTGACGCACGATTCGAGAGACACCATCACGCGATCCCTCCAGCGCGCCGGGAGAGGTTCACCGCCACCGCCGCGAGCCACCCCCATGCCAGCAGCATGACCGCCCAGAAGGCGAGGACGACGATGGCGCTGGCCGACCCCGACGCGAGCCCGGCGAATCCGAGCAGGAAGAGGACGCCGGTCACGCGCGAGAACCACGCCCACGCCGGGCGCCGTTCACCCGCGAAGCGCTGCCCGATGACGAAGCAGGCGCCGGCGAGCCCGAGGAAGCCGATCCCCGCCGAGACGATGTGGAGCGTGCCGTGCAGGCTGATGGACTCCGGCCTGCCGGCGGGCGTCCCCGGAGGAAAGCCGCTCATCGGATCGGCGACGAAGACGCCGGCTCCGATCATCCCGAGACCGAAGAGGCCCAGCAGGAGCGGGCCCCAGGTGCCGGCCTTCGCGCCGCCGCCCAGCGCGCGGCGCACGCCGACCGCGCAGGCGATCACCATCGCGCCGGTCAGCAGGAAGTTCGCGATCTGGATCCAGCCAAGGCCGCCGTTGCTGAGGAGGCTCGCGTCGTCGTGCGCGAGGTCGAAGCCGGGACGCAGGAGGGCCTGCCCCAGGACGACGGCCACGTAGAAGGGGCCGGCCACGGCGCCCCAGCCGAGCAGGGACCGCGTCACGCGGGCCGCGGGGTCGCAGGCCCGCGCCAGACCGCCGGGCTGACCGAGAGTTGCGTTCAGCATCTCGAAGACCTCCATTCTGTACTGGACTGCTCAGTACCGCATCGCTAGTATGATCACATGGGTACTGGTCAGTCAAGTACTATGCGAGAGTTGATGGGCAGCGCCGAACCGCGCCGAAGGGCGCCCCGACTCGGCAGCGCCGGAGCCATCCGGGAGGCCGCGGCCCGGCTCTTCCTGGAGAAGGGCTACCAGGGCACGAGCATGGACGAGATCGCCGCCGCGGCCCGGATCTCGAAGCAGACGATCTACACGCACTTCCCGAGCAAGGAGCAGCTCTTCGCCGACCTCGTCCTCGCCAACACGGAGCGCGTCGAGGAGTTCGCTGCGGGCCTGGTCCGGACGTTCCGAGAGGCGGACGGGCTCGAGGAGGGGCTGCGGCGGGTCGCGCGGATGTATGTGGGCCTGGTGGTCCAGCCGGAGGTCCTCCAGCTGCGCCGGCTGGTGCTGGCAGAGGCCGGGAGGTTCCCGGAGCTTGCGCGCAGCTACTACGAGCGAGTGCCCGAGCGCGTGTACCGCGTCCTGGCCTCGCTGTTGCAGGAGCTCGCGGACGCCGGCCGGCTGCGCGCGGACGATCCCCTGCTTGCCGCGCAGCACTTCGCCTGGCTGGTCCTGGGCGTACCGCTGGACCGCGGGATGTTCCTGCCCCCGGCGGAGGCCGCCGGAGGAATCGACGGCGCGAATCTCGCCGACGCGGCGGTCCGCGTGTTCCTGGCCGCCTATGCCGTCGGGGATCGCTGACCGCGGGCGTTCGACGCCGCGGAGCGGTCGTCCGGCGACGACGTGCTCGAGCTCCGCCGTGCCCACCGGTCCTGGACGGGTGCCTGGACGCCGCTGTTAGATTCAGTCTGTGGCGGCGCTCCAACCGGACTACGACTCGGACCCCCAGCGCTGGGAGTCCTGGGAGTCGCCGCGGGACGTCCACGAGATCGTCGCGCCCGAACTGCTTGGGCCGGTCCTCGATGTCGGCTGCGGAGAGGGTCGGCTGGCAACGGTCATCGACGGCCGCGCGGCGTGGATCGGAGCGGACTCGTCCCGCAGGCAGCTGGAGAAGAATCCCCACCGGCCGGTTGTGCTGGCGGACATGCGCACGCTGCCGTTCCGCGATGACGCGTTCGCGGAGGTGACCCACCTCTGGTGCCTCTACCACCTGGAGGATCCGGCGATCGCGGTCCGCGAGGCCTGGCGGGTCCTCCGTCCCGGTGGCCGCTACTACGCGTCGACCTCGGCACGCGACAACGACCCCGAGATCATGTGGGAGGGATTCCCACCGTCGCCGTTCGACGCAGAGGAGGCGGTCGCCATCGTCGCGTCCGTCTTCGAGCACGTCGAGGCACAGCGCTGGGACGGCAGGTTCTTCCCGCTCGAAACGCGCGGCGAGGTCCGGGCCTACTGCCGGCACAACTCCGTGCCCGCCGAACGGGCCGAGGCTGCGGAACTGCCGCTCTGGCTGACGAAGCGGGGCGTGCTGGTCCGCGCGGCCAAGTCCTGAACAGGGCGATCGCAGACCGGGACGCTAGGTCACCTCGTCCACGAGCGTCGCCCGCGCCGGTTCGCCGAGGTTGCCGGGCACCAGGTCCTGCCAGCGGGCGCCGACATCCATGACCGCCGCCGCGCCGCTGACGTTGGAGAAGTCGTAGCCCTCGCCGAGGCCGAGCGGCTTCTTCCCCTCCTCCACCAGCTTGATCGAGTCGGTCAGCAGTCGCCGCATACGGATGATGGCCAGGTCGGCCGGGACCAGGTGCTCCTTGCGGCGGTCGTAGATGATCCCCTCGGACATCTGCACCGCAGCGTCCTGGATCCGGTTGCCGCCCCGGAACCCGGCGAAGCTCCTGCCCGTTGCCATCGCTTCGCGGTCCTGGGCCGGGAGCCGCAGGCGCCGGTTGCCCCGCTCCGGCCCCCAGACGGAGGGATCGATTCCCCGGTTCATGCCCCCGCCCGCGGCACGGCCGTTGGCGCCGCTCGGCACGTTCGCGGCGAGGTACAGCGAGCAGCTCGTGTCGTCTCTGGGGACGACGATGACCGAACCGGTCGTGCCGGCGATGAAGGCCGTGTACGGCATGACGAACGCCGTGACCCGCACGTACTGCTTGCCCGGCTCGGTGGCGTCCCTGAGCGCGGCGTAGTGAAAGCCGAACGGGGTGTGCTCCACCTCGATCTTGGGCCCGTTGTCCTGGCTGGGCCAGCCCAGGCCCAGCCTCCTCGGCGGGGCGGAGATCCCGGTATCCCACGGCTGCCCGGCGAACTCGAAGGAGCCCACGGTGCGGGGGCCGGCGTCCGTGACCGCCAGCGTGTCCAGGTGGAGGATTCCGACGTGGGACGAGTCGATCGAGCCCTCCTGCACCTGCATCCAGTTGCAGTCCAGGATCATCTCGCTCACGGCGATCTCGTCCGGCGGAGCGGCCGCCCAGCGGAAGTGCGGAAACGGCGGCTCCGTCCCGGGAGGTCCCAGGTACACCCAGGCCAGCCCCCCGCTCTCGCGCACCGGGTAGCTCCCCTGCTTCACCCGGTCCTTGAACGTGGAGCCGGGGAAGTTCGGGGTTTCCAGGATGGTCCCGTCGACCGCGTACTTCCAGCCGTGATAGAGGCAGCGAATGCCGCAGTCCTCGACGCGGCCCAGGACGAGCGACGCTCCGCGATGCATGCACAGCTCGTCCAGGAAGCCGAGCCTGCCGCTGGTGTCCCGAAAGGCGACGAAGTTCTCCCCAAGGAGCGTGACCTGGATCGGCGCGCAGTCGGGCTCGGGCAGGTCGCCGAGCTGGAAGGCCGGCGTCCAGTACCGCCGGAGCACCCTGCCCATCGGCGTATCAGGCCCGACCCGGCACAGCCTCTCGTTCTCCTCTTCGGTCAGCACGCGCCCTCCTTCGCCTCCCGGCTGGCAACCACGGTCGGCTGGTACGTCTCCACTCCTTCGTCGGGGACCAGCTCCATGCCGAGGAGCATCAGCGGGTAGCCACGGCGGACCTCGCCCGGCCTCGCCGCGGCGACCGCCTCGTAAACGGCCGGATTGACGCGCAGCGCGGTGACCCTGGCCCGCTCCTCCCACGCGTCGAAGATCCGGGTGCAGGCCTCGTCCACCACGATCGCCAATCGCAGCGACGACGCGTCGGGCTCGTTCATGGGCTCGTGTCCTGTTCGAGCGGGAAGTGGCACGCCACCTGCCGGTCACCGGCGACGACCTGGAGGGGCGGCACCTCCTCCGCGCACCGCTGCTCGGCGCGCGGGCAGCGGGTGCGGAAGCGGCAGCCGCTGGGGGGATCGATGGGCGACGGCGGCTCGCCGGTGATCGTGCCGTGGAGCGGCTTCGCCCGCTGCGGATCCGGTTCCGGGATCGACGTGAGCAGGGCGAGCGTGTACGGGTGCAGCGGCCGCCGGTACATCGCGTCCGCCGGTCCCACCTCGCAGAGCCTCCCGAGGTACATGACGGCGACGCGGTCGCTGACCTGCTTCACGATGGCGAGGTCGTGCGCGATGAACAGGTAGGACAGGCGGAGCTCGACCCGCAGTCGCTCGAACAGGTTCAGCACCTGCGCCTGGATGAGCACGTCGAACGAGGAGACCGCCTCGTCGCAGATGATGAGCGCCGGCGAGAGCGCCAGGGCGCGGGCGATGGCCACGCGCTGGCACTCGCCACCCGACAGCTCGCGGGGCCGTCGCCCGGCGTACCTCCGCGGGTCGAGCCGGACCAGGTCCAGGAGCTCGGCGACCCGGCCGCGACGGTCGGCCCCGTCCCCCACCCGGTGCGCCACCAGCGGCTCGCTCACGATCTCGTCGACGCGCCACCGCGGATCCAGCGACGCGTATGGGTCCTGGAACACCATCTGCAGCTGGCGGCGCGCCTCGAGCAGAGTCCGACCGCGGAGCTTGACCAGGTCGGCGCCGCGAAAGACCACGGACCCGGACCTGGGGCGCGGCGCCTGCAGCACAGCCCTGGCGAGTGTCGACTTGCCCGAGCCGGTCTCGCCGACGATGCCGAGCGTCTCCCCCGGCTGCACGTCGAACGAGACGCCCGACACCGCCTGCACGACCCCCGCCTTGACCCCGCCCCGGCCCCGGACCTCGAACTCCTGGACCAGGTCCCTGACGGCGAGCAGGGGCGCCTGGGCCGCGCTCATTCCCCGCCGTCCTCCCGGCACGGGTTCCAGCACGCCCAGAAGTGGTCCGGTTGGTGCTGCTCCAGGGGCGGCGCGGTCTCCCTGCAGGCGGGCCGCACGTTCGGGCAGCGCTCGGCGAACGAGCAGCCGGCGTGGAGGGTCGAGGGGTCAGGGGGCTGACCGGGCACGGTGGGCAGCAGCGCGTGGGCCGGGCGGTCCAGCCTCGGGATCGCGTCCAGGAGGGCACGCGTGTACGGCATCCGGACGTGCGCGAACAGCGTGCGGGTCGGCGCGAGCTCGACCGCACGGCCGGCGTACATCACCATCACCTCGTCCGCGTAGGACGCGGCCAGGCTCAGGTCGTGGCTGATGAAGATCAGCGCCATGCCCAGCTCTCGCTGCAGCTCGAGCAGCAGCTCCATGATCTGGGCCTGCGTGGTGACGTCGAGCGCCGTCGTCGCCTCGTCGGCGATCAGCAGCCTCGGGTGGCAGGCGAGCGCGATCGCGATCATGACCCGCTGGCGCATCCCCCCGGAAAGCTGATGGGGGTACTCGTGGAAGCGCCGCGCGGCCAGCGGGATGCGGACCCTCTCCAGCAGCTCGACCGCGCGCCGGCGGGCCTCGCCATTACTCAAGGGCAGGTGCTCGTGGATCGCCTCCGTGATCTGGACCCCGATCCGCATCGTCGGGTCGAGTGAGCGGACCGGGTCCTGGAAGACCATGGCCAGGTCCGCGCCCAGGTGCTCGCGCATCTCCGCGGACGGCAGTCCGAGCAGCTCCTTCCCGTCGAGCCGCGCCGATCCGGTCACGACCGCGCTCGGGGGCAGCAGACCCATCACCGCGCGGCAGCTGACGGTCTTGCCCGACCCGGACTCGCCGATGATCGCGAGCGTCTTCCCCGCGGACACGCTGTACGTGAGACCGCGCACCGCCCGGATCTCGCGGTCGCCCCGCCGCAGCCGGACGTGCAGGTCCTGG